>NZ_JBAPLU010000006.1:0-214382 GCF_037083825.1 Klenkia sesuvii
GTTGATGGCCGCCCGACTCACCGGCCGACACATCGAGCCCCAAGGCCCCATCGAGACCGAAGCCGCCCGCCGGCTGGCCGACGACCTCGACTCCGACAAGTAGCCGATCAATTACCCAACACCCTCTGAGGGCCGGGACAGCACGACGCCCGCACCTCCTCGGGAAGGTGCGGGCGTCGGCGTCCGGGGCGGGGTCAGCGGGTGGCGGCCCCGGCGAACTCGCGGCGCTGGTCGCCGGCGTCCTCGACCGCGGGGGCGGCGTGACCGTCGTCGAGCATCGTGGTCTCGTCGAAGGGTCGCTCGCCGGCCAGCACGGCCTTCATCTGCTCGCGGTCGAGCTCCTTGGTCCAGGTGGCCACCAGCATGCAGGCGATGGCGTTGCCCGAGAAGTTGGTGACCGCGCGGGCCTCGCTCATGAACCGGTCGATGCCGACGATCAGGCCGACGCCGTCCAGCAGCTCGGGGCGGTGCGAGGACAGGCCGCCGGCCAGGGTGGCCAGACCGGCGCCGGAGACCCCGGCCGCACCCTTCGAGGCGACGACCATGAAGACCAGCAGGCCGATCTGCTCGGCCACGCTGAGCGGGTCACCCAGCGCCTCGGCGATGAACAGCGAGGCCATGGTCAAGTAGATCGCGGTGCCGTCGAGGTTGAACGAGTACCCGGTCGGGACGACGATCCCGGCGACCGGCTTGCTGACGCCGACGTGCTCCATCTTGGCGATCAGGCGGGGGAGCGCGGTCTCCGAGGACGACGACGAGACGATCAGCAGGTACTCGCGGCCCAGGTACTTCAGGAACGAGAAGACGTTGATGCCGACGACGGCCCGCAGGATCGTGCCGAGGAAGAGGAAGACGAACAGCGCGCAGGTCAGGTAGAAGCCGAGCATCAGGATGCCGAGGCTCTTCAGGGCCTGGACGCCGGTCGCGCCGACGACGGCGGCGATGGCGCCGAAGGCACCGATGGGGGCGACCCACATGATCATGGCGAGGATGCGGAAGACCAGCTTCTGCAGGTGGCCGATGCCGGTCAGGATCGGCTGACCGGCCGTGCCCATGGCCTGCAGCGCGAAGCCGACCAGCAGCGCGACCAGCAGCGCCTGCAGCACCGAGCCGCTGGTCAGCGCGGAGACCAGGGTGGCCGGGATCAGCGAGAGCAGGAAGCCGGTGGTGCCCTCGGGGGCACCCTCGGCGGACTGGTCGATCAGGTCCTGACCGGCGCCGCGCACCTCGTCGGTCAGCTGCAGGCCGTCACCCGGGTGCAGGACGTTGCCCACCAGCAGACCGATGAACAGGGCCACCGTCGACATCGCGATGAAGTAGCCCAGGGCCAGACCACCGATCCGGCCGACCTGCGCGGCCTTCCGGATGGCGCCTATGCCCAGCACGATCGTGCAGAAGATGACCGGCGCGATGATCATCTTGATCAGGTTGACGAAGAGGGTGCCCAGCCACTTCAGCTCCTTGCCGAAGTCCGGGGCCACCAGACCGACCACGATGCCCGCGAGCACCGCGACGATCACCGCGATGTAGAGCCAGTGGGTCGTGTCGCGCTTCTTCTTCAGCGTCACCGGCGCGCTGCCGGGTGCGGGGGACGTCGATGCCATGACTGCTCCAGTGGAGTCCGGCGGAGCGGGGAGCTCCGGGCCGCCGGGGTGGCGACGGCACCACCGTCGCCGGACGCGTGACCCCGGTCACCGTTGCGTTCATTGCGTGCACACTTCCCTGCGTGCGCATCCCTGCCGTGCTCGCCCGCAGCCGCCGCGAGCGCGGCAGCCTGGCCCGCCAGCTGCTGGCCCTGCAGGCGCTGGTGCTGCTCGTCGTGGTGGTCGCGCTGGGCTGGTTCGCCGTCGACCGGGCGCGGGGGGCCGTCGAGGACCGCGCCGCCAACCAGGCCCGCAGCATCGCCGAGACGCTGGCGGACTCCCCGCTGGTGCGCACAGCCGTCGTGGGCGCCGACCCCACCGCCGAGCTGCAGCCCTACGTCGAGCAGGTGCGCGCCGACACCGCGACCTCCTTCATCACCGTCCTGGCCCCCGACCGCACCCGGTTCACCCACCCCGACCCCGCCCAGATCGGCCGACCGTTCGTGGGCAACATCGCCCGCGCGCTCGCGGGCGAGACGTTCACCGAGACCTACACCGGCACCCTGGGCCCCTCGGTGCGGGCCGTGGCGCCGGTCTTCGCCACCGGCAGCAGCACCGACGTGGTGGCGCTGGTCAGCGTGGGCATCACGGTCTCGGCCATCGGCCACGACGTCACCGCGGCCCTGCCCGGCGTGCTCGGGGTGGCCGCTGCGGTCCTGGGCGTGGGCGCCCTGGGCAGCTGGCTGGTCAGCCGGCGGCTGCGGCGGCAGACGCACGGCCTGGGGGCCGCCCCCCTGGCCCGGATGCTCGAGTACTACGACGCGGTGCTGCACGCCGTCCGCGAGGGTCTGCTGCTGCTCGACGGCGACCGCACGGTGCAGCTGGTCAACGACGAGGCCCGCCGGCTGCTCGACCTGCACGGCGACGTGACGGGGCGGCACGTCACCGAGCTGGGCCTGGACCCCGAGCTGACCGCAACCCTCGCCCAGCAGCAGCTGGCCGTGGACGAGGTGCACGTCAGCGGCAGCCGGGTGCTGGTGGTCAACCAGGCGCCGGCCACCTCGAGCGGGCGGTCGGTGGGCGCCGTGGTGACCCTGCGCGACCACACGGACCTGCAGGCGCTGACCGGGGAGCTGGACAGCGTGCGGGCCTTCGCCGAGTCGCTGCGCTCGCAGGCCCACGAGGCGGCGAACCGGCTGCACACCACCGTGTCCCTCGTGGAGCTGGGCCGCACCGAGGAGGCCGTGGAGTTCGCGACGTCGGAGCTGGCGGTCGCCCAGCGCCTCACTGACCGGGTGGTGGAGGCGGTCGAGGAGCCGGTGCTGGCCGCCCTCCTGCTGGGCAAGGCGGCCGCGGCCCACGAGCGCGGGGTGGCCCTGGAGATCGACCCCGGCACCTCGGTCGGCGTCACCGGCATCCCGGGCGGTGACCTCGTCACGATCGTGGGCAACCTGCTGGACAACGCGATCGACGCCGCCCTGGCCGGTGACCCGCCGCGCGAGGTCCAGCTGGCGCTCTGGCAGGCCGACGGTCGTCTCGAGCTGCGCGTGGAGGACACCGGCCCGGGCGTCGAGGACCCCGAGCAGGCGTTCCGCCGGGGCTGGACCACCAAGGCCACCGGGCAGGGCATCGGGCTCGCCCTGGTCGCCCAGGCCGTGGAGCGCAACGGCGGCACGGTGGCCGTGCGGTCCGGGCCGGGTGCGGAGTTCGCGGTCTCCCTCCCCGTGCGGACGGCGGTCCCCCGGTGACCGACCTGCGGGTCCTGGTGGTCGAGGACGAGGCCATCGCCGGCGAGGCGCACCGCGCCCACGTCGACCGGGTGGGAGGTTTCACGTGCATCGCGGTCGCCGGCACCGGCCGCGCGGCGTGGGAGGCGCTCGGCCGGCACGAGGTCGACCTGGTGCTGCTGGACATGAACCTGCCCGACACCCACGGCACCGAGCTGCTGCGCCGGCTGCGGGCCGCCGGCCGGGACGTCGACGTCCTGGCGGTGACCTCGGCGCGCGAGCTGGCCACCGTGCGGGCCGCGGCCGCGCACGGGGTGGTCGGCTACCTGCTCAAGCCCTTCACCGGTGCCGCCCTGCGCGACCGGCTGGTCGCCTACGCCGAGCACCGGGCGCAGCTGCGCGGCGAGGGCGACGTCGCGGGGCAGGACGCCGTCGACCGGGCGCTGGAGAACCTGCGCCCCACCCGGCCCGCCCTGCTGCCCAAGGGCATGGGGCGCGAGACCCTGGACGCGGTGGTCGCCGTCGTCCGCACGGGCGACGGGGTGAGCGCCGCGGAGGTCGGGCGAGCGATCGGCGCCTCGCGGATCACCGCACGGCGCTACCTGGAGCACCTGGCCGACACCGGCCTGGTCGCCCGCCAGCCGCGCTACGGCGGCGCCGGGCGACCCGAGCTGGAGTACCGCTGGCAGGCCTGAGCCCGCTCGCCGGGTCAGCTGGCCGCCGGCGCGACCTGCCGCTCCCGGGACGGGTCCGCCGCGGCCAGCCGGCTCGGCCACCAGGTGCGCCGGCCCAGCCGGAGGACGACGGCCGGCACCAGCAGCGACCGGACGACGAAGGTGTCCAGCAGCACCCCGAACGCGACCAGGAACGCGATCTGCAGCAGGAACAGGATCGGCAGCACGCCCAGCGCGGCGAAGGTCGCGGCCAGCACGATCCCGGCGCTGGTGATGACGCCGCCGGTGACCGCCAGGCCGGTGAGCACCCCGGCCCGGGTGCCCTGGTGCGCCGCCTCCTCCCGCACCCGGGTCATCAGGAAGATCGAGTAGTCGATCCCCAGCGCGACCAGGAAGACGAAGGCGTACAGCGGCACGGTGGGGTCACCACCGGGCAGGTCGAGGACGTGGTCGAAGACCAGTGCCGCGGCGCCCAGGGTGGCGGCGAACGAGAGGACGTTGCACAGCAGCAGCACCAGCGGCGCGACCAGCGAGCGCAGCAGCAGGGCCAGGACGACGAACACCACCAGCAGGATCACCGGGATGATCCGGTCCCGGTCCGCGGTGGAGATCTCCTGGACGTCCAGCGCCTGGGCCGTCGTCCCGCCCACGAGCACGTCGGGCGAGACGGCGTCGAGGTCGGTGCGCAGCGCGGCGACGGCGTCCTCGGCGGCGGGGGAGTCGGCCGGGTCGGCGAGGGTGACCTGCAGCTGCACGAGGCCGTCGACCACGCGCGGCCGGCCGGCGTCGTCCGGGGTCGGGGTCACCGACGACACGCCGGCGGCGTCCTGCACCGCCGTGGTGACCGCGTCCAGGTCGGCCTCGGGCGCGACGACGAGGGTGGGCGAGCCGGAGCCGGCGGGGAAGTGCCGGGCCAGGGCCTCCCCACCCACGACGGACTCCACCCGGTCGAGGAAGGTGTCGCTCTGCGCGACGCCGTCGGCGGGCAGGGTGGGCGCGAAGGCGGCCAGCACCAGCAGGGACAGCGCGCTCAGCACCCCGACCGCGACCGGACGACGACCGACGAGCCGGGACACCCGTGCCCACACCCCGGTGGACTCCGGCCCGGGCGAGCCCACGTGCGGCACCGCCGGCCAGAAGACCCAGCGGCCGTGCTCACCGGCCGACGTCCGACCGGGCAGCACCAGGAGCGCGGGCAGGAAGGTGAGCGCGGCCAGCACCGCGGCGACGATGCCGACCGAGGTGACCGGGCCCAGCCCGCGGGTCGGCCCGATGTCGGCGAGCAGCAGGCACAGCAGGCCGAGGACGACGGTCGCGGCGCTGGCCAGCACCGGCTCCAGCGTCTGCCGCCAGGCGCGGCGCATCGCGGCGTAGCGGTCGTCGTGCCGGCGCAGCTCCTCGCGGTAGCGGGCCACCAGCAGCAGGGAGTAGTCGGTGGCCGCCCCGACCACGAGGATGGACAGGATGCCCTGGCCCTGGCCGTCGAGGGTCACGACGCCCGCGTCGGCGAGCAGGTACACCACCAGGCTCGCGGTGGTGAGGGCGAGACCTGCGGTGAGCAGCACGAAGAACGGCAGCACCGGTGAGCGGTAGACCACCAGCAGGATGACCAGGACGGCGATGCCGGCCACCAGCAGCAGGGTGCCGTCGATGCCGCCGAAGGCGCTCACCAGGTCGGCGGTGGTCGCCGCGGGCCCGGCGACGTAGACCGTCGCCCCGGCCAGCTGCGGCTCGGCCGCGCGGATCTCCTCGACCGCCGTGGTGATGGGGCTCTCGCCGTCGGGCAGCTGGGCGGAGAGCTCGCCGGCGTCGAAGGAGACCAGGGCCAGGGCGGCCAGGCCGTCCGCACTGGGGAGGACGGGGATCTCGCCCGGAACGAGGTAGTCGGCGACCGTGCGACCGGGGGCGACCTCGATGCCCGGGACCGACTGCGCGAACTCGCTGAACGCGGCCAGCTGGGCCCGGGTCAGCGGCGTGCCGGACTCGACGAGCAGGAAGGCCGGGAACGCGTCGGAGTCGCTGAAGCCGGCGGACAGCTCGGCCACCCGCTGGGACTCGGCCGACCCGGGCAGGAACTCGCTCTGGTCGTTGGACTGGACCTCGGAGAGCTTGCCGCTGAACGGGCCGGCGACGGCGGACAGGGCCAGCCACCCCACGACCAGCAGGGCGGGCAGCAGCCACCGGAGGCGGCGGGTGGGGGCGGTCTCGGGCACGGTCAGCTCCTGGGCGGCACAATGGTCAGCCTGCTGAGGGAACGTAGCAGGACCATCAGCAGGCTGACCATTCGACGGGGGAGGTGTTCGCGTGTCGTCCGACATGTCCGGCTGGGCCACCGGGCGCCTGCTGTCCACCGCGGCGCGGCTGGCCGAGCACGCCTGGGACGCCCACCTGGCCCGGTGGGACCTCAACCACGCCGGCTTCGCCGTCCTGCACCTGCTCGGGGGTGCCCCGCGGTCCCAGCGCGAGCTCGCCCAGGCCGTGCAGGTCGAGGACCAGACCATGAGCCGGGTGCTGGACCGCCTCGAGCGGCACGGGCACGTCTGCCGGGCCCGCTCGACCACCGACCGGCGCCGGGTCGAGGTGTCGCTGACCCGGGCCGGGCGCACCGCGCTGGAGGAGGCCTCCGCCGACGACGCCGCCGAGGCGCTGCTCGGTGCCGCCGCCGGTGACCTCCCCGCCCTGCGGGCCCAGCTCATCGGGATGATCGGCGACCTCTCCGCGCGACGGTGGACGCCGTCCGGCTGAGACCGCGCAGCCGTCCGGCTGAGACCATGCACCGGTGCCGACCCCCGACGCCGTCCTCGCCGACCTCCCGGCGCACCGTCGCGAGCTGTTCGGGGCCCGCGTCGAACGGTGGCTGCCCGACCTGCTGGCGGGCCTGGCGCCGCTGTACGCCGACCCGGCCGCCGTCGCCGACCGGCTGCTGCTGCAGGCCGCGCGCGCCTTCGCCGTCCGCGAGGACGAGCTGCACGCCCTGGACCTGCGCCGCTCGCTGGCGCCGGACTGGTTCCAGCGCGCCGACGTCCTGGGCTACGCGGCCTACGCCGACCGGTTCGCGGGTGACCTGGCAGCCGTGGCCGCCCGGGTGCCCTACCTGGAGTCCCTCGGGGTCACCTACCTGCACCTCATGCCGCTGCTCACGCCCGGTCCGCCGCCCAACGACGGCGGATACGCGGTGGCCGACCACGGCTCGGTCCGCCCCGACCTGGGCACGATGGACGACCTGGCTGCACTGACCCGCACCCTGCGCGGCCGGGGCATCAGCCTCTGCCTCGACCTCGTGCTCAACCACGTCGCCGACACCCACGCCTGGGCCCGCGCGGCCCGCGCCGGCGACCCGGTCAAGCGGGCCTACTTCCGGGTCTTCCCCGACCGCACCGGGCCCGACGCGTGGGAGGCGACGCTGCCCGAGGTCTTCCCCGACCTCGCGCCGGGCAACTTCACCTGGGACGACGACCTCGACGGCTGGGTCTGGACGACGTTCAACAGCTACCAGTGGGACGTCGACTGGGCCAACCCCGACGTGTTCTGCGAGTACGCCCAGGTCGTGCTCGACCTGGCCAACCGCGGGGTCGAGGTGCTGCGGCTGGACGCCATCGCCTTCACCTGGAAGCGGCTGGGCACCGCCTGCCAGAACCAGCCCGAGGTGCACGCCCTCACCCAGGCGCTGCGCACCCTCGCCCGGATCGCCTGCCCGGCCGTGCTGTTCAAGGCCGAGGCGATCGTCGGCCCGCGCGACCTCGTGGCCTACCTCGGCGCCGACGGCACCGGCGAGCACTGGGGCAAGGTCAGCGACCTGGCCTACCACAACGGGCTCATGGTGCAGGTCTGGTCCATGCTGGCCGCGCGGGACGCCGTCCTGGGCTCCCACGCCCTGCAGCAGCTGCCGGTCCCGCCCTCGACCACGGCGTGGATCACCTACGTCCGCTGCCACGACGACATCGGCTGGGCGATCGACGACGGCGACGCCGCCGCGGTCGGGCTCGACGGGTGGGCGCACCGGCGGTTCCTGTCCGACTGGTACTCCGGCGACTTCCCCGGCTCGTGGGCCCGCGGCCTGGTGTTCGGGGAGAACGAGGCCACCGGCGACCGGCGCATCTCCGGGACGGCGGCCGCCCTCGCCGGCATCGGCACCTGGGACCCGCAGGCCGTGGCCCGCGTGCTGCTCGCCCACGCCGTGGTGTTCGGCTTCGGCGGCATCCCCGTGCTGTGGTCCGGTGACGAGCTGGGGCTGGGCAACGACCCGCACTGGGCCGAGGAGCCCGGGCACGCGGCGGACAACCGGTGGGCCCACCGCCCCCGCCTGACCTGGGGCGACGACGACCGGCCGGTGCCCGACTCCCCGGCCGTCGTCGAGGGCATCGCCGCGCTGACCCGGGCCCGCGCCTCGCTGCCCCAGCTGCACGCGTCGGTGCCCGCGCGGGTGCTCGACCCGCGCGACCCCGCCGTCCTGCTGGTGGCCCGGGACCACCCGCTGGGCACCGTGCTGGGTGCCTACAACGTCGCCCCCGAGCCGCGGCACGTCCCGCTGCAGGTGCTCCGCGACCTGGGCCTGGACCCGGCCCGGGTGGTCGACCATCTGACCGGGCAGCCCCCGCACCTGGCCGAGGACGCCGTGCAGCTGGCCGCCTACCAGGCGGTGTGGCTGCGCTGAGTCACGAGACCGGGGAGAGGACCGCCCCGGAGACGAGGTCCTTGACGTAGAGGTCGCGCACCCGGTTGGTGTCCCCGGGCACCAGCGCCTCGGAGGTCAGCAGCACCACTAGGTCGCCGGTCACCGGCACCACCCGGGGGTGCTCGGCCGGGCTCACCGACCCGCCCGGCCCGGCGGTCTGCCGCCCCGACGAGTCGGCGGTGACCAGCACCAGCACCCCGGTGTCGAGGTCCCGCCGGAAGACGTCGGTGTGCCCGTCGACGTCGCCGGCCAGCAGCGGGGCCGCGGTGGCCACGAAGCCGTACCGCCCGGTCGGGTCCAGGGCCACCTTGTGCTCCTGGTGGATGGTCTGCCCGGTGCCCAGCGCCTGCACGGCACCGGTCGTGGTGTCGGCCCGGTAGGCCAGCGCGGTCGAGAAGCTCTGCCCGGGCGAGGTCGGCCGGGCCGAGGTCGAGAAGACCACGTACCGGCCGTCGTCGGAGAGGTCGACGTCCCCGGCGTCGCGCAGCACCCCGACCTCGGTGGTGCGCCCGCCGGCGGTCATGGTGCTGACCACCACCGTGCGGCCGGCGTCGGCACCGGACAGGGTGGCGCGGTAGAGCACCATCGGGCCGGCGGGTCCGGTGGCCGGGAACAGGGCGTACCGGCCGTCGGGGGTCAGCGCCAGGGCCGGACCGGTGGCGGCCCGGGGCAGGTCGCCCCCACCGGGGGCGGCCGAGACCCGGGTGACCGCCCCGGTGGACATGCGCTTGGCGTAGAGGTCGACGACGCCGTTGGTGTCCACCGGCCCCAGGTCGGCCCGGGCGGAGTAGAAGAGCACGAGGTCGCCGTCGCCGCTGGTCGCCACCGCCGGGCTGGTGGCGGTGACCGTGGTGGCGGTCTGCAGCTCGGTGCCGGCCACCGTCGGGCTCACGCGGCCGTCGGCCGGGACGCTCACCAGCGCCCACGCACCGGTCACGGTGTCCAGCCGGTAGACGTCGGCCAGGCGGTTGGTGTCGGCCGGCACCAGCGCGGCGGTGGTGGCCAGGACGACGTAGCGCCCGTCGTCGCTGACCGCCGGCGCCGCGGAGTTGGTGGCGTCGGGCCCGGTGGCGCCGGCGCCGAGCGGGGCGATGCGGGTGGCCGAACCGGCCACCCGGTCGAGCCGGTAGAGCTCGTAGGCGCTGTTGGTGTCCGAGGCCTCCAGCCGGGCCCGGGTCCCGACCACCACGAACCTGCCGTCCCCGCTGACGGCCAGGCCACCGGTCTGGCCCGACCCCTGGGCGGGCACGGCCGCGGTCAGCGGGGCGGCCGGCACCGCGGCGGAGGGCGGGGACGCGTTGCCGCTGGGGTCGACCGCCACCACGGTGATCGAGACGGTGCTGCCCTCGGCCAGCCCGGTGACGGTGACCGGTGCGGCAGCCACCGTGGCGACCAGCACGCCGTCGCGCAGGACCCGGAAGGTGAGCGGGTCGGGGTCGGCCGGCGACGTCCACGCGACGGTCGTGGACCCGGGACCGGGGGTGGCGGTGACCCCGGTGGGGGCACCCGGCGCCGTGCGGTCGTAGGGCGTCACGGTGACCGCGGCGCTGGGGGCGGACACGTTGCCGTGCCCGTCGACCGCCACCACGGTCACCGTCACCGTCGTGCCCGGGGCCAGGCCGCCGACCACGGCCGGCGGCCCGGTGACGGCGGCGGCCTCGACGCCGTCCACCAGCACCCGGTGACCCACGACGTCGGGGTCCGGCGACGGCGTCCACGTGACCGACGCCGCGCGCTCGCCGGCCGTGGCCGCGGGCGCGGTCGGCGCCGCCGGGGCGGTCAGGTCGGTCGGGGTCGCCGATGCCCCGACCCCGGGCGAGGCGTTGCCGGCGGCGTCCACGGCGACCAGCAGGTAGCGGTACGCGGTGTCGTTGACCAGCCCGGTGTCGCGGAAGGAGGTGCCCCGGACCGTGGCGACGAGCACGCCGTCCCGGAACAGCCGGTACGCGTCGAGGTCGGGCTCCCCGTTCGCCGCCCAGGACAGCTCGACCTGGCTGTCCCCGCGCACCGCGGTGAAGCCCGTCGGCGCGGCGGGCGCGGTGAAGTCGGCCGGGCTGGCCTCGACCGGCGCCGAGGGTGCCGACCGGTTGCCGTGCGTGTCCACCGCCACCACCACGTACCGGTAGGGGGTGTCGTTGGTCAGCCCGGTGTCGGTCCAACCGGTCCCGGTCACCAGCCCGCTGACCTGCACCCCGTCCCGCAGCACGACGTACCCGGCGAGGTCGGCCTCGCCGTTGGCCGCCCAGGACAGCTGGACCACGCCGTCCCCCCGCACCGCGGTCACCCCGGTGGGCGCGGCCGGCGGGGTCAGGTCGGTCGGGGTCGCCGGCACGGCCGCCGTGGGCGCCGAGGGGTTCAGGTGGGTGTCCACGGCGACCAGCGCGTACCGGTAGGTGGTGTCGTTGGTCAGCCCGCTGTCGGTGTAGGTCAGCGTCGTGCGGGACACCTCGGCGATCTGGACGCCGTCCCGCAGCAGGCGGTAGGAACCGAGGTCCGGCTCGGCGTTGGCGGCCCAGGCCAGCGTCACGCGGGTGTCGCCGCGGGTGGCGGCCAGACCGGTCGGCACCGCGGGCGGGGTGAGGTCGGTGGGCGTCGCGTCGATCCCGGCGGTGGGGGCGGACCGGTTGGCGTGCGTGTCGACGGCGACGAGGGTGTAGCGGTAGGTGCGGTCGTTGTCCAGGCCGGTGTCGGTGTAGCCGTGCGAGCCGGCCGGGATGCTGGCGACCTCCACGCCGTCCCGCAGGAGCCGGTAGGACGCCACGTCGGGCTCGGGGTTGGCGGCCCACGACAGCGTCACCTGCCGGTCGCCGCGCTCGGCGAGCAGCATCCTGGGGGTGCCCGGCGCGGTGAGGTCGGTGGGCGTAGCCGCCACTGCCGGCACCGAGGACGCCGACCACTGCCGGGACACGTCGACGGCCTGGACCGAGTAGCGGTAGGTGGTGTCGTTCACCAGCCCGGTGTCGACGTAGCTGCGGCCGGTGAGCGTGCCGCTGACCGGGGTGCCGTCGCGCAGCACCCGGTAGCCGGCGAGGTCGGGTTCGGTGTTCGCCGCCCAGCTGACGGTGACCTGGCCGTCGCCGCGCACCGCCGTGACCCCGGTGGGCCGCGCCGGTTCGACGCCGTCGCGCGGGTAGCTGGTCGCCGTCGCCGGGACGGTGCCCGTGGCGGTCTGCAGGCCCAGCAGGTTGTAGTTGGTGCGGGTGAACACCTGCACCGTGTAGTCCGTGCCGTTGACCAGTCCGGTGATGGGCGTCGTGGTCGAGGTGCCGCTGACGGTGGTCTGGTACGAGCCGACCCTGACCACGTACCCGCTGGCATTGGGCTCGGTGGATGCGGTCCAGCGCACGGACGTGAACTGTCCGTTGCCCGCGGTGATGACCACACCGGTGGGGGGGAGCGGGTTGCTGTCGCTGACCTCGACCAGGGCCGGCCCGTCCTCGTCCGCCTGCTGTGCGGGCCCGCCCGCGAGCAGGACACCACCCAGCACCGCGGCACCGAGCAACCCCCGCAGGGCGGGCGCCCACCGCCGAGGGGCCGCCCACCCGGCAGCTCTCCGCCGCACCATCATGGGGAACGTGATCGGCCACAACGCGTGTTCCTTGACCCGATCCCGGTTCCGATCACCCTGGGGGTGAGTGCTCGGTACCTCCAGGACGAGGTCTGCTCACCAGGTGAAGCTGCCGACCGTCGTGCGCAGGTCGCCGGCCATGCGGGCCAGCTCGTCGACCGCGACCCGGGTTTGCCCGAGCGCCTGGGTGGTCGACCCGGCCGCGCTGGACACCCCGGTGATGGTCGCGGCGATCTCCGTCGTCCCACCCGCGGCCTCGGCCACGCTGCGCGACATCTCGTTCGTCGTCGCCGTCTGCTCCTCCACCGCGCTGGCGATGGTCAGCTGGTAGTCGTTGATCTGCCCGATCACCTCACCGATCCGACCGATCGCGGCCACCGCGCCACCGGTGTCGGCCTGGATGGCCTCCACCCGACGGGCGATGTCCTCGGTGGCCCGCGCGGTCTCCTGCGCCAGCTCCTTGACCTCGTTGGCCACCACGGCGAAGCCCTTGCCCGCCTCACCGGCCCGGGCGGCCTCGATGGTGGCGTTGAGCGCCAGCAGGTTCGTCTGCTCGGCGATGCTGGTGATCACCTTGATGACGTCGCCGATCTCCTTCGACGAGGCACCCAGCTTCGTGATGGTGGCGTTGGTCGCCTCGGCCTCGGTCACGGCCTCGGCGGCCACCCGGGCGGCCTCGTTGGCGTTCTGCGCGATCTCCCGGATCGAGGCGCTCATCTGCTCGGCACCGGCCGCCACCGTCGCCACGCTGCGGGAGACCTCGTCGGCCGAGCCCGACACCGCGCCGGACTGCGCGCTGGTCTGCTCCGCCGACGCGGCGATCTGCGCCGCCGACGCCGACAGCTCCTCGCTGGAGGCCGCGACCGCGTCCGCGGACCCGACGACCGAGGACATCAGCGCGCGGAGCTGGTCCTGCGCCGCGCCCAGCGCCGTGGCCATGCGGCCCAGCTCGTCCTGGCTGGTGACCTCGGCCCGCACGGTCAGGTCGCCGCGCTCGAGGGCCTGCAGCGAGCTCTGCACGGCCTGCACCGACCGGCGGATCCCCCGGACCACGACCCAGGCCAGCGCCGACCCGAGCAGCACCATGAGGACCAGGCCGGCGACCAGGATCCAGACCGCCTGCGCGGCCTCGGCGTCGGTCTCGGTGATCTGGGTCGCGGCCTCGTCGGCGGACCGGTCGGACTCGGCGGAGAAGTCGTCCATCACCGCGTCGACCGCCGACTGCAGCGACCCGGTGAGCACGAGGGCCACCCCGGCCTCGTCGTCGGCGTCGGCCGCCGCGACCAGCTGCTGGTCGGCGATCGTGTAGTAGGTGCCCAGGTCGGTCGTGAACTGCGCCCACGCGGCCGGGTCGATGGCGTGCGAGCCGTAGTCGGCGATCTTCTGGTCCAGGTCGGTGCGCCGCTCGGCCAGCTCGGCCCGCATCGCCGTCCGGGCGTCGTCGTCCAGCAGCGCGTACCCCGCGTAGCGGGCCCGGTCGCCCTGGTAGGCCCGTTGCAGCTCACCGAGGGCCACCAGCTGCACGACGTGCCCGTCGTACAGGTCGTTGGCCTCCGCCCGCAGGAAGGTCACCCGCGACAGGGCCAGGCCGGTCAAGCCGCCGGCCAGCAGGCAGACGACGACGACGATGGCGCCGATCTTGACGGACACGGAACGGTCGGTGAACCAACGCACGAGGGTCTCCATGGGCTGTGATCCGGTCCCGTCCCGGATTCACCCGTCACAACGGTCACACCCGTCACGACTTGAGGCGCGCGACCCCGTCGTCACCGATCTGCGGCCCGACCGCCGGGTCACCGCCCCGGCACGGTCGACTCGTCGACAGCCCGTGCCGGCCCCCGGTCAGGCCCCGAGCGCCGTGGCCAGGTGCTCGAGCAGCGCGCGGACGCCGTCGAGGTCGGCCACCCGGTGCCCGGCCGCGGTGTCACCGTCCCCGACCTTGACCGTCACGCCCCCCACCCGGGGAGCGAGCGCGGTGAAGGCGTCCTCGTCGGTGACGTCGTCGCCCAGGTACAGCACGCCGTCGGCGCCGAGCTGGTCGGCCAGCCGCAGCACCGCCGTCCCCTTGTCGGCGTCGGTGACCGCCAGCTCCAGCACGTCCTTGCCGGGCTTGGCGGTGTGGTGCGGGCCGGCCGCGGCGGCGGCCCGCTCGAGCAGGGCGGTCGCCGCGGCCCGGTCGGCGACGGTGCGCACGTGCACGGCGACCGCGGCCGGCTTGACCTCCAGCCGGGCGCCCGGGACGGCGTCGACCAGCGGCTGCACGGCCTCGACCAGCAGGTCCCGCTCGGCGGCTGCGGCCGGGTCGAGGCCGTCGTCGAACTCGGCACCGTGGCTGCCGACGAAGCGGAACGGCTCGCCCAGCCCGGACGTCGTCCGCAGGTCCGCCACGCCGCGGCCGCTGACCAGCGCAACCGTGACGTCGGGAGCGGCGGCCAGCCGGCGGAGCAGGTCGGGCGCCCAGGGCTCGGGCACGGCCTCGCCGGGCACGTCGCGCAGCCGGGCGAGGACGCCGTCGTAGTCCGACGCCACCAGCAGCGGACGGCGGTCGGCCAACCGGGCCAGGACCTCGGCGTCGGTGGTCACTGGGCCTCCTCCTGCAAAGCGGCGAAGAACGAGGACGCCCAGTGCTCGAGGTCGTGCTTGGCCAGGTACCGGCGCATGGCCTTCATCGCCTTCGCCGACTCGGCGGGGTCGGCCCGCAGCGCGCGCAGCAGCTGCTTCTTGACGCCGTCCTTGTCGTGCGGGTTGACCAGGTAGGCCTGCTTGAGCTCGGCGGCGGCGCCGGCGAACTCGCTGAGCACCAGCGTGCCGCCGTTGTCGCTGCGGGCGGCCACGTACTCCTTGGCCACCAGGTTCATGCCGTCCCGGTAGGGGGTCACGAGCATGACGTCGGCGGCCCGGTAGAGGGCGGCGAGCTCCTCGCGCGGCATCGACTGGTTGAAGTAGTGCACCGCCGGGCCGCTGACCGAGCCGAACACCCCGTTGATGTGCCCGACCTGCTGCTCGATGGTCTCCCGCATCGTCACGTAGTGCTCGACCCGCTCGCGGGAGGGCGTGGCCACCTGCACGAAGACCGTGGACGGGGCCTCGACCTGCTCGTCCTCCAGCAGCTCGAGGAACACCTCGAGCCGCACGGCGATGCCCTTGGTGTAGTCCAGCCGGTCGACACCCAGGACGACCTTCTCCGGGTCGCCGAGCTCGCGGCGGATCTCGGCGGCCCGCTCGACGACGTCGGGCCGCCGGGCCAGGGACTCGAAGTCGGCGACGTCGATCGAGATCGGGAACGCCTTGGCCGTGATCGTGCGGCCGTCGTAGGTGATGGTGCTGCCCCGGGTCGGCAGGTCGTGCAGGCGCCGGGCCAGCTGCACGAAGTTGGTCGCGGCGGCCGGCATCTGGAACCCGATGAGGTCGGCGCCCAGCAGCCCCTCGACGATCGCGTTGCGCCAGGGCAGCTGGGTGAACAGCTCGTAGGGCGGGAACGGGATGTGCAAGAAGAACCCGATCGTCAGGTCGGGGCGGAGCTGGCGCAGCATGGCCGGCACCAGCTGCAGCTGGTAGTCGTGCACCCACACGATGGCGCCCTCGGCGGCGACCTCGGCCGCCTTCTCGGCGAACCGGCGGTTGACCTGCACGTAGCTGTTCCACCAGGCCCGGTGGTACTCGGGCTTCTCGACCACGTCGTGGTAGAGCGGCCACAGCGAGGCGTTGGAGAAGCCCTCGTAGTACTGGTCGACGTCGTCGTCGCTGAGGCCCACCGGCACCAGCTGCATGCCGCCGGACTCGAAGGGTTCCGGGGCGTCGCCGGCCTTGCCCGACCACCCCACCCAGGCGCCGCCGCGCCCGGCCACGAACGGCTCGAGGGCGGTGACCAGGCCACCGGGGCTGCGGGTCCAGCTGACCGACCCGTCGGCGGCGACGACCTGGTCCACCGGCAGCCGGTTGGCCACCACGACGACGGGGCTCTCGGAGCTCTGCTGATCTGCCATACCGGACCCGACCCTACTGAGGCCGGCCGGTGGTCGCAGCTCAGCCGGTGAGTGCGTACCCGGCCGCCGCGGCACCGACGCCCAGCAGCACCGAGCCGGTCAGGTAGGCCAGCGCCCGGCCCGTGCGGCGCTCCTCGACCAGCCGGACGACGTCGTAGCCGTAGGTGGAGAAGGTGGTCAGCGTCCCGCAGAACCCGGTGCCCACCAGCGCCACGACGGCCGGTGGCAGGTCGCGTGCCCCCAGGACGACGCCCAGCACGAGGCTGCCCACCACGTTGACCGCGAGGACGCCGACCACGCTGCCCGCGCCCCGCCACCGCACTGCGAGCCGGTCGGCCGCGAACCGCAGCACCGCGCCCACCGCCGCGCCGAGGGCCACCCACAGCGCCGTCACGACCGGTCCTCCCCGGCCTCGAGCTCGGCCCGCACGGGGTCGTGCGCGCCCACCGCCACCCGGCCCGTGACCAGCCCGAGGACGACGGCCCCCAGCCCACCGACCACGCTCACCAGCACGTACCCCGACGCCGCCGCGACCCGGCCGGCCTCGACCAGCTGGACGGCGTCGACGGCGAAGGCGGAGAAGGTCGTGTAGCCGCCGAGCACCCCGGTGGCCAGGAACGGCCGCAGCCACGGGTGACCGGGCCAGCGGGCCATCAGGACGGCCAGCAGCGCGCCGATGACCAGGCACCCGGTGAGGTTGACGGTGACCGTGGCCCACGGCCAGGCGCCCGGGGCGTGCGGCAGGGCGAGCGAGACGCCCCACCGGCCCAGCGCGCCCAGCGCCCCACCGAGGGCCACCACGACGGACACGCCGAGGGCCGCGACGAGGGAGGTCCGCACGGTGCGGCAGCATGCCACCGGGAGCCCCCCACCCCCCGGCATGGGAGCCCGTGCACCCGGTGACGGGGCCCGTGACCGGGTGCATGGGCTCCCATGCCCCGAGGGGGCGGGGTGGCGGGGGAGCGGACGAGGGGGAGGACGGCGACGTGGCCGGACCGTTGCAGGGTGTGCGGGTCGTGGAGTTCGCCGGGCTCGGCCCGGGGCCGTTCTGCGGAATGCTGCTGGCCGACCTGGGGGCCGACGTCGTCCGGGTCGACCGCCGCGGCCCGGCCTCCCCGCTCGGCGGGCCCTCGCTGCTGGACCGGGGGAAGCGGTCCATCGCCCTGGACCTCAAGGACGCCGACGACCTGGCCGTCGTCCGGGCGCTGGTGGCGCGGGCCGACGTCCTGCTCGAGGGCTTCCGGCCCGGGGTCATGGAGCGGCTCGGGCTGGGGCCGCAGGACGCCACCCGCCTCAACCCGGCGCTGGTCTACGGTCGCATGACCGGGTGGGGCCAGACCGGGCCGCTGGCGCACAGCGCCGGGCACGACATCGGCTACGTCGCGCTCACCGGCGCACTGGGGGCCACCGGCCGCCCCGACGAGCGACCGGCCCCGCCGGCCAACCTGCTGGGCGACTTCGGCGGTGGCGGGGTCTTCCTCGCCCTCGGCGTCGTGGCCGGTCTGCTGCACGCCCGGACGACGGGCACGGGCCAGGTGGTGGACGCCGCGATCGTCGACGGGACGGCGGTGCTCACCACGATGCTCCACGGGATGCTCGACACCGGCGCCTGGACCGACGCCCGCGGCGTGAACCTGCTCGACACCGGCGCACCGTTCTACGACGTCTACCGCTGCGCGGACGGCGCGTTCCTGGCCGTGGGCGCGCTGGAGCCGCAGTTCTACGCCGCGCTGCTCACGGGCCTGGGGCTGGCCGAGGACCCCTCGCTGCCCGACCGGGACGACCGGTCGACCTGGCCGGCGCTGCGGGCCCGCTTCGCCGAGGTCATCGGTGGCCGCACCCGGGCCGAGTGGTGGGAGGTGTTCGCCGGCACCGATGCGTGCGTGGCGCCGGTCTGGTCCCTGCGGGAGGCCGCCACCGACGCCCACAACCGCGAGCGCGGGGTGTTCGTCGAGGTCGACGGCGTCGTGCAGCCCGCCGTCGCCCCGCGGTTCTCGGCCACGCCCGGCTCGGTGGGGTCGGTGCCCGCGGTGGGCCAGCACGACGCCGAGGTGCGGGCCGAGCTCGGGCTGTGAGACCCGGCCGGGTGGGGGAGTGGCCCGCCACCCGGCCGGAGCATCAGGGCTGCAGCGCCGCGAGCGCCTTGTCCGCGTGCGCGGCGAACCGGAACTCGCTCTTCACGACGTCGCGGACGACGCCGTCGGTGCCGATCACCACCGTGTGCCGCTTCACCGGGGCGGCCTTCCACCCGCGGTTCGTGCCGTAGGCGGTGCAGACGGCCCCGTCGGCGTCGGACAGCAACGGGTAGTCGAACCCGTTGCCCTCGGCGAACGCCTTCTGCTTGGCGACGGGGTCCTGGCTGATGCCCACCCGCTGGGCGCCGACCTCGGCGAAGCGGGCGGCCTCGTCGCGGACCGTGCACATCTCGGTCGTGCACCCGCCGGAGGACGCCAGCGGGTAGAAGAACAGCACGACCGGGCCGCTCTGCAGCATCGTGGACAGCCGGCGGGGCACGCCGTCCTGGTCCGGCAGCTCGAAGTCAGGGGCCACGTCACCGGTCTTCATGCTCCTCCTTCGTCCCGGACCGCCCGACCGGTTCACCGATGATCCACGTGGAACACCGGTTGCCCGCTCAGCGGGCGAGCAGCGCCTCGACGGCGGCGACGACGTCCACCAGGCCGGCGCCCTTGTCGTAGGACGTCGTCCGGCCGTCGACGGCCTGGTAGTCCGCGCCGTCGGTGTAGCGGTGGGCCGTGCCCACGAGGGCCGCCTCGACCTCGGCGGGGGTGGCGGTCGGGTCGGCCTGGAAGAGCTGGGCCACGATGCCGGCGACGTGCGGGGCAGCCATCGACGTACCGCTGATGGTGTTGAACGTGCCGACGTCGAGCAGGCCCGGCCCGTTCTGCGGCTGCAGCCCGGTCGCGCAGATGGGCAGGTACAGCCGGCAGGACGACGTGATGTCCTCGCCCGGGGCCGACAGGTCCGGCCAGGTCGAGGCGTCGGTAGCTGCGCCGCGCGAGGAGAACTCGCTGACCGCGCCGTCGCGGGTACCGGTGGCCTCGTCGAAGTACGAGGCCACCGAGATGATGCCGCCGGTCGGGTCCTGGCCGGGCGGGTTGGTCAGCGACGCCGAGCCGTCGCCGCCGTCGTTGCCCGCGGCCCAGACCGTGACCACGCCCTCGTCGGCCAGCGCCCGCTGCAGCTTCACGGTGGCCGACTGCGGGTCGAACGCCCCGCCGCCGCTGGGCCCGTAGGAGTTGTTGGTGACCTTGATCGGGGGGCAGACCTCGGCGCTGACGCCCTCGCCGCACGGGTGCTCGTGGTTCTCCAGCACCCAGTTGAGCGCGGAGTCGGCCCCGACGATGAGCAGCACCGCGCCGGTCGAGATGGACACCAGCGACGCGCCCGGTGCCGCGCCCTGCAGCCGCGTGCCGTCGGCCAGCGTCGTGGGCCGGCCGGCGACGATCCCGTTCACGTGCGTGCCGTGCCCGCCCACCGACAGGGTGTCGGTGTCGACGACCCCGGGCACGGGGACGACGCAGTCGGGCGTGGGCGCGCTCTCGACCAGGCAGACGCTCTTCAGGTTGGCCACCACCGCGCTGCCGCCGTCGGGGTCGCGCAGGTAGGGGTGCAGCGGATCGACCCCGGAGTCGATGACCGCGACCGACACCCCGGAGCCGTCGAGCGCCTGCCCGTCGGCGCCGGTGAGGGTGGTGGCGGCCTCGGCGCCGCGGGTGGCCAGGTTGGAGGTGGAGTCGGCGAACTCGATGGGCGCGTTGCCCTCGAGGTAGGTGATGCCGGGCTCGCTGCGGGCGGCCTCGACCTGCGCGGCGGTGCCGCGGGCGACCACGACGCCGATCCTCTCGAACTCGGTCACCGTGGCCATCCCCGTGGCGGCGACCGCGGCGCGGGCGGCGGCCACGTCGGTGCCGTGCACCAGCACCTCGGTGGGCACGGCCGCGGCGAGGCCACCCAGCTGCTGGGCGAGGAACTGCTGGACGGGCGCGAGCGAGGGGGATGCGGTGGTCGGGGATGCGGTGGCCGGGGATGCGGTGGCGAGGACGCCGGCCACGAGGGCGGCACCCCCGACCACTCCGACGGCGCGGCGGAACCGGTGCACGGGCGACTCCTCGGTCTCGGCACGGCGCGACGACGGTGTCGCACCTGTGCGCGGGCTGTGCCGGGTGCAACGAGGTCTCGGGGAAACAGTTACCCGTGGACACGGACACCGGCGTGTCGGCCCCCGCCGACGGGTCCCGGCGCACTGGGAGGATGGGCCAGTGACCACCCCCCTCGTCGTGCTGGCGACGGTCGCCGCCCTGGTGGTGGCGGCGCTGGGCGGGCTGTCCACCGCCCTGCGCCGGCGCACCGGGCTGGCCCACCTCGCGGCCGCCGGGGTGCTCGAGCTCGTGCTGCTGGTCCAGCTGGTCGTGGTGCTGGTGCAGCTGGCGGGCGGGGTGCGCCCGCCCGAGACGGCGACGTTCCTGGCCTACCTGCTCAGCGTCGTCCTCGTCCCGGTCGCCGGGGTGCTGTGGTCACGCACCGAACCCACCCGGTGGGCCGGCACCGTGCTCGCCGTCGCGGCCCTCGTCGTGGCGGTCATGGTGTGGCGGCTGCTGCAGCTGTGGGAGGCCACCGGTGCCTGACCGGCTGGGCGCCCCCGCGGCCGGCGGGGACGACGCGGGGACCACCGCGCGCGGACCGGGGCGGGTGCTGGTCGCCGTCTACGGCACCTTCGCGCTGGCCGCGGGCGCCCGGGCCGCCGTCCAGCTGGCCACCCAGTTCGACGAGGCGCCCGTCGCGTACCTGCTGTCGGCCTTCTCCGCCGCCGTCTACCTCGTGGCCACCGTCGGCCTGGCCCGTGGTGGTCGGTCCGGCCGGCGCACCGCGGTGGTGGCCTGCGTCGTCGAGCTGGTCGGCGTCCTGGTGGTGGGGACCCTGTCGCTGGCCGACCGGGCCGCCTTCCCCGACGCCACCGTCTGGTCGGTGTACGGGCAGGGGTACGGCTTCGTGCCGCTCGCCCTGCCCGTGCTGGGTCTGCTGTGGCTGCGGCACCTCGCCGAGCTCGACCGCGAGGCGGCCAAGGGCGGGCCCCCACCGGCTGGCTCGGCCCCACCGGCTGATCCGGCCCCCACCGGCTGACCCCACCCCACCGTCGGGGTCCCCCCGATCGGGGCACAGCGCAGATCGTGGACCCCCGGTACGATCTCGGCGTGCCGCAGGCCCCCGTACCACCCGGGTCCGACGTGCCCGCCGAGGCCGCCGCCCTCGTGCCCGGGGCTCCGGGGTCGGCCTCGGGTGCCGACGACGACGACCGCGGGCACCAGGCCGAGGCGGTCGGCGCAGCCGCCGCCGTCGTGTCGGCCACCGACTCCGCCGAGGGTGCCCGGTCGGCCCTCCCCGGCGTCCTGGTCGACGTCCCGGTGGCCGTGCTCGTGATCGACCAGAAGGCCGGCACCGTCGTCTTCGCCAACTCCGCCGCGGTGGAGCTGGCGGGCAACGTGCGGCTCCCCGTGGCCATCGACGAGTGGGGGGCCTCCGCCGGGCTCACCGACCTGACCGGCGCACCGCTGGAGAGCACGGGCAGTCCGCTGTCCCAGGTCGCCGAGGGCACCCCGGTGGCCGGGGAGGCCGTGCGGCTGGCCCCCAGCAGCAGCCAGCAGGAGATGACCCTCTGGGTCACCGGGTTCCCGCTGTCCCGCGAGCCCGACACCGACCAGCTCGCGCTGGTGGTGTTCCTCCAGCTCGACGCCGACCGCGCCAGCGACGACCCCGCCGACCGGCTGCAGGCACTGCGCGACCGGGCCGTGCTGGCCACCGACATCTGCTTCACCATCACCGACCCGCGCCGCGAGGACGACCCGCTCGTGTGGGTCAACCCGTCCTTCACCCGGGTCACCGGCTACCCCTACGAGGAGTCGGTCGGCCGCAACTGCCGCTTTCTGCAGGGCCCAGCCACCGACCCGGCGGCGGTGGCCACCATCCGGCGGGCGCTCGAGGAGCGCCAGCCGGTCACCGAGACGCTGCTGAACTACCGCCGCGACGGCACCGCGTTCTGGAACCAGGTGGCCATCAGCCCGGTCTTCAACGGTGCGGGCGAGCTGGTCAGCTTCGTCGGCGTGCAGTCCGACGTCACCGAGCGGGTCCGCTCGGAGGGCGAACGGGCCGCCGCCTTCGCCGCCGAGCAGGCCGCCCGCCGCGAGGCCGAGACCGCCCAGGCCTACGCCGAGCAGGCCCAGGCCGACGCCGAGCGGGCACGGGAGGAGGCCGAGACCGCGCAGAACCGGCTGGCCCTCATGGCCGAGGCGACCAGCTCGCTCGCCGCCACCCTCGACCGCACCGAGCTGCTGGACCGGCTCGCCGACCTCTGCGTGCCGCTGCTGGCCGACTGGATCTTCGTCACCGTCGTCGACGCGCACGGCGAGGTGGTGGAGACCGCCGCCAAGCACCGGCGCGGCCTCGACGACGACCTGCGGGCGATCAGCACCCAGCACGCGAGCAACCTGACCCCGGCCTCCCCCAGCCGCCAGGCGATGGACACCCGGCGGCCGGTGGTGGTCGAGGACCTCACCGGCGAGCGCGTCGACTCGGTGTTCGCCCGCACCCCGGCGCGGGAGGCCTACCAGCGGCTGGGTGGTCGCACGGTGGTCGCCGTCCCGATGATCGCCCGGCGCCGGGTGCTGGGGGCCATGGCCCTGGTCATCACCGGGGAGGACCGCGGCTTCGACGACGCCGACGTCGAGCTCGTGCAGGACCTGGCCCGCCGGGCCGGGCTCGCGCTGGACAACGTGCGGCTGTACCAGGCCGAGCACCAGGTCGCCGAGACCCTGCAGCGCTCGCTGCTGCCCCAGCTGCCCGACATCCCGGGCGTCGCCGCGGCGGCGCACTACGTCAGCGCATCCACCGCCGCCGACGTCGGCGGCGACTTCTACGACCTGCTGCAGCTGCCCGACGGCGCGATCGGGGTGGCCATCGGCGACGTCGTCGGCCACGACGTCGCCGCCGCCGCGGCCATGGGCCACCTCCGCGGTCTGCTGCGGGCCTGCATGTGGGACCCGACCGACGCCGACCCCGCCGCCGTCCTGGGCCGGGTCGACCGCCTCGTCCAGGGGCTGCACGTCGCCTCCATGGCGACCATGGCGTACGTGCGGGCCGTCCCGCCGGCCGGCGAGGGCCGCCCGTGGCAGCTGGTCGTGGCCAACGCCGGGCACCCACCCCTCGTGCTGCGCTACCCCGACGGCCGGGTCGAGGTGCTCACCGCGGCCACCGGCCTGCTCGTCGGCGTCGACGGCGACACCCGCCGCGACAGCGTGCACCTCGAGGTGCCGGCCGGCACCACGGTCGTGGGCTACACCGACGGCTTGATCGAGCACCCGGGTGCCGACCTCGACGAGGGCATCGCGGCGCTGGTGGACCGGCTGCGCAACGCCCCGGTGGACGCCCCGCCGGCGGACCTCTGCTCGCACGCCGTGGAGACCGAGCTCGACCGCCGCGACGACGTCGCCCTCATCGCCGTCCGGCTCGGCTGAGGCTCCTCCCCGGCCCCCTGCCGGGGCCCGCCGCGAGCTACCGGGTGGTGGGGGGCAGGGGGTCCTTCTGCTGCAGGCCGTAGGCGCCGCGGTGGAAGACCAGGGGCGTGCGCTCGGCGGTGGCGCCCAGGTCGAGCACCCGGCCGACCACGATGGTGTGGTCGCCGCCCTCGTGCTCGGCGTACAGGGCGCAGTCGATCCAGGCCACCACGCCGTCCAGGACCGGGGAGCCGTGCGCACTGGGCGTCCAGCCGACCCCGGCGAACTTGTCGGTGCCCGACCGCGCGAACTGGGTCGACAGCGCGTCCTGGTCGTCGGCGAGCACGTTGACGCAGAACCGGCCGGCGGCGCGCAGCCGCGGCCAGGTCCTGGAGGTGCGGGCGGGGGCGAAGGCCACCAGCGGCGGGTCCAGGG
Source organism: Klenkia sesuvii (assembly GCF_037083825.1). Classification (NCBI taxonomy): domain Bacteria; kingdom Bacillati; phylum Actinomycetota; class Actinomycetes; order Geodermatophilales; family Geodermatophilaceae; genus Klenkia; species Klenkia sesuvii. The sequence goes on from NZ_JBAPLU010000006.1 coordinate 24,157, forward strand.
ACAGCGAGCTGAACGACTGGCAGGTGAACCCGATCGGCCCCGACTCCTCGACCGCGGTCACCACGGTGATGCCGGACGCGAAGTGGCCCAGCACGTCGCGCATCACACGGGGGTCGACGATCTCGTGCGGCTCGCTCATGCCGGCTGGAACGCCCCGCGCGGCGCGTTCTTCCCACCCGCCCGGTACAGCGAGCTCGGCAGCTCGCGGCCGACGGCGTCCTCGGTGACCCGGGCGGCGGCGAGCACGGCGTCCAGGTCGATGCCGGTGGCCACCCCGGAGTCCTCCAGCCAGTACACGAGCTCCTCGGTGGCGACGTTGCCGCTGGCGCCCGGGGCGAACGGGCAGCCACCCAGCCCCCCGACGGAGGCGTCGAGCTGGGTGACCCCGGCCTGCACGGCGGCCAGCGCGTTGGCCTGGCCGGTGCCGCGGGTGTCGTGGAAGTGCACCCCCAGCGGGACCCCGGGGGAGACCCGGCGCACCTCGTCGAGCAGCCGCACGACCCGAAGCGGGGTCGTCGTCCCGATGGTGTCGCCCAGGCACAGGGCGTCGGCGCCGGCGGTGACCGCGGCCCGGGTGACGTCGACGGTGCGGTCGACCGGCGTCCGGCCGTCGAACGGGCAGTCCCAGGCGGTCGCCACGATGACCTCCAGCGACCCGCCGGCGCCGTGGGCCAGCCCGGCGATCTCCCCGACGGCACCGACGGCCTCCGACGTCGTCCGGCCGGCGTTGGCGCGGGAGTGCGAGTCGGCGGCGCTGACGACGTACTCGAGGTCGGCGATGCCGGCGTCCACGGCCCGCTGGGCGCCCCGGGCGTTGGCGACCAGGGCGGAGAACCGCACCCCGTCGAACCGGCCGAGCTCGGCGGCGACCTCGTCGGCGTCGGCCAGGGCCGGCACCGCCTTCGGCGACACGAACGACGTCACCTCGATGCGGCGCACCCCGGTGGCGACGAGCGCCTCGAGCATGGCCAGCTTGCCGGCCAGCGGCACCGGCGCCTCGAGCTGCAGGCCGTCGCGCATGCCCACTTCTCGCACGTCGACGGACGGCGGGAGGACCAGGTCGAAGTCGTTCACGGCCCCGATCCTGCCCCCTCCCCGTCAGTCCTGCGGAGCCTGGCCGATGTTGAACATCCAGGGCGTGCCGAACCGGTCGGTCAGCGCGCCGTACTCGTCGCCCCACATCTGCACGGCCAATGGCACCGACACCTCGGCGCCCTCGGCCAGCGCGGCCCACCAGCCGCGCAGTTTCTCGGTGTCGGTGCCGCTGATGCACACGGTCATGCCGGCGGCCTTCTCGAACCCCATGCCGGGGCCGGCGTCGGAACCCATGAGCAGGAGGCCGTCGGGGGTGTCGAGCTGGCCGTGCATGATCTTCTGGGCGTCGGGGCCGTCCATGCCGAACTCGGCGAAGGTGCTGATGGTCAGCTCACCGCCGAGCACGCGCTGGTAGGTCTCCATCGCCTCGCGGGCGTCGCCGTCGAAGTTCAGGTAGGGGCACAGGTTCGCAGTCATGCCCTGAGGACGCCCCCCGGCGGCAGAAGTCATCGCAGGAACCCGCCGAGCACCCCGCCGAGCCCGCCCTCGCCGGCCTGCTGGCCCGAGCCCTGGCCCGCGACCGCGCTGACCGGCGGCTCCTCGGACGCCTGGACGACGACGAAGCCCTGACCGTGGAAGGAGAGGGTGAACCGCTCACCGGTGCTGCGGCCCAGCAGCGTGCCCAGCCCGAACGAGTCGTTGACCTGGACACCGGTCCGCAGCCCCGAGGACCACGCGACGGCCGCCTGCGGGTCGGCGAAGGTGGGCTGGTCGACGGCCAGCACGACCGGCTGGCCCTTGGTGGTGATCGCGATGCGCCCGACCCCGGTGAAGACGCAGTTGAACAGGCCGGCGCTGCTGCTCATCCCGGCGCCGGAGACGCGCCGGATGTCGTAGGAGAGCGACGGGTCGAAGGCCAGCACGTTGGCGCCGTTGATGGTGAGGCCGTCGGAGCCGTCGAGGTCGATGACGTGCACGTCCTGCGCGGTGTCGGCGAGGAAGAGGTCACCCTGCCCGCGCACCTTCATCAGCGGGACGCCCTCGCCGGTGAGCTTCTGCTTGATGAACCCGCCGATGCCACCGGAGCCCATGGCGTCGAACTGCAGGTTGCCCTGGTAGGCCACCATCGAGCCGGCCCGGGCGAACACCTCCCCGTTCAGCCCGACGCGGCACATCTTGCCGCCCTGCTTCTGGATCCCGGCCGCCTGCTGCTCGGCGTACTCGGGGGCGAACAACTCGCTGCGCATCGCGCTCTCCTGCTCCTCGGGATGGTGGTGGGCCCCCGTGCCGCCGTCATCCTGCCGCGCCCGGGAACCCGTGGCTACGGTCGACCGATGACCCCGGAGACGCCCGAGCTCGACCAGCTGCTCACCACCGCGGCAGCGGCGGCCGACCCGGACGGCGGCTTCGGGTGGCTCGACGAGCACGGGTCCCGGACGCCGGGGAAGGTCGCCGAGACGTGGATCGGCGCGCGGATGACCCACGTCTTCGGGCTGGCCGCCGCGTGGGGACGGCCCGGGGCCGCGGAACTCGCCGAGCACGGCCGGCGGGCGCTCACCGGGCTGCTGCACGACGACGAGCACGGGGGATGGTGGTCCGACGCGCACGGCACCGGCCCCAAGCAGGCCTACGTGCACGCCTTCGTCGTGCTGGCCGGCGCCACGCTCAGCCGGGTCGGGCTGCCCGGCGGCGACGCGCTGCTCGACGACGCGCTCGCGATCTGGGACGAGCACTTCTGGGACGACGACGCCGGCGCCGCCGTGGACGAGTGGGACGCCGGCTGGACCACCTGCGCGGCCTACCGCGGCGCCAACGCCAACATGCACGGCGTGGAGGCGCAGCTGGCCGCCGCCGACGCGTTCGCCGCGCGGGGGGACGACGGCCGGGCTGCGCAGCTGCGGCAGCGGTGCCTGCGCACCGCGCAGCGCCTGGTGGGGGAGGCCCGGGCACGCGACGGGCGGCTGCCCGAGCACTTCGACGACGCCTGGGTCGCGCAGCTGCAGCACAACCGCGAGAACCCCGCCGACCCGTTCCGGCCCTTCGGCGTCACCGTCGGGCACCAGCTCGAGTGGGCCCGGCTGGTCGCCCAGCTCGGCACCGTCGTCGAGCTGCCCGCGGTGCTGGCCGACGCCCCCGCCGAGCTCTACCGGGTGGCCGTGGAGCGCGGCGAGAGCCCCGACGGGCAGCCCGGCTTCGTCTACACCCTCGACTGGGACGACCGGCCCGTCGTCCCCGCCCGGATGCACTGGGTGATGGCCGAGGCACTGGCCGCGGCCGCCGTCCTGGGCGCGCTGACCGGGGACCCCCGGTACGGCGCGGACCACGAGCGGTGGTCGGCGCTGGTGGAGCTGCTGGTCCGCGACCCGCGCACCGGCAACTGGCACCACGAGCTGACGCCCGAGGGCCAGGTCGGGCACACCACCTGGACCGGCCAGCCCGACGCCTACCACGTGGCGCAGGCGCTGCTGCTCCCGCGGTTGCCGGTGACCGGCAGCGTCGCCGAGTCCGTCGTCCGGGCGGTGGGCTGACCCCGTTCCACGTGGAACGGGGTCAGCCGACGGCGACCCCGTGGAACTCCTCCTCGGCCGTCAGCACGGCGGTGTACCAGCGGTCCAGGTCGGCGTCGGGCACCTCGGGACCGATCTGGTCGACGTCGTCGCGCAGGGCGTCGACCTGGGCGAGGAACGCCGGCTCGGCGTGCAGCTGCACCCATTCCTGGAGGTCGGCCTGGCGCGGGGCGTCGACCGCGGCGGCCGCGGTGCACCAGCGCGCGTACATCGTCTCGGCGGCGTACATGCCCACCACGGCCGCGGCCCGACCGCCCTCGGCGACCTGGGCCAGCACGACGTCGGCCAGCACCCGTGCGCGGTCGAGCACCGGCGCGGCCTGCGCCGGGTCGACCGGGTGCCGGTGGCGGACGGCGGCGAAGTAGTCGCGCTGGTCGGTCACCAGGTTGGTCAGCGACCGGGCGTGCGGCAGCAGCTCGTCCCAGGTCGGCGACTCCCACACGACCCGGCCCAGCACCCGGGAGGCGGTGAGCACGAAGGCCTCCTCGACCAGCAGGTAGCGGGCCAGTGCCGCGTCCGTCAACGTGCCCTCGGTGACCTGCCGCACGAACGGGATGGCGCAGGCGGCGTCGAGGGCGGCGGCCTGCCGGTCCAGCAGGGCTGCGGCGCGGCTCACGAACGGGTCGCCCACCGGACCAGTCCGTCCCACAGGTCGGCGTACCCGGGCCACTGCTCGCAGAACTCCGGCGGCGCCCAGTGCGGGGAGCAGTCGGAGGTGAACACCCCGGCCCGCCCCGAGCCGTAGTCGCCCAGCGCCACGAGGGGGTCGGACCCCACCCGGGCGGGGACGACGGCGCCGGGCTTGGCCACCACCCGGTTGTACCCGAGCAGCAGCGGCCACTGCTCGCCGGCGCCGCCGAGGGCGGGGTGGTCGGCGTCGTCGACGGCCGGGGTGATCCCCGCGGGGGCCTCCACCCGGTCGTCCTCGGGCAGCATCTCGACCGGCAGCACCTCGGCGATCGCGGTCTGCCGGAAGGCGGCGCGGGCCTGGAAGCCCGAGAACGAGAGGTAGCCGCCGACCATGAGCAGCGCGCCGCCGGCCCCGACCCAGTCGCGCAGGGCGCCCAGCCGGTCGGCGCCGGGGATGAACCGCTCGAACACCCCGGGGGCCAGCTGGATCGAGTTGGCCCCGATGTCGGAGAGCACCACCAGGTCGTAGGCGTCCAGCGCCGCGGCGTCGTCCGGGAAGCCCGTGGGCACCAGGTGGGCCGGCAGGTGCACGACCTCGTGGCCGCGGGAGGTCAGGGCGTCGCGCAGCGGGCCCACACCCTCCACGTAGGAGTGCACCGAGAACTCGTCGACCCCCTTCACGTGCGTCGAGGTGGTCATCCAGCTCTCGCCGGCGATCAGGATCTTCGCCACGTCAGCGTCCTCTCGTCGCGCGCTCGAACAGCGCGCGTGGGTTGGCGGTCATCAGGTCGGCGACCACGTCGTCGGCCAGCCCGCTGCGGCGCAGCCGGTCGGCGAAGACGACGGGGACGTAGGCCAGGCCGTTGCCGCCGTGGCGGCTGAGCATGGCCTTGAGGAACAGGTCGTGGGAGAGCAGCAGCCGGTCGCCGTGCCCGGCCCGGACCAGGGCGACGACGGCGGCGGCGGTCTCCGTCGGCGAGGGCGACTGACCCTCGCCGGGGTAGTCGAAGGGCATCCCGACCATGTCGAACTCCAGCACCGGCCCGCGGGCGGCGACGGAGAGCTGGTGGTCCCGGTCGGCCCCCGAGGGGTCCATGTGGCAGAGCACGACGGCGCCGGGGTCGACGCCCTCGGACCCGACGACGACGTCGAGCACCTCGTGCGCCCGGCGCTGCCAGCCGGGCAGGTGCACGAACAGCGGGACGCCGACCTCGCGCTGGGCCCGGCAGGCCGCGCGCAGCGCCTTGTGCTCGTCGGCGGTGAAGGCCGGGGAGACCCCGATCTCGCCGATCACCCCGGGGCGCAGGTCGTGCGCGACGTCGAACTCGGCCACCAGCTCGGCGGCCAGGTCGTCCGTGGTCGCCCCCGCCAGGTGCGGGGGATGGGTGGCCTGCAGGTACCAGCCCGAGCCCATGACGACCTGGACCCCGGTCCGCTCGGCCAGCGCCCGCAGCCGCCCGGGGGACCGGCCGATCCCCGGCGGGGTCAGGTCGACCACCGTGCGACCGCCCACGCCGACGAACCGGTGCAGGTCCTCGGCCATCGCGCCGTCGTCGTCCAGGGTGCAGTTGTCGGCGTTCTCGTAGGGGTGGTCGGACAGCAGCCAGGCCAGGCCGGCGCTGACCGGGGCGTCGAGCAGGTCGCGCAGCCGCGGGTCCGGCGAGGGCCGGAACGCCACCGCGACGTCGTTGGCCAGGTGCTCGTGCGGCAGCACCAGGCCGAGCTCGGCGCTGTCGACGTCACCGGTGACGGTGCGGACGACGGTCATGCGCGGCGGGTCAGGCGCTGGACGAACCACGCGAGGTCGCGGCCGCGCAGGTTGATCCACACGACCAGCACGAGGACCGTGCCGGTGATGATGGGCGTCAGGTACGGGCTGACCGAGAGCAGGGTGAGCCCGTTGGCGATGATCTGGGTCAGCAGCGCCCCGATCAGGGTGCCGACGATGGTGCCGCGCCCACCCAGCAGGCTGGTGCCACCCAGCACCACGGCGGCGATGACGGTCAGCTCGAAGCCCTGCGCGCTGTTGGCCGACCCCGACCCCAGGCGGGCGGCGATGAGCAGGCCGGCCAGGCCCGCGGCCAGCCCGGAGAACCCGAGCGCGGACATCGTGACGAGCTTGACGTTCACCCCGGCCCGGCGGACCGACTCGGCCGCGGCCCCGATGCCGATGACGTACTGCCCGAACTGCGTGCCGTGCAGCAGCACCAGGCCCACCACGACGACCACCAGGGCGATCCACGCCGTGGCCGAGAAGCCCAGCCACTTCGCCGTCCCGAGCTGGGCCACGAAGGTGGTCGAGGCGATCGGCACCGAGAAGCCCCCGGTCTGGAACAACGCCAGGCCGCGGACCACCGACAGCGTCGCCAGCGTGACGATGAACGCCGGGATGCCCTGGTAGGCGGTGAACCAGCCGTTGACCAGGCCCCAGCCCAGCCCCATGAGCAGGGCGGCGACCATCACCAGCGAGGAGTCCCAGCCGGCCACCAGCAACTGGGCGGAGATGGCCGCGACGAAGGCGACGATCGACCCCACCGACAGGTCGATCTGCCCGGCGGTGATGACGAACGTCATCGCCACGCCGACGATCAGCACCGGGCCGACCTGGGTGGCCAGGTTGGACAGGTTCGCGAAGCTCAGGAAGGCGCCGTCGGCCACGGCGAAGAAGACGAACACCGCCAGGGTGACCCCGGCCATGACCACGGTGGCCTTGTTGGTGCGCTCCCACAGCGAGCTCCGCCGGGCCAACCGCTGGGCGCTCGGGGCGGCCTCGGTGTCGGTCGGGGTCTGGGTGGTGCTCATGCCCGGCTCCCCTCGGTGCTGGTCTGCTGCGGTGTGCGGGTGATGAGGCCGACCAGCTTCTCGATGTCGAGGTCGACGATGGCGGCGTCGTCGACGCTCTGGCCCTCGTACATCACGGTGATCCGGTCGCAGACCCGGAAGAGGTCCTGCAGCCGGTGGGTGATGAGGATGACGCCGACGCCCTGGGCGGCGACGTCGCCGATGAGCTTGAGCACCGACTCGACCTCCGCCACGGCCAGCGCCGCGGTGGGTTCGTCGAGGATCAGCACGTCGGGGGCGAAGGACACCGCCCGGGCGATGGCCACCGTCTGGCGCTGGCCGCCGGACAGGGTGCCGATCTCCTGGTGGGTGCTGGTGACCTTCACGTGCAGGTCGGCCAGGATGCGGGCGGCCTGCTCGTGCATCGCCTTCCGGTCGATGAACGGGCCGCGCTTGGGCTCGCGGCCCAGGAACAGGTTGCTGGCGACGTCGAGGGTGTCGCACAGCGCCAGGTCCTGGTAGACGATGCCGATCTTCTCGGCCTGGGCGTCGGACGGGGAATTAAAGCGCACCGGCTTGCCGTGCACCCGGATCTCGCCGCCGTCGTGCTGGACGGCGCCGGCGAGCACCTTCATGAGCGTCGACTTGCCCGCGCCGTTGTCCCCGACCAGGCCGAGGACCTCCCCGCGACGCAGGGTCAGGTCGACGCCGCGCAGCGACTTCACCGGCCCGTAGGACTTGGTGATCCCGGCCAGCTCGACCAGCAGGTCACCGGTCCGGTCCGCGGGGAGGCCCTCGGTCATGGTCAGTCCTCCAGGTAGAAGGTGTAGTCGTCGACGTTGTCGGGCGTGACGATCTCGGTCGGCACGGGCTGGTCCTGCTCGACCGGGTTGCCGCAGGCCAGGTCGATCGCCGAGGCCATGGCGTGGTAGCCGAACTCGAAGGTCTGCTGCTGCACGACGCCGGTGATCCAGCCGTCGCGCAGCCCCTGGACGGCCGGGTCGGAGAGGTCCCAGCCGACCACGTCGACCCGGTCCTGGGCGCCCTGGCCGCGGACGGCGGCGGCCAGACCGATCAGGGCCGGCTCACCGGTGGCGTACACGTACTCGAGGTCGGGGTTGCCGGTCAGCAGGTTCTCCGCGGCCGACTGCGCGGTCTCCTGCACGTTCTTGCCGTCGACCACGGTGCCCACGGTCATGCCGCCGGCGGTGACGGCGTCGCTGAAGCCCTGCTGGCGCTCGAGCTGGATGGTGGAGTTCAGCGCGCCGACGATGCCGACCTCGCCCTGCCCACCGGACTGCTCGAGCAGGTAGTCGGCGATCTGCGCGCCGCCCTCGGCGTTGGCGGTGCCCACCTGGGCGTCGATGCTGGGGTCGTCGACGATCGCGTCGACGGCGACGACCGGCACACCGGCGGCGTCGGCGGCCTGCACGGAGGGCTTGATGCCCTCGGTGTCGATGGCGTCGACGATGATCGCGTCCACCCCGCCGGCGACCAGGGTGTCGATCGCGTTGGCCTGGGTGACCGAGTCGTCGTTGCCGCTGATGATCTGCAGGTCGACGCCGTTGTCGTCGGCCATCTTCTGGGCTGCGGCGTTGATCTGGTTGAAGAACAGCGCCTGCAGGTTGATCGTCACCAGCCCGACCTTGAACGGCCCGTCGGCGGGCTGGTCGCACCCGGTGGGCTGCACGCTGGGGGCGGGCAACGAGGCCGGGGCCTGGTTGTCCGGGGCCGCGGAGTCGGCGGGGGAGCCGCTGTCGCAGGCGGCGAGGGCCAGCAGGCAGGCGCCTGCGGCAAGGGCGAGGGGGCGGCGCTTCACGGGTTCTCCTCGGGGTGGGTGGGGCTGAGCCGGGCTGGCGGTTGCGGTCAGGCGGTGCGGGCGAGCTGGTCCAGGGCAGAGGTGACCTGCGCGGGTGCCGGGGCGGCCCGGGCACCCTCCCGGGTGCAGGACAGACTGGCGGCCACCCCGGCCCGGGTGGCGGCGTCCACCGGGGCCATCCCGGCGGCCAGCGCGGCCAGGTGGGTGCCGACGAAGCAGTCGCCGGCGCCGGTGTCGTCGACGACGTCGACGGGCAGCGCGGGCCCGGTGGCGGCGCCGTCCGGGCCGGCGATCTCCCAGCCTGCGGCACCGTCGGTGACGACCAGGGTGGTGCGCGGACCGCGGTCGGCGGTCGACAACCCCAGCAGGGAGACCAGCCGGGTACGGCCCACCACGACGTGGTCGGCGGCGGCCATCGCGGCGCGGGCCACCTCGGGGTCCTCGCAGCCGTCCAGGTCGACGGCCAGGACGATGCCCGGGCGCGCGGCGGCGGGGAGCTGGGCGGCCCGGTAGCCGTCCAGGTAGAGCACCCCGCCGCCCACGCCGGCCAGCCGGTCGGCCACCCGGGCGACGTGGCCGGCACCGAGGGCGTCGTCCTGGCTGACCACCGAACGGCGTCCGGCGCCGTCGACCAGCACGATCGCGGTGGACAGGTAACCGGTGCGGTCGGTCCACCCGGTGTCGACGCCCTCGGCGTCGAGCTGGGCGAGGAACAGGTCACTGGGCAGGTCGGACCCGACCACACCGGCGAAGGCGGACCGGGCCCCGGCCCGGGCTGCGGCCACGGCGGCGTTGGCGCCCATGCCGCCGGGCAGCTGGTCGATGGCGGTGGCGTGCACCCGCTCGTCGGGGGCGGGGAACCGGGGCACCCGGCCCACCACGTCGAGGTTGGCGTAGCCGCAGAAGACCACCGGGGCGCCGGGCGTCACCGACCCGCCGCCCGGGCCACGGCGCGCACCTTCTCCGGGGCGACCCGGCCCCACCAGCGGCTGTTGTCCTTGGCCGCCGAGGCCACGATGGCGCCGTCGCACTCGGCCAGCAGGGCGGCGGCGTTGGTCGGGTCGACCCCGCTGCCGATGATCACCGGGAGCTGGGTGTGGTCCCGGATGCCGACGACCTCGGAGACGCTGGTGGCGTGGCCGGTGCGCGAGCCGGTGGCGATGAGCACGTCGGCGTCGAAGAACTCGGCGTCCTCGGTCTGCTCGGCCAGCGTGCGGTCGGCGACGATCGCGTGCGCCCCGTGCTTGACGTGCACGTCGGCGAAGACCTTGACCGGGTCGGCGCCGATGCCGTGCCGGTAGCGCGTGGTGCGGGCGGCCTGGCCCTCGATGACGCCCTCGTTGGCCACGTAGGCGTTCACCCACTGGTTGACGCGCACCCAGCCGGCGCCGGCGGCCCAGGCACTGGCCACCGAGCACTCGCCGGCGTTGGACAGCACGCTCACGCCGACCTTCGGCCCCAGCTCGGCCACCACCGCGGCCGTGACGACGCCCATCGCGGCGGCCACCTCGTAGCCGTGCTCGCCGGGCTTGAGGAAGGGCAGGTCCCAGTGGTTCTCGACGATGACCGAATCGAAGCCGTTGCCGGTGTAGGCCTGGGCCTCCTCGACGGCGAAGCGGGCGATCTCGGCCACCGGCTGCCCCCGGTAGGCCGGGCTGCCGGGCAGTGCCGGCAGGTGCACGGCGCCGATCAGCGCGGTCCCCTCCCCGAAGAGCTCGGCCATCGCCGAGGGCTTGCGGGGGTAGACCCCGAGCGGAGCGGACACCGTCGTCACCATCCATGTAATCGATTGCCTGACGTGACCGACGCTACAGCGCACCGCCCTGCCCACGTCAATGGGCAATCGATTACTTTCTTGTTCCAGCTGGTCGGGGGCTCGTCACACGATCGACACGAGCGCACCCCGCACCGCTCCGCCATGATGGTCGCGCGGCCCGCCCCCGGGCCGGAACGGAACAGGACGGAACGGGGTGACCGTGGGCCGGGTGACGATCCGGGACGTCGCCGAGCGCGCAGGCGTGTCCACCGCCACCGTCTCCCGGGCGCTGTCCGGCGCCCGGCCCGTCTCGCCGGCGGTGCTCGAGCAGGTCACGCGGGCCGCCGGCGACCTCGGCTACTCCGCCAACGGCATCGCCAGCGCGTTGCGGCGCAGCCGGACCGACACGGTGGGCATGGTCGTGCCGAGCATCGCCAACCCCTTCTTCACCGCCCTCGTCGAAGGGGTCGAGCACGCCCTGCAGCAGGCAGGTCGTCAGCTCTTCCTCTGCTCGTCGCGCTCGGACCCCGCCCTCGAGGCGCAGCGGCTGCGCAGCCTGGTCGCCCGGCAGGTCGACGGCATCATCATCAGCCCCGTGCACGGTGTGCGCAGCCACGACGCGGTGTCCTGGGCGGCCGGCCAGTTGCCCCTGGTGCAGGTCGACCGGTACGTGGCCGGGGTGGACAGCGACTGGGTCGGGGTGGACGACCACCTGGCCCTCCGGTTGGTCGTGGACCACCTCGCCGACCTCGGGGTGCGCACCGCGGCGTTCGTGAGCTCCACGTTGACCAACTCCTCCACCGAGCTGCGCGTCGCCGGGTTCCAGGAGCACACCGCCCGGCGGGGAGTCGCCGTCGACCAGGTGCTGCTCGGCGAGTACTCCATCGACTGGGGTCGGGAGGCCATGCGTCGACTGCTGGCGGCCGGCCCGCTGCCCGACGCGGTGGCCTGCGCCGACGACCTCATCGCGCTGGGCGTGCTGCAGGTGTGCGCCGAGACCGGCGTGTCCGTGCCGGCCGACCTGCTGGTCACCGGGTTCGACGACATCCCGTACGCCGCGCTGTCGGACCCGCCGTTGACCACCGTCCGCCAGCCGCAGGACCGCATCGCCGGCGAAGCGGTGCGGCTGCTGTCGGCCGCCCTCGGCCCCGACCGGGCCCCACCAGCGCGCTCGGCGCTCGCGCCGTCGCTGGTCGTCCGGTCGAGCACGGGCATCACGCCCAGCGGCTGACCACCTCGCCGAACACCCGCACCGCCTGCTCGAGCTCGGCCACCTCGACGTACTCGTCGCGGGCGTGCATGACGGCGGGCGTCCCCGGCCCCCACACCACGACCGGGGCGCCGCCCGCGACCGCGCCCAGCACGGAGGCGTCGGTGAAGTAGGTGGCCGGCTCCGACCGCACGACCGCCGGCAGCCCACGCACCCACGGGTCGGCGCCGTCGGTGCGCAGCGGGGGCAGGTCCACCCGGACGTCGACCTCGGCCACCTCGGGCTGGGCCCGCCACCAGGCCTGCAGCGCGGCGCCGTCGCCGACCGTGCGCATGTCGACGACCACCTCGGCGGCATCGGGCACCACGTTGGGCACGGTGCCCCCGGCGACCACGCCGGGGTTCCAGGTCTCGGTGCCCAGGAACGGCTCGGTGGCCAGCGGCAGCCCGCCGCCACCCCCGGCCGCGGCCCGGGCCAGGACGGCGACCAGGTCGAGGACGGCGTTGTGGCCCAGGTGCGGCGTGCTGCCGTGCGCGGCACGGCCGGCGGTGCGGACGGCGAGCCACAGCGCCCCGCGGTGCCCGAGCACGACCTCGTTGCCGGTGGCCTCCGGGACGACGACCGCCCCCGTCGCCGACCCGGCCAACGCCCGCGCCGCCACCGCCGCACCCTTCGAGCCGATCTCCTCGTCGCTGGTCAGCAGCAGGCCGACGGGGGTCTCGGGGTCGGCGGCGGCCAGCGCAGCGACCGCCGCGACCAGCCCCGCCTTCATGTCCGACCCGCCGCGGCCCCAGACCCGGCCGTCCTCGTGGTCGGCCCCGAACGGGTCCCGTGCCCACTGCCCGGCATCGGCGGCCGGCACCGTGTCGACGTGGCAGGCGAACAGCAACCGCGGCCGGGTCGGGTCGGTGGGCGTGGTCAGCAGGCGCCAGGGCTGGTCGGGGTCGTCGCCGTCGCGGCGCTGCAGGTGCGGGGCGACGGCCGTGAGCACCTCCGTGACCAGCCCCATCGCGTCGCGCTGCGGCCGGGGGGCACCGGAGACGGTGGGTCGGCGCACCAGCTCGCGCACCAGGTCGACGGGGTCGAGGGAGGTCACCGGGCCGAGCGTTCCACGTGGAACGACGGGTCACCAGGCCGGCGGGCTCCCCGGGCGGCCCTCCGCGGCGGGGCCGCCGCGTGCGCCCTCTGCGGCCCGGCCGCCGCGCACGTGCTCGACCCACCCGCCCACGACCGGAAGACCGGCCAGCACCGCCGCGGTGGTCGGCACCGGCAGCAGCAGGACGACCAGCACCGCCTGGCCGAACGCCGAGCCGTAGGAGGTGGCTGCGCTGACCACGGCCTGCGCGAGCACCGCCAGGGCCAGCGCGGCGCCGCCGCCGACGACCAGCCAGCGGTCGGCGCCGGCCAGCAGGCGCGTGCCGCCGGCGACGAGCGCGGCCCCCGCGGGCAGGCCGACCACGAGGCCCAGCCAGCTGGCGCTGCCGCCGTCGGAACCGGCCAGCAGCACGATGGCCACCAGGCCCCACATCAGGGCGGTGCCGCCGGCGACGAACCCGAGCACCGCCGCGGCCCCGGCCTGCTGCGGGCGTCCCGGCCCGTTCGGCCACGACGGCGGCGGCGGGGCGGGCGGCGTCCACCAACCCGGCTGAGCCCCCCACCCCGGCTGGGGCCCGTACCCCGGCTGGGCGCCGTGGGCCGGACCGTAGGCCGGCGGCGGTCCGTACCCCGGTGGCGCCCCCCACGGCTGGCCGGCCCACGGCTGACCGGCCGGCGGGCCCGGGGTGGACGGCGGCGGTCCGGCGTAGCCGGGGTGGTCGTCGTGGCCCTGCTCTGCACTCACCGGCCCAGTCTGTCCGACGCCGGGCTCAGCGGCGGTCCGCCGCCTCGTCGGCGGGTCCGGGTGCCTCGTGGCGCCCGTGCGGGTGCACCAGCTCGGTGAAGGTGCCCGGCTCGCCCTCGGGCGCCTCGTGCGCGCCGCGCGCGGACGCCGGGGCCCCGAGCTTCGCCCCCTCGACGTCGAGATCGGGCAGCACCCTGTCCGCCCACCGCGGGAGCCACCAGGCCGAGCGGCCCAGCAGCACCAGGACCGCGGGCACGAGCGTCATGCGCACCAGGAACGCGTCGACCAGCACGCCGACGGCCAGGCCCAGCGCGATCGACTTCACCACCGGCTCGTCGATGGTGAGGAAGCTCGCGAAGACCGAGAACATGATCAGCGCGGCCGCCGTGACGACCCGGGCCGCGTGCCGCATGCCGTCGAGCACGGCCTCGCGGGGCGACGCCCCGTGCACGTAGGCCTCGCGCATGCGGGAGACGAGGAAGACCTCGTAGTCCATCGCCAGCCCGAAGAGCACGGCGATGAGGATGATCGGCATCAGGCTGACCACCGGGCCGGTGCTCGGGACCCCCAGCAGGTCGATGAGCCATCCCCACTGGAACACCGCGACGACGGCGCCGAACGCGGCCACCACCGACAGCAGGAAGCCCAGCGCGGCCTTGACCGGCACCAGGACCGAGCGGAAGACCAGCAGCAGGAGCACGACCGACAGCCCCACGACGACCAGGGCGAAGGGCAGCAGCGCCTGGCCCAGCCGGTCGGACACGTCGATGGCCACCGCGGTCTGCCCGGTCACGGCCACCGAGGCGCCGGTCTGGCGCTCCAGCTCCGGCGCCAGGTCGCGGATGTCGCCGACGAGCCGGGTGGTGGCCTCGTCCTGCGGGCCGCTCCCGGGGATGACCTGGATCAGCCAGGTGGTCTCGCCGACCTGCTGCGGGACGGCGGCCAGGACGTCGTCCAGACCGCCGCTGGAGGTGCCGGGCAGCAGGCCGGGCTGACCGCCGATCGCCTGGGCGACGGCACCCGCAGCGGCCTGCCCGTCGGCCGCGTCCACGCCGTCGAGGAGCACGACAAGGGGCCCGTTCAGGCCGGGGCCGAAGTACTGGTCGACGGCGTCGTAGGTGGCCCGCTGCGAGCTGCCCTCGGCGGCGGACCCGTTGTCGGGCAGCGCCAGCTGGAGCTGGCTGGCCGGGAGCGCGACCACCACGAGACCGGCCAGCACCACCACGGCGGTCAGCCACGGCACCCTGGTGACCACCGCGGCCCACCGCACCCCCAGGGACCGGCCGCCGGATGCGCTGGTCTGCTCCAGCCGGGCGGCGCGGCTGCCCGGCCGCGGGGTCAGCCGGGCGCCGGCGAACCCCATCAGTGCCGGCACGAGGGTGAGCGCGACGGCCACCGCCACGAGCACGGTGCCGGCTGCGCCCAACCCCATGACGGTGAGGAAGGGGATGCCGACGACCGAGAGCCCGGCGAGGGCCACCACGACGGTCAACCCGGCGAACACGACGGCGGAGCCCGCCGTCCCGACGGCGCGGCCGGCGGACTCCTCGGGGTCGCTGCCCGCGGCCAGCTGGGTGCGGTGCCGGGACAGGATGAACAGCGTGTAGTCGATGCCGACCGCCAGGCCGATCATCAGCGCCAGGGTCGGGGCCGACGACGACAGCGTGGTGAAGCTGCCGACCGCCAGGAAGCCGAGCAGCCCCACGGCCACCCCGACCAGCGCGGTCAGCAGGTTCATGCCGGCGGCCAGCAGCGACCCGAGGGCGATCGCCAGCACCAGGACGGCGACGGCCACCCCGATGAACTCCAGCGGCCCGATCGTGACGGAGGTGAGCTGGAAGGCGTTGCCGCCGACGTCCACGGTCAGCCCGGCCTGCTCGGCCGGGGCCACCGCCGCCTGCAGCTGCTCCAGGGCGTCCCCGGCCAGCTCGGTGTTGTCCACCGTGTACTGCACGTTGGCCAGGGCGGCCTCGCCGCCGACGCTGACGGCCTGCGACTGGAAGGGGTCGACGACGGCTCCGACATCGGCCACCTGGCCCATCGCCTGCACGGCGGTCTCGATGGCCTGCTGGTTGGCGGGGTCGGTGACGCTGGACCCGTCGGGGGCGATGAACACCACCTGGGCGCTGGCACCCGCCGCCGCGGGGGAGACCTCGGTCAGCCGGTCGAGGGCCTGCTGGGACTCCGAGCCGGGGATGGTGAACCGGTCGTCGAAGGACAGACCGCGCACGAGCACCGCGGCCGCGACACCGGCGAGCACCAGCACCCAGACGGCCACCACGACCCATCGGTTGCGGAAGGAGGCGCGGCCGAGCCGCTGCAGCAGGGTGGACACAGGTGCTCCTACGGGGTGGGGGCGGCCGCCGGGGCGGTCACGCCCCGGACGAGGGCGAGGAAGGCCGAGCGCTCGAGCGCACCGACCGGGGTGCCGGGCGTGCTGGCCGACGCCAGGGCGAGGCCGTGGTGCAGCGCGAGGAACGCCTGGGCGACGTCGACCGCCGGCGCGGTGAGGGTGATGCCGAGCGTGTCGGCGGCGCGGGTGAGCACCTCGGCCACCTGGGTGGTCTTGGCGGCTGCGAACCGGTCGAGCAGGTCGGCGGCGTCGGCGTCGCGGGCGGCCAGCAGCTGGTACTCGGTCAGCACCAGTGTCCAGGCGCGGCTGGCGGCGAGCAGCTCGGTCACCCGGTCGACCGCGGCGACCAGCGGGTCAGCTGCGCCGGACACCTCGGCCACCAGCTGCTCGGCGGCAGCCAGGTCCCGGGCGGTCTCGCGGGTCATCAGCGCCGCGAACAGCTCGTGCTTGGTGCTGAAGCTGGAGTAGAAGGCGCCGCGGGTGAACCCGCCGCGGCGGCAGACGTCCTCGACGCTGGCCGCGGCGAACCCGGTGTCGGCGAAGGTCTCGAGCGCGGCGTCCAGCAGCCGCTCGACGGTGACCGCGCGGCGGCGGGTGGTCGGGGCGCTCACGATGCACGACCGTATTGGATGCAGCCGTGCATCGCCGGGCGTCCCCCAGGCGCGGAGGGGCGTCAGAGGCGGCGGGCGGCCTCGGTCAGCTGCTCCACCACGTCGTTGCCGAGCTTCTCCAGCGCCGGCTTCAGCAGCGGACCGGCCAGCGCCGCGACCCCGTGGAAGTCGAACTCGGCGTGGTAGGTCACCTCGGTGGACGCCGCATCCACGGCGCGCAGCGTGATGTCGTCGTGGGAGGTCACCGTCTTGTTCTCGCCGACCAGGCGGACGTGGTCCGGCTCCCACACCTCGAGCCGGTACTCCAGCTCGGTCTCCCGACCCATGAACTCGCTGACGTTGCGCCACCGGGACCCGACCTGGACCGGCTGACCGTCCAGCGGGGTGCAGGTCTTCGTGCCCGGGTCCCACTCCTCGGCGTTCGCGAAGTCGGCCAGGTAGGGCCCCAACTTCTCGACGGGGGCGGGGACGGTGAACGTGCGCTCGACGGTCGGCATGGAGCCGTCCTTCCCCCGGATCGCCCGACGCCAACCACCGGTTCCGCTGGCCAGGGCACCGCGCCACCGCACGCGAGGACGACGGGAGGGACCCGAGGAACGAGCGGCCCCTCCCCGAGGACGAGCAGCAACGGCTCAGCTCGACCCGGGCCGGCACCTGGTCGCGGTCGGAGGCCGTAGGCCGACCATGTACTCAGACCAGGGCGCGGCCGACCGCGACGGCGCGGGTGTCGGGGGCGGCGACCCGCACGGCGTCGGCGGCCTGGTCGTCGGCCTCGGTCTGCGAGCGACGCTCGGCCTCGACCCGGGCGGCGTAGGAGGCCACCTCGTTGGCGACCCGCTCGTCGTCCCACCCCAGCACGCCGGCGACGGCCTCGGCCACGGCCTGCGCGCTCTCGGTGCCCCGGTGCGGGGTCTCGATCGAGATGCGGGTGCGCCGGGCGAGCAGGTCGTCGACGTGCAGGGCGCCCTCGTGGGCGGCACCCCAGACCATCTCGACCATCAGGTACTCCTCGGCGCCGGGCACGGCCTCGAGCAGCGAGCGGTCGTCGGCGGCCAGGGCCAGCACGTCGGGGGTCAGCGAGCCGTACCGGTTGAGCAGGTGCTCGGCGCGGTACTTGCCGATGCCCCACTGCTCGGCCAACCGGTCGAGGGAGTTGACCATCGCGTGGTAGCCCTCGGCCCCGACCAGCGGGATGTCCTCGGTGACGCTGGCCGGCACCGACCGGGTGACGTCCTCGACGACGGCGTCGACGGCGTCGGCGGCCATGGGCCGGTAGGTCGTGTACTTGCCGCCGGCCACCGAGATGACGCCGGGCGAGGGGCGGGCCACCGCGTGCTCGCGGGAGAGCTGGCTGGTGTCCTCGCTCTCGCCGGACAGCAGGGGGCGCAGACCGGCGTAGACGCCGGAGATGTCCTCGTGGGTCAGCGGGGTGGTCAGCACCCGGTTGACGTGCTCGAGGATGTAGTCGATGTCGGCCTTGGACGCCGCGGGGTGGGCCTTGTCGAGGTCCCAGTCGGTGTCGGTGGTGCCGACGATCCAGTGCGAGCCCCACGGGATGACGAACAGCACCGACTTCTCGGTCTTGAGGATCAGGCCGGTCTCGCCGTTGATCCGGTCGCGCGGGACGACGATGTGCACGCCCTTGGAGGCCCGCACGTGGAAGCGGCCGCGGCCGCCGACGAGGGTCTGCAGGTCGTCGGTCCAGACGCCGGTCGCGTTGACCACGACCTGGCTCTTGACGTCGACCTCCTGCCCGGTCTCGACGTCGCGCACCCGGGCGCCGACGACGCGGCCGCCCACGCGGGTGAAGGAGACGACCTCGGCGGAGTTGAGCACGGTGGCGCCGTACTTGGCCGCGGTGAGGGCCACGGTGAGGGTGTGCCGGGCGTCGTCGGCCTGGGCGTCGAAGTACCGGACGGCGCCGACCAGCGCGTCGGGCTTCAGCGCGGGGAACAGCTTGCGGGCGCCGGTGCGCGAGAGGTGCTTCTGGGAGGGCATCGGCTCGCTGAGTGCGCCGAACCGGGCCAGGCCGTCGTACAGCGCGAGACCGGCGGTGACGTAGGGCCGCTCCCACACGCGGTGGGTCAGCGGGTAGAGGAACGGCAGCGGCTTGACCAGGTGCGGGCTGATCCGGTTCACCGCGAGGTCGCGCTCGTGCAGCGCCTCACGGACCAGGCCGAAGTCGAACTGCTCCAGGTAGCGCAGGCCGCCGTGGAAGAGCTTGGAGGACCGGGACGACGTGCCCGACGCGAAGTCGCGGGCCTCGACCAGGGCGGTCTTGAGGCCGCGGGTGGCGGCGTCCAGGGCGACCCCGGCCCCGGTGACGCCACCGCCGACGACCAGGACCTCGAACTCCTCGGCAGCCAGCGCGGCCCAGGCCGCGGCACGCGCTTCGGGACCCATGGGGGGGACGGCGGACATGCGCACTCCTCGGTTCGGTGCGGCCCGGGAGCCTCGGCGCATCCCGGACGCTCGCCGTCCACGGTAGGTCCGGCCCGCACCACCTGCGACGCAGCTCGTACGACGATGTCGGACAGGCACACTGCGTCCGTGCCTCATGACGGCCCGCTGGCGAGGCGGGTGGGTACCCGGGACGCCGCCGTGCTCGGCCTGGGTTCGATGCTCGGCGCCGGGGTGTTCGTCGTCTGGGCGCCGGCGGCCGCGGCCGCGGGCTGGTGGCTGCTCGCCGCCCTGGCCCTCGCGGCGGGGGTCGCATGGTGCAACGCCACCAGCACGGCCGCGCTCGCCGTCCACCTGCCGGTCTCCGGCGGGGCCTACGCCTTCGGCCGGGCCCGGCTGGGGCCCTGGTGGGGCTACCTGGCCGGCTGCGCGTTCCTGGTGGGCAAGACCGCCTCCGCCGGGGCGATGGCGCTGACCATCGGTGCCTACCTCTGGCCGGGGCAGGCCCGGCTCGTCGCCCTCGCCGCCGTCGCGCTGCTGGTCGCGGTCGACGCCGCCGGCATCACCCGCACCGCCGGCGCCACCCGGGTGCTGCTCGTGGTGACGCTGTCGGCCCTCGCCGTCGGCACCGGGCTGGCCCTCGCCGGGGACGGACCGGTCCGGTCCGTGGACCCGCCGGGCGGGCCGGGCGGCGTGCTGACCGCCGCGGGCCTGCTGTTCTTCGCCTTCGCCGGCTACGCCCGCATCGCCACGCTGGCCGAGGAGGTGCGCGACCCGGCCCGCACCATCCCCCGGGCGGTGTCGGTCGCGTTGGCGGCCGCCGTCGCGGTGTACGCCGTCGTGGGGACGGCGCTGCTGGTCGCCGTGGGCCCCCGGGCGCTGGCCGGCTCGACCCGACCGCTGGCCGACGCGGTGGCCGCCGGCCCGGCCCCCGCGCTGGTCTGGGTGGTCACCGCCGGCGCGGTCGCCGCGGCCGGGGGAGCCCTGCTCGGCCTGGTCGCCGGCCTCACCCGCACCGCGTTGGC
Organism: Klenkia sesuvii; assembly: GCF_037083825.1. NCBI lineage: Bacteria > Bacillati > Actinomycetota > Actinomycetes > Geodermatophilales > Geodermatophilaceae > Klenkia > Klenkia sesuvii. The sequence continues at coordinate 44,184 of NZ_JBAPLU010000006.1, forward strand.
GATGGCCCGCGAGCGCGACCTGCCCGCCCCGCTGGCCCGCGTCGACGCCCGGCGGGGCACCCCGCTGGTGGCGCACGCCGTCCTGGCGGTGGCCGTGGGCGCCCTGGTCCTCACCGGCGGCCTGACCGCGGTCATCGGGGCGTCCTCGGCCGGGGTGCTCGTCTACTACGCGGTGGCCAACGCGGCCGCCTGGACCCTGCCCGCCGGCGAGCGGCCGGCCCGGTGGGTGCCGGCCGCCGGGCTGGTCGCCTGCCTGGTGCTGGTCGCCGCGCTGCCGGTGCGCTCGGTGCTGGTCGCGCTCGGCGTCCTCGCGGTGGCGGTGCTGCTGCGCCTGCTCCGGCACGCGGCGCTGCGTCGCTAGTCCGCGCCCCAGGCGATGGACAGCCGCACCGCCTTCTCCCAGGTCGGGTACTCGGCGTCGAGCTGGGCCGCCCGCGCGGGCACCGGGCTCCACTGCGCCGAGCGGTGCCAGTTGCGGCGCAGCGCCTCCACGTCGGCCCACAACCCCACCGCCAGGCCGGCGGCGTAGGCCGCGCCCAGCGACACGGTCTCCCCGACCATCGGCCGCACCACGGGGGTGTCCAGCACGTCGGCGACGAACTGCATGAGCAGGTTGTTGGTCGTCATCCCGCCGTCGACCCGCAGGGCCGGCAGCGCCAGCCCGGAGTCCGCCGCCATGGCCAGGACGACGTCGCGGGTCTGCCACCCGGTCGCCTCGAGCACCGCGCGCGCCAGGTGGCCCTTGGTGACGTAGGAGGTCAGCCCGGCCACCAGCCCGCGTGCCTCGCCCCGCCAGTGCGGGGCCAGCAGGCCCGAGAACGCCGGCACGACGTAGCACCCGCCGTTGTCGGCCACGCTGCGGGCCAGGGTCTCGATCTCGGGGGCGGTGCCGATGAGCCCCAGCCCGTCGCGCAGCCACTGCACCAGGGCGCCGGCGACGGCCACCGAGCCCTCCAGCGCGTAGTGCACCGGCTCCCCCGCCAGCTGGTAGGCCACCGTGGAGATGGAGCCCGACCGGGTGTGCACCAGCTCGGTGCCCGTGTTCTGCAGCAGGAAGCTGCCGGTGCCGTAGGTGCACTTCGCCTCGCCCGGGGCGAAGCAGGCCTGCCCGAACAGCGCGGCCTGCTGGTCGCCCAGCGCCCCGGTGATGGGGATCGGTGAGCCGAGCGCGGTCGCCGTCCCGAGCTCGCCGACGGAGGGCCGGATCCCGGGGAGCATCGCGACCGGGATGCCGAAGAAGTCCAGCAGCTCGGGGTCCCAGGCGCAGGTGCGGCAGTCCATGAGCGAGGTGCGGCTGGCGTTGGTCACGTCGGTGACGTGCACGCCGCCGTCCGGGCCGCCGGTGAGGTTCCAGACCAGCCAGGTCTCCATGGTGCCGAACAGCAGCTCGCCGCGCTCGGCCCGTTCGCGGGCCCGCGGGACGTGGTCGAGTACCCAGCGCAGCCGGGGGCCGGCGAAGTAGCCGGCGATGTCCATGCCGCTGCGCTCGCGCACGATGCCGGCGTCGGGCCGGGCCGAGAGCCGGGCCACGAGCTCCTCGGTGCGGGTGTCCTGCCAGACGATCGCCCGGGTGATCGGCCGGCCCGTGGCGCGCTCCCAGACCACCGTGGTCTCGCGCTGGTTGGCGATGCCCAGCGCGACGACCTCGCCCGCGGAGGACGCCGCGTCGCGCAGCGCCTGCGCCGCCGTCCGCTGGGTGTTGGCCCAGATCTCCATCGGGTCGTGCTCGACCCAGCCCGGGCGGGGGAAGAACTGCCGGTGCTCGCGCTGGCGGACCGACACCAGGCGGCCGCCGCGGTCGAAGACGATCGACCGGGTGGACGTCGTCCCCTGGTCGACGGCCAGCACGAAGCGCTCGGTCACCACGCCTCAGCCCTGCCAGCCCAGCTCGCGCGAGATGGCCTGGGCCGACTCGGTGACCATCGCCACCAGGCGGGGGCGGGGCCCGCGCTGGCCCTCCAGCACCGTCTCCACCGGCCCGCTGATGCCCAGCGCGGCCACGACCAGACCGGTCGACCCCCGCACCGGCGCGGCCAGCCCGGCGACCCCGGCCTCCCACCCGCCGTCGACGACCGCCCAGCCCCGGGCACGCACGGCGGCGACGTCGGCCCGCACCGGACCGGCGCCGCCCACCGTGCGGTGCGGGGCGAAGGCGACCAGCACCCGGCCCAGCGCCGTCCGGTCGGCCGGCAGCACCGCACCCACGTCGAGCTCCTGCGCGGAGTCGTCGGGCCGGAAGACGTGGTGGACGACGACCACCCGGTCGCCGTCCAGGGTGGCCAGCCGCACCGCCTGCCCGCTGCGCGAGGCCAGGGCGTCGGCCCAGTTGGACGCCCGCGAGCGCAGCTCGTTCACGTCGAGGTGGCCGGCGCCGAGCTTGAGCAGGCCCGGGCCCAGCGCGTAGCGGCCGGCGCGGTCCTGCTCGACGAACCGGATGCCGAGCAGGGTGCGCAGCAGGCTGTGCGCGGTGGTCTTGGGCAGCCCGACGGCGGCGGCGATGTCGGTGACGCCGAGCGTGCCCCCGCTGCCGGCGACCACCTGCAGGATGGCGGCCGCCCGCTCCAGGGACTGCACGGTGCCGGGCACACCGCGGACGGTAGGGCATCCGGTACCCACGCGTCCTGTCCGACCATGTCGGACAGAGGCGCTTCCGCCCGGTGACGCGGGCCACCTAGCGTCCAGACGCCGGGGTGATCGGGGACACAGGCGGACCCCCGGCCCGTGAACCGACCCGCACCGCCGCGGGTGTCCCGACAGGAGTTCTCCTTGGACCAGACCACCAGTCTGCTGACCGTGTTCGGCAGCGAGGTCACCGGCACGGCGATGCTGATCCTGCTCGGCGTCGGCGTCGTCGCCAACGTCCTGCTGGCCAAGTCCGGCGCCCTCGGCGGCGGCTACATCGTGATCATCTTCGGATGGGGCCTGGCGGTGTTCGCCGGCGTCTTCGCCGCCGCGAAGTCGGGCGCGCACCTCAACCCGGCGGTCACGATCGGGCTGCTGACCAGCGACAGCACCGAGTACGCCCCCGGGGTCGACATCACCCTCGCCTCCACGCTGACCTACTTCGCCGGCGAGCTGGTGGGGGCCTTCATCGGCGCGGTGCTGGCCTGGTTGGCGTTCCGCAAGCACTACGAGGCCGAGACCGACCCGGGCACGATCCTCGGTACGTTCTCCACGAGCCCGGCGATCAAGAGCTACGCCGACAACGTCATCACCGAGGCCATCGGCACGTTCGTGCTGGTGTACATCGTGATCCGGTTCGGGGACACCCCCACCGGCCTGGGCCCGCTGGCCGTCGCGCTGCTCGTCGTCGGCATCGGTGCTTCGCTGGGCGGGCCGACCGGCTACGCCATCAACCCGGCGCGCGACCTCGGGCCCCGCATCGCCCATGCCCTGCTCCCCATCAAGAACAAGGGCGCCAGCAACTGGGCCTACAGCTGGGTGCCGATCGTCGGGCCGGTCCTCGGCGCGATCATCGCGGGCCTGTTCTCCCGCGTCCCCGTCTGACCCCGACCCACCCGACTCAGAGCTGAGGAGAGACACCATGGCAGGGAAGTACGTCGCCGCGATCGACCAGGGCACCACCAGCACCCGCTGCATCCTGTTCGACCACGACGGGAAGATCGTGGCCACCGGCCAGAAGGAGCACGAGCAGATCTTCCCGCGGGCCGGCTGGGTCGAGCACGACCCGCTGGAGATCTGGGCCAACACCCGCGAGGTCGTCGGCCAGGCCCTGGCCCGCGGCAACGCCTCGACCGGCGACATCGTCGCCGTCGGCATCACCAACCAGCGCGAGACCACCGTCGTGTGGGACAGGACCACCGGGCAGCCGGTCTACAACGCGATCGTCTGGCAGGACACCCGCACCGGGAAGATCTGCGACGCCCTCGCGGCCCTGGGCGGCGGCGACGAGCGCTACAAGGACCGCGTCGGCCTGCCGCTGGCCACCTACTTCGCCGGGCCGAAGGTGCGCTGGATCCTGGACAACGTCGACGGCGCACGGGAGCGGGCCGAGGCCGGGGACCTGGTCATGGGCACCATCGACTCCTGGCTGATCTGGAACATGACCGGTGGCACCGACGGCGGCAAGCACCTCACCGACGTCTCCAACGCCAGCCGCACCATGCTCATGGACTACCGCACCCTCGAGTGGCTGCCCGACATCGCCGAGGAGATGGGCATCCCGATGTCCATGCTCCCCGAGATCCGGTCCAACTCCGAGGTCTACGGCGAGGGCCGCGCCGCCGGGTTCCTGGCCGGCGTCCCGATCTCGGGCTCGCTGGGCGACCAGCAGGCCGCCACCTTCGGCCAGGTCTGCTTCGAGCGCGGCATGGCCAAGAACACCTACGGCACCGGCAACTTCATGCTGCTCAACACCGGCGAGGAGGCCGTGCCCAGCGAGAACGGCCTGCTCACCACGCTCTGCTACCAGCTGGGCGACGCGAAGCCGGTCTACGCCCTCGAGGGCTCGATCGCCGTCACCGGGTCGCTGGTGCAGTGGCTGCGCGACAACCTGGGGATCATCGGCTCGGCGCCCGAGGTCGAGACCCTGGCCGCCGGCGTGGAGGACAACGGCGGGGCCTACATCGTGCCCGCGTTCTCCGGCCTGTTCGCCCCGCACTGGCGCTCCGACGCCCGCGGTGCGCTGGTCGGGCTCACCCGCTACGTCAACAAGGGCCACATCGCCCGCGCCGTGCTGGAGGCCACTGCCTTCCAGACCCGCGAGGTGCTCGACGCGATGAACGCCGACTCCGGGGTGGCGCTCTCCGAGCTGCGGGTCGACGGCGGCATGGTCGGCAACGAGCTGCTCATGCAGTTCCAGGCCGACGTCCTCGACGTCCCGGTCATCCGGCCCGAGATCGTCGAGACCACGGCGCTGGGTGCGGCCTACGCCGCGGGTCTGGCGGTCGGGTTCTGGTCCGACCTCGACGAGCTCACCGCCAAGTGGGCCGAGGACAAGCGCTGGGAGCCGGCCATGGAGGCCGACGAGCGCGACCGCCAGTACCGCAACTGGCAGAAGGCGGTCACCAAGACCCTGGACTGGGTCGACGACGACGTGAGCTGAGCACGCTGTCGCGCTCCGCGCTCCCACCGCGGCCACGTGCCGTGGTGGGTGGCGCGGAGCGCGTCCTGCTCGTCCTCGGGGAGGGCCGGCTCGTCCCTCGCGTCCTCCCGTCGTCCTCGCCCGAGGCGGCCCGGTCAGCTGCCGAGGGCGGCGGAGACGACCGCGCGGGCCTCCTCCTGGACCTTCGCCAGGTGGTCGGGGCCGCGGAAGGACTCGGCGTAGATCTTGTAGACGTCCTCGGTGCCCGACGGCCGGGCGGCGAACCAGGCGTTCTCCGTCGTCACCTTGAGGCCGCCGACCTTCGCTCCGTTGCCCGGGGCCTCGGTGAGCTTGCCGGTGATGGGCTCGCCGGCCAGCTCGGTGGCCGCGACGTCGGCGGGCGAGAGCTTGCCGAGCTTCGCCTTCTCCTCGCGGCTGGCCGCGGCGTCGACCCGCGCGTAGGCGGACTCGCCGTGCTTGTCGGTCAGCTCGCGGTGCAGCTCGGAGGGGGACCGGCCCGTCACGGCCTGGATCTCGCTGGCCAGCAACGCCAGCAGGATGCCGTCCTTGTCCGTCGTCCAGACCCCGCCGTCCCGGCGCAGGAACGACGCGCCGGCCGACTCCTCGCCGCCGAACCCGACCGACCCGTCCACCAGCCCGGGCACGAACCACTTGAACCCGACCGGCACCTCGCGCAGCTCGCGGCCCAGGTCGGCGACCACCCGGTCGATGAGGGAGGACGACACCAGCGTCTTGCCCACCGCGGTGGACGGCGCCCAGCCCGGCCGGTGGGCGAACAGGTAGGAGATGGCCACGGCCAGGTAGTGGTTGGGGTTCATCAGCCCGCCGTCGGGGGTGACGATGCCGTGCCGGTCGGCGTCGGCGTCGTTGCCGGTGGCGGTCTGGAACCGGTCCTTCTGCTCGATGAGCGAGGCCATGGCGCTCGGCGACGAGCAGTCCATGCGGATCTTGCCGTCCCAGTCGAGGGTCATGAACCGCCACGTGGCGTCGACCAGCGGGTTCACCACGGTGAGGTCGAGGCCGTGCACCTCGGCGATGCGTCCCCAGTAGTCCACGCTCGCCCCACCGAGGGGGTCGGCGCCGATGCGTACGCCGGCAGCCCGGACGGCGTCCAGGTCGAGCACGTCGGGCAGGTCGGCGACGTAGTCGCCCATGAAGTCGTGACCGTGCGCCGCCGCCCGGGCCCGGGCGAACGGGACCCGCCGGACGCCGTCCAGCCCGCCCCGCAGCAGTTCGTTGGCCCGGTTCGCGATCCAGCCGGTGGCGTCGGAGTCGGCCGGCCCGCCGTGCGGCGGGTTGTACTTGAAGCCGCCGTCGCGGGGCGGGTTGTGGCTGGGGGTGACGACGATGCCGTCGGCCAGCCCGGACCTCTTCCCGCGGTTGGCCCGCAGGATGGCGTGGCTGACCGCCGGGGTGGGGGTGTAGCGGTCGGCGTCGTCGACCAGCACGGTGACCTGGTTGGCCACCAGCACCTCGAGCGCGCTGACCCACGCCGGCTCGCTGAGCCCGTGGGTGTCGCGACCGATGAACAGCGGGCCGTCGAACCCCTGGTCGCGCCGGTACTCCACGATCGCCTGGGTGGTGGCCAGGATGTGCGCCTCGTTGAACGCGGCGTCCAGGCTGGAGCCCCGGTGCCCGCTGGTGCCGAAGACGACCTGCTGGTCGGGGTCCTCCGGGTCGGGCTGCGTCGCGTAGTAGGCCGTGACCAGGTGCGGGAGGTCCACCAGGTCCGACGGCTGGGCCGGGGTGCCGGCGCGCTCGTTGCTCATGCGGTGATCCTGGACCGTCGAGCGCCGTCGTCGCGACCCGGGACGACGGGTCGGGCTACCTGCTGGCGAGGAGCAGCACGGGGATGGCCAGGAACGCCAGCCCCACGTAGCCCAGCACGATGCCGGCGATGGCCATGCCGTCGCCGGACTCACCCCGCTGCCTGATCTGCTGGCGGGCCACGTAGCCGAACACCAGCGCCAGCACGCTGCCGATCCAGTAGATCCACAGGATGCCCAGCACCATCGACGCGACGGCCAGGCCGTTGGTGGACCGCTGGACGACGTAGGCCGGCTGGCCGTAGGGCGCCCACGGTCCCGGCTGGGCGGGGTACTGCGCCTGGTGCTGGGCGGGGTACTGGGCTTGGTACTGGCCCTGGTGCTGGGCGGGGTACTGGCCGGACGGCGACGACCAGGCCTGCGGCGTGCCGTACCCGGCGCCGTAGGCCTGCGGACCGGTCTCCTCGCGGCGTCCCGCCTGCGGGGTGTCGTCCTGCCGGTCGCTCATCGGTCCTCGTCTCGACGGTCAGCGGGGGTCCGGGCAGCCTACGCGGCACCACCGACACCGCCCGGTCCGGTGTGCACACCCGGGGCCGCGGTCCACAGCTGCCCGCGGAGCGCCCGGACCGTCGGTGGTCGTGGCTACCGTCGACGACGTGACCGCAGCGCTCTCCCTCCCCCTCGACGAGGAGTTCCTCGCGTCCTGCTTCGGCGACGCCGTGACCTTCCGCGGTCGGGAGTGCCTGCGCGAGCGCAAGGTCCGCTCGGTCACCGTGCACGCCGGCGACCACGTCGGCGGGGTGGTCACCGGCTCGCGGGGCGAGGTCTACCAGGTGGCCGCCTTCGCCGACCTCGACGAGTGGGTGAGCCGCTGCACCTGCCCGGTGGTGCAGGACTGCAAGCACGCGGTCGCGGTGCTGCTCAGCCTGGGTCCCGACGGCCAGGGGACGGCGGTCGACCAGGCCGGCGAGCTGGTCGAGGCCTGGCCCGCGGCCGCGCCCCGGGTCACCACCGCCCCCCGGCCGGCGTGGGAGACGGCACTGGCCGACCTCACCCCGAGCTCGGCCGCGACCGACCTGGTCCCCGTGGGCCTGCAGTTCGAGCTGAACGCCGGCACCGGCCGCGCCGGGCAGCGGGTGCCGGTGCAGGTGCGCCTGCGCCCGGTGGTGCCCGGCCGCGCGGGGCGCTGGGTGCGCACCGGGGTCTCCTGGCGCGACCTGCCCTTCGAGCACGGTCCGGTGCGGCGGGTGCCCGAGCACCGCGACGTCCTGGTCGAGCTGTACCGGGCGGCGCAGTCGGGGGCCTCGGGCGGCTACGGCTACTACGGCACCACCGACGCGGTCTTCCTCGACGACGTCGGGCCGCAGCTGTGGCGGCTGCTGCGGGAGGCCCGGCGCGCGGGGGTCACGTTCGTCACCGCCAAGACCCCGGCCGACCGGGTGGTGCTCGAGGGCCCGGCACCGCTGCGGATGCACGCCACCGCGTCGGCTGCCGGCGACCTGCTGCTGGAGGGCGTCCTCGGCCGCACGGCCGGGCCCACCCCGCTGGCCGGGCTGACCCTCGTCGGCACACCGGTGCACGGCGCGTTCGTCGTGGACGACGACGCCCTGCACCTGGTCCCCTTCGCCGACCGGGTACCGGTCGAGCTGTCCCGGATGGTGTCCCGCTTCCCGCGGCTGGAGGTGCCGGCCCCCGACGTGCCGCGAGTGCGGGCCGAGCTCGTGCCCGCCCTGCAGCGCATGGTCGAGCTGGTCTCCCCCGACGGCTCGGTCGAGCTGCCCTCGGTGCAGCCGCCGGTGCTGGCGCTGGCCGTCCGCCACGCCGACGGCGCCCGGCTCACCCTCGAGTGGTCGGTGGTCTACCCCGAGCAGCCGCTGGACCCCGCGGCCGACGGCGTCCCCGGGGGGCGACGGCTGGCGCTGACCGCGGCGGCCGCCGACCCCGGCCGCGACGCCCGCGCCGAGCGCGCCCTGCTGGGCGCCCTGGTGCTGCCCGACGGGCGCTTCCCGCAGCTGCGCCAGGCCACCGTGCAGCGCGGCCTGGTGCCCACGGTCGAGCTGCGCGAGCTCGACGCGGCGGTGTTCTGCGAGGGCGTGCTGCCCACGCTGCGCGACCAGGGGGTGCGGGTCGAGGAGCTCGGCGACGCGCCCGACTACCGCGCGGCCACCTCGGCGCCGGTGGTGAGCGTGTCGGTCACCGACCCCGCGGTCGACAGCGCCGACTGGTTCGACCTGGGCATCACCGTCACCGTCGACGGCCAGGACGTGCCCTTCGCCCACCTCTTCCGGGCACTGGCCACGAAGCAGGCCCACCTCTTCCTGCCCAGTGGCACCTACTTCCCGCTCGACGGGCCCGAGTTCGCGGTGCTGTCCCAGCTGATCGCCGAGGCCGGCGCCATGCAGGACCCCCGCAAGCCACCCACGCGCATCAACCGCTGGCAGGCCGGGTTGTGGGGCGACCTGCGGCAGCTGGGCGTCGTGGCCGAGCAGAGCGCCCGCTGGGAGCGCAGCACCGCGGCGCTGCTCGAGCTCGACGAGCTCCCGGTGCCCGACGTCCCCGCCGCGATCACCGCCCAGTTGCGGCCCTACCAGCTCGAGGGCTACCGGTGGCTGTCCTTCCTCTGGGACCACGACCTCGGCGGGGTGCTGGCCGACGACATGGGCCTGGGCAAGACCCTGCAGGCCCTGGCGCTGCTGCAGCGGGCCAAGGACGCCGGCCAGCTCACCGCGCCGGTCCTGGTGGTCGCGCCCACCAGCGTGGTCGGCAACTGGGTGGCCGAGGCCGCCCGGTTCGCCCCCGGCCTGCGGGTCACCGCCGTCGAGGAGACCTCGGCCAAGGCCGGGGTGCCGCTCGCCGGCCGGGTGGCCGGGGCCGACCTGGTGATCACCTCCTACACCCTGCTGCGCCTCGACGAGGACGAGTACGCCGCGCAGACCTGGCGCGGCATGCTGCTCGACGAGGCGCAGTTCGTGAAGAACCGCCAGGCCAAGGCCTACCGCGCAGCCCGCACCGTCGACGCGCCGTTCAAGCTCGCCATCACGGGCACGCCGATGGAGAACAGCCTCATGGACCTGTGGTCCCTGCTGTCGATCTGCGCGCCCGGCCTGTTCCCCGACCCCGAGGCCTTCAACGAGCTGTGGCGCCGGCCCATCGAGCGGGGCACCGACCCCGGCCGGCTGGGCACCCTGCGCCGGCGGCTGCGGCCGCTGATGCTGCGCCGCACCAAGGAGCTGGTGGCCGCCGACCTCCCGGCCAAGCAGGAGCAGGTCCTCGAGGTCCGGCTGACCGGCCGGCACGAGACCCTCTACCGCACGGCCCTGCAGCGCGAGCGGCGCAAGGTGCTGCGGCTGGTGGAGGACATGGACGCCCACCGCTTCGAGATCCTGCGGTCGCTCACCCTCCTGCGGCAGCTCGCGCTCGACCCCGCACTGGCCGACCCGGCCCACGACGGGGTCCGGTCCGACAAGTCCGAGGCCTTCCTCGAGCACCTGCGCGAGGTGCTGGCCGAGGGCCACCGGGTGCTGGTGTTCAGCCAGTTCACCGGGTACCTGGCCCGCATCCGCGCGCAGCTCGACGCCGAGGGGGTCGGCTACGCCTACCTCGACGGCAGCACCCGCCAGCGCCCGGCGGTGATCCAGAGCTTCACCGACGGCCACGTGCCGGTGTTCCTCATCAGCCTCAAGGCCGGCGGCTTCGGGCTGAACCTCACCGCGGCCGACTACGTCTTCGTGCTCGACCCGTGGTGGAACCCCGCAGCCGAGGCGCAGGCCGTCGACCGCGCGCACCGCATCGGCCAGACCCGCAACGTGATGGTCTACCGGCTGGTCGCCAAGGACACCATCGAGGAGAAGGTGATGGCGCTCAAGGCCCGCAAGCAGGCCGTGTTCGACCAGGTCGTCGACGACGACGGGGTGCTCTCGGCCCCGCTCACCGCCGACGACGTCCGGGGCCTGTTCGACTAGCGCTCGACCTGGACCAGGAAGCGGCGCACGGCCTCGGTGAACACCTCGGGTGCCTCCGAGTGCACCCAGTGGCCGGCGTTCTTCACCCGCACCAACCTGACCAGCGGGAACAGCTCCTCCATCCGCGGACGGTCCTCGTCGAGCACGTAGGTCGAGTCCGCCCCCGCGATCCACAGCGTCGGCCCCTCGAACACCGCACCCGGGGGCGGGTCGGGGAAGCCCCGCAGCACCCCCAGGTCCCGGCCCAGCAGCTCCAGGTTCAACCGCCACCGCCACGACCTGCCCGCCCCGCCGGCCGCGTTCTCCCGCACCAGCGACTGCAGCAGGAAGGCCCGCACCATGTCGCTGGGCACGGCGGTGCGCAGCGCGGCGTCGGCGTCCTCCCGGGTGGTCAGGCCCTCGAGGTCGACCGCCTGCATCGCGGCGATGAACGCGGCGAACGGTGAGGCATCCTCGTCGGGGTCGTCGGTGCGGCCCCCGGTCTCGGGGTAGACCGACGGCGAGATGTCCACGACCACCAGACCGCGCAGCAGCTCGGGCCGCCGCAGCGCCAGCTGCATCGCCACCTTGCCGCCCATCGAGTGCCCGACCAGCGTCACCGGCTCGCCGAACCCCTCGAGCAGGTCGGCCACCGCGCCGGCCATGTCGACGTAGTCCACCCGGTCGGTCCAGGGCGAGTGCCCGTGGTTGGGCAGGTCGACCAGCGTCACCCGGTGGCCGGGGCCGTCCGAGGTCGGGTCGGCCAGCCGGCGCGCCACCGTCGTCCAGTTGCGGCCCTGCCCGAACAGCCCGTGCACGAAGACCACCCGGGGGCCCTCCTCCCCGACGGTCCGGGTCGCCAGCTCCAGCTCGGCGCTCACCGGGGCACCGCCGACGACGGCGCGGCAACGGCGCACCCACCGGCCGGGCGGGACGCGAGCGGGGCACGGGGCAGGAGGAGCAGCACGGGGCCAGTGTGACCGGGTGCGGCCCCACCCGGCCGTGTCGCCACCCCCGGCGGCACCGCCACCCGGCCATGGTGGACGGCGTGCGCGGCGAGACGGACGGTGCGGTGACCACCGAGGCGGTGGTGTGGTCGGGCAGCGGCACTGCCTGGCCCGGCGTCGGCTGGGGCGAGCCGCTGGCCGCCCGGCTGGCCGAGCTGGGCTGGCGCGTGTCCCTCGTCCCGTGGGGCGACCCGGCCGGTGAGCACCGCGGCCGGCCCGGCGTGGTGCACGTGTTCAGCGGCGGGCTGGAGGCCGTCGGCTCCCGCACCGCCGCGATGGCCGAGCGGCTCGACGCCGTCCGGGGCGCGTTGGTCGAGGCGCGGGCGGGCCGGGCCGCCGTCCTCGGGGTCTGCCAGGGCGCGCAGCTGCTGGCCGCCGTCGCCGCGGGCGCCGCTCCGCTGCCGGTGGCCTCCGGAGGCGAAGCCGGCGTGACCACCGTGCGCGGCCACGGCGTCCCCGACCTGACCGTGGCCACCGCCCACGTCCAGGAGGTGCCCGCTGCGCTGCTGGCGCACGACGACGTCCGGCTGCTGTGGAGCAACCCCGTCACCACGGTGCAGGGCTTCGCCGTGGGCGCCGGTGCCGTCGGGGTGCAGTTCCACCCCGAGCTGACCGAGCCGGAGTCACACCGGGCGACCGCGGCCTTCCGGTCGCTGCTCGACGTCCCCGACGCCCCGCCGGCCACGGGCCCGGTGGACCCGCACGCCGCGCTGAGCACCGTCCTGGCCGCCGCCGGCGTCGCCCGGCCGCTCGGCGCGCTCGCGGCCTGACCGACCGGGGTCCGACGGACCCGTAGCGTCGCCTCCCGTGCCCGGACGCCGCAGGACCACCCGCTCGGCCACCACCCGGAAGGCCGCCACCCGGAAGGCCGCACCGTCGAGGGCCGCCTCCGCCCGCACGACCGCCCCGAAGGCGACCCCGAAGGCGGGCCGGAAGGCGGCCCCGACCGGGACCGCGGCGCGCGGCCCCGCGGCGCAGCCGGCCCGACCGACCGCCGGGCCGGGGGAGCGGGTGTGGGTGCTCGCCGTCCCCTTCCGGGCACCGGCGCCCGGGGCCACCTGGGACAAGGACCTGCAGGCCCACGTCTGGATCGGCGCTGCCCCGCCGCCGGAGCTCGCGGCCTACGTCCCCGGCCCGTACACCTTCGAGCGGTTCCTGGAGGACGAGCTCAACGACGCCCCGCGCCCCGTGCCGGCCGGGGACCGGATGATCCCGCGCGCCGAGCAGGTCACCGGCGCCGCCGCGGTCGCCGCGCACGAGGCAGCCGGGGGGCGGATGTTCCTCCTCGGTGACGACCCCGGCGTCGGCAAGACCGGCACCGCCGTCCTGGCCGTGCAGCAGGTCGCCGCCCGCCGCGGGGCCCGGACCGTGCTGGTCGTCGCCGACCGGCCCGCGGCCATCACCGTGCCGCACTGGACGCGCTCGATCAGCGCCTTCGGCGACGGTGGCCTGCGCTGGTGCGTCACCACCTGGGACCGGTTGGCCAAGGTGCGCGACCTGCGGTTCGACGTCGTGGTGGCCGACGAGGCGCACATGGTCCGGCACACGACCACTCAGCGGTGGAAGCACTGGAAGGCGGTCTCCGGGTCCGGGCGGGTCAAGGACGCACCGTTCGTGCTGCTGGCCACGGCGACCCCGGCGCACTCCCCGCTGGAGCTGCCCTACCTCGCGCCGCACTTCGCCGCGCTGCACGGCGAGCCGCTGCGCGCCTGGGCCGACCTGCCGGCCCGGTTGGCCGAGCACGGGTTCCACGTGGAACGCGGCCGCTACGGCAGCACCTGGACCGAGGACGCCGACGAGCGCCGAGCCGACCTGGCGCTGCTGCGCAGCTGGCTGGCCGACACCGACCCGCCGTCGACGCTGCACCGGCCCGCACCGTGGGGCGACGTCCAGGTGACCGGGACGCCGGTGGCCCTCACCCCCGCCGAGCGGGCGGCCTACGAGCAGGAGTGGAGCGATTTCCGCGCCGAGATGCAGCTCGCTCGGCGGGCGCGGCAGACCGCGCGGGGCCGGGCGGCGCTGCTGCGGTTCCGGCAGAAGGCCGGGCTGATCCGGGTGCCGGCCACCGTCGACTGGGTGAAGGCGCAGGTCGAGGCCGGCCGGCAGGTGGCGGTGTCGGTGGAGTTCGTCGAGACCGCGGCCGACCCGATCCGCGAGGCCCTCCAGGCGGCCGGGATCGGCGTCTCGGGCATCTACGGCCGCGACCGGTTCGACGTGGAGGCCGAGCGGCTGCGGTTCCAGCGCGGCGAGTCGCCGGTGTGCGTGTTCACCGTGACCGCCTCGATCAGCCTGCACGCCGGCGAGCAGCTGCCCGGCGGACGGACGGCGTCGACCACCCCGCGGGTGGGGCTGTTCCACCAGCCGCGGTTCTCCGGCATCGCGGCCCGCCAGGTCACCGGCCGCACCCACCGCGACCACCAGGTGTCGCCGTGGCGCATCGCCTACGCCGAGGACACCGTCGAGGAGCAGGTCGCGAAGGTGATGGTCGAGCGCCTGGCGGTCACCGGGTCGACGGCGGGCGGGGACACCGCCGGCCTGCAGCAGATCGCCGAGCTGCTGGACGCCGACTGGCTCCCGCAGGCCTCCCTCACGGGCGCGGACTGACGCCCCGCGCGGCGTCGACCTCGCAGTTCAGCAACGGCGCCGCGCCGGTGGGCGGGGTGCCGGCGTGGCGCCCGTGCATGGTCAACGGGGGGCGATGACCCGCATCGGCAGGTGGGGGATGCCGTCCTCCACGTAGTCCGGCCCCGACCGCTCGAAGCCGAACCGCGCGTACCAGCCCTCCAGGTAGGCTTGGGCGCCGATGTCGACGGTGCGGCCGGCGCACAGCTCCAGGCCGCGCGCGATCAACTGCGCCGACAACCCACGCCCCCGGGCGGACACCGCCGTCGCGACCCGGCCGATCGCCCGGTGCTCGCCGTTCTCCAGCACCCGGATGCACGACACGGGGACGTCGTCCTCGGCCACCCAGACGTGCAGCGTGCCCGGCTCGGCGTCCCGGCCGTCGAGCTCGGGATAGGGGCAGGCCTGCTCGACCACGAAGACGTCGACCCGCAGCTTGAGCAGGCCGTACAGCTCGGCGGGGGTCAGCTCGGCGAACCGCTTCTCCACGATCACGCGGTCAACACTCGCACCTCGCAGCGCAGGCCAGGCACCCGGGAGAGCCGGACGTCGGCGGTCACCAGCGTCGCCCCGAGCACCTCGGCGAGCGCCACGTACTGGGCGTCGTAGGCCGACACCGAGTCGCGCAGCCGCCACGCTCGTGCCACGAGAGCCCGGTGCCCGTGCCGTTGGACAGGGAAGCCGGCGAGCAGATCCAGCACCAGCTCACCCCGGTCCACCGTCCACAGGCCAGCCAGGACCTTGCGGCGCACCGCCTGCAGGAACTCGACGTCGGCCAGCTCCGGCACGTGCAGATCCCGCCCTCGTACCATCTCGCGAGCCCGGGCACCGTGACCGCCCTGGTCTGCGAGCACAGGCAGCAGGGCGGACGTGTCGAGGACGATCAGCGCTCGGCCCGGCCCTCGTGGACGAGTGCGACCGCCTCGTCGAACGAGATCGACAGGCCCGAGGACTCCGCTCGGCGGAAGATCTCCTCCTGGGTCGGCCGAGCCGCGACCTTGCTCAGCTCGCGCAGGGTGTACTCCGACAGCGACATGCCGGCCGCCGATGCCCGTTCCTGCAGGCGGGCGTGGACGTCGTCCGGCACGTTGCGGACCTGCAGCATCTTCGTCACCCGGCCACCTTGCATGCGTGTCACATGCGTTCGCATGTGACACGCATGTATCTCACGCTCCGTCGACGGGGACCCGCTCGGGCGAGGCCGGGCCCGAGCCGTCGGCCGCGGCGCCGGAGAGCCGCTTGAGCAGCGCGGGGACGTCGAGGCCGGTCAGGTCGCCCGAGAGCTGCAGGCCCTGGGCGACGTTGGCGGCCACCGACTTCGACAGCGATCCCGGGCCGTCGGCGCTGATGACGGTCATCTTCTCCACGCTCGACAGCGGCGCGGCCGCGGCGGACACGACCTCGGGCAGGACCTTCACCAGCAGGTCGAGGATCGCGGCCTCGCCGTAGGTGCTGAACGCCTGGGAGCGGGCGTCCATCGACTCGGCCTCGGCCTTGCCCTTGGCCAGGATCGCGGCGGCCTCGGCCTTGGCTGCGTCGATCTCGGCGTCGGTCTCGGCCTGCTTAAGCGCCAGCTGCCGCTGGGAGACCGCGATGGCCTCGTCGGCCACCAGCTGCTCCTGCTGGGCGGCCTGGCGGGCCGAGCCTCGGCGATGGAGGCCTCCTCGAGCACGCGGGTGCCGGAACCACCTCCCGGCTCACCCGATCGGGGGAGCCGTGCCAGGATCGGGGGCGACACGGGGTGCCCCACCGGGGGCTGAGATGACACCCGTCGAACCTGCTCCAGCTCGTACTGGCGAAGGGATGTCGACATGAGCCGTTCCACGACCGCGTCGCTGATGGCGGCCCGGGCCGCGCTGACGCAGGCGCGCCCGCTGGTGCACTGCCTGACCAACACTGTCGTGCAGGCGTTCACCGCGAACGCGCTGCTGGCCGTCGGGGCCTCGCCGGCGATGGTGGACGCCCCCGAGGAGGCCGCCGAGTTCGCAGGCCTCGCCTCGGCGGTGCTGGTCAACGTCGGCACGCTCACCGCCCGCACGGCCGAGGCGATGCGCGCGGCCGCCGCACGGGCCGCCGACGACGCCACGCCCTGGGTGCTCGACCCGGTCGCCGTCGGCGCGCTCGGCTTCCGCACCCGGCTGGCGGCCCAGCTGCTCGAGCACCGCCCGGACGTCGTCCGCGGCAACGCCTCCGAGGTCATCGCGCTGGCCGGGGCCGGCGCGGGCGGGCGGGGCACCGACAGCACGGTCGGCGTCGACAGCGCTGCGGAGGCCGCCGCCGACCTGGCCCGGCGGACCGGCGGGGTGGTCGCCGTCAGCGGCGAGGTCGACCTGGTCACCGACGGCACCGGCACGGTCCGCGTCGGGGGCGGCCACCCGCTGCTGACCCGCACCACCGGCGCCGGGTGCGCCCTCGGCGCGCTGACCGCCGCCTACGTCGCCTCGACCGGGTCCAACCTCTGGGGTGCGGTCGCCGCGCACGCCCACGTCGCGGTGGCCGCCGAGCGCGCGGCCGCGGTGTGCACCGGGCCCGGGTCGTTCGCGACCGCCTGGCTCGACGCCCTCGACGCGGTCGGCCCCGACGAGCTGGCCGGCGCCGACGTCGTGGAGCAGCCGTGAGGTTCGACCCCAACCTCTACCTGGTGACCGACACCGCCCTCTGCGCGCCCCGGTCGGTGCCCGAGGTGGTGGCCGCCGCGGTCGCCGGCGGGGTCACCGCCGTCCAGGTGCGGGACAAGACGGCGTCCCGTCGCGAGCTGCTCGAGCTGACCCGCGCCGTGCAGGCGGCGCTGGTGGACCGGCCCGACGTCGCGGTCGTGGTCGACGACGCCCTCGACGTCGCCCTGCTGGCCGGGGCGACCGGGGTCCACCTGGGCCAGTCCGACCTCCCGGTCACCGACGTCCGGGCGCACGCCCCGCACCTGCACGTCGGCCTGTCCGTGGGGACGGCGGACGAGCTCTCCGCCGCGACCGCCCTGCCGCCGGGGACCGTCAACCTGCTGGGCCTCGGACCGGTGTGGGCCACCCCGACCAAGCCCGACGCCGCGGCGGCGCTGGGCCCCGAGGGCATCGCGGAGCTGGTGCGCGGCGCCGGCGGGCTGACCACGGTGGCGATCGGCGGCATCCACGCCGACCGGGCCGCCGCGGTGGCCGCCACCGGGGTCGACGGCATCTGCGTGGTCAGCGACATCTGCGCCGCCGGGGACCCCCGGGCCGCCGCCGAGCAGCTGCGGGCGGCGCTGCGATGAGCGCCCGGGTTGCCCTGACCATCGCCGGCTCCGACCCCAGCGGCGGGGCCGGCGTCCAGGCCGACCTGGCCACCTTCGCCGGGCTGACCACCTACGGCACCGCGGTGCTCACCAGCCTGACGGCGCAGAACACCCACGGCGTCACCGGCGTCCACCCCGTCCCGGCCGCCTTCGTCACCCAGCAGCTGGACACCCTGCTCGACGACGTCACCGTGCACGCCACCAAGACCGGGATGCTCGGCTCGTCGGCGGTGGTGCACGCCGTCGTCGAGGTGCTGTCCCGGCGGTCGGTCGGGCCGCTCGTCGTCGACCCGGTGATGGTGGCGACCAGCGGGGACCAGCTCATCGACGACGACGCGGTGGACGCCGTCCGCACCGCGTTGCTGCCGATCACCGACCTGCTGACGCCGAACGTGCCCGAGGCGGCGCGGTTGTTGCACGTGGAACCGGCGCGGACCGTGGTCGACCTGCGGGACCAGGCCGTGGCACTGCTGGCGCTCGGCCCGCGCGCGGTGCTGGTCAAGGGTGGCCACCTCGCCCGCGACCTGGGCGAGAGCATCGACGTCCTCGCCGTGCGGGAGGACGTCGGGACGACGTCGGTGCACCTGAGCAGCCGACCGCTGGTCGCCACCGCGAACACCCACGGCACCGGGTGCACGCTGTCGGCCGCCCTCGCCGCGGGAGCCACCCTCGCCGGGACGGCGGGGACGGCCCCGGACTGGCCGGCGCTGGTCGAGCAGGCCCGGGACGTGCTGCAGGCCGCCCTGCGGCACGCCGACCAGCTCGACGTCGGCTCGGGCAACGGCCCCGTGGCCCACGGCGCCTACGCGTGGGGCGACTCGTGAGCTTCTCCGCCGACGCCTGGGCCCGCACCGCCGGGCTGCGCGCCGAGATCGACGAGCTCGGGTTCCTGGCCGAGCTGGCCGACGGCACCCTCGCACCCGCCGCGTTCCGCAGCTACCTGGAGCAGGACGCGCTCTACCTCGCCGGCTACGCCAAGGCCCTCGCGCTGCTGGCCGCCCGGGCACCCGAGGCGCAGGCGGGGGCGTTCTGGGCCGGTGCCGCGCAGGGCGCCGCGGTGGTCGAGACGGCGCTGCACGAGGACCTGCTGGAGCTGCTCGGCGGCGGCGCGCGCACCGACCAGCACAGCCCCACCTGCCTGGCCTACGTCTCCTACCTGGTGGCCACGGCGGCCACCGAGCCCTACGCGGTCGGCTGCGCGGCGGTGCTGCCCTGCTTCTGGGTGTACGCGCACACCGGCGCCCGGCTGGCCCCCGCCGCCCGGGCCGTCGCCGACCACCCGTTCCTGCGCTGGCTGGCCACCTACGACGCCCCGGCCTTCCAGGAGTCGACCCGGCGCGCCCGCGAGCTCACCGACGCCGAGGCCACCCCCGAGCTCGAGCCGGCCATGCACCGCGCGTTCGCGATCGCCACCGCCTACGAACGCGACTTCTGGTCCTCGGTCCCGCGCTGATCCTCCCGCCCCCGACGGGCCGAGCTCGGCGCAGCGGGGCATGCTGCCCCGATGGGTGCCGTGGAGTGGCTGGCGACGGTGGCCGGCACCGTGCTCGTGCTGGTGGTGCTGCACGACCTGTTCGCGACCGTGCTGCGGCCCAACGGGCGCGGCGGTCTCAGCCGGTGGGTCATGCGGGCGGGCTGGCGGGCCGGCCTGGCCCTGCCCCGCTTCCGCGGGCTCGCCGGTCCGCTGACGCTGGTGGTGTCGGTCTCGTGCTGGCTCGTGCTGCTGGTCGTGGGTGCCGCGCTGGTCTACTGGCCGCACCTGACCACCGGCTTCTCCTACGTCAGCGCGGTCGACCCGGCCAGCCGGTCGGACCTGCTCGACGCGGTGTACGTCTCCGCGGTCGTGCTCGCCACCCTCGGCTTCGGCGACGTGCTGCCCAGCGACGCGTGGTTGCGGCTGGTGGTGCCGGTGCAGGCCCTCATCGGGTTCGGCCTGATCACCGCGGCGGTCACGTGGATCCTGCAGGTGAGCCCGGCACTGACCCGGCGGCGCGCCTTCGCCGTGCGCCTGTCGCTGCTGCGCCGGGTGGACACGCCGGGTCTGGTGCACCGTTCCGGGACGACGCTGGGCCCGCAGCTGCTGCAGGACCTCGCGCTGGGCCTGGTCGAGCTGCGGGTCGACGTCACCCAGCACGCCGAGATGTACTGGTTCCTCGAGCACGACCCCGACGCCTCGTTGCCGACGATGCTCGGCGTGGCGTTGGCGGTGGCCGAGGAGGCCGTGGCCGCCCCGGACCCCGACGTCCGCTGGGCCGGCGCGTTGCTCGCGGCTGCGGCGGGGGACTACCTGCAGGTGGTGGATGCGGAGTTCCTGCACGTCGGGGGGAGCGACCGGGAGCTCGCAGCCGCCAACGCCGCCGCGCACGGTCAGCAGCTGGCCGGGCTCACCTGAGCAGCCGCTCCGCCGTGGTCCGCCAGTCGGGAGGGTCGGCGGGGGAGAGGTCGGGGTCGTCGGTGGCGTAGGTGCGCACCGGGCCGGGCGGCGTCCGCGGACCCTCGAAGCGCACCGTCACCCGACCCAGGCCGCTGCCCCACACCCACCCGCGGCCCATCTGCGCGTGCTCGACGTCCTGCCCGGGGTGCCACAGCGTCGCCGTCGGCCCGGGACGGGGGTCGTCGGGGACGACGTCGCCCTCGGCGGGCGCCTCCGCCCCCGGGTCGACATCGGGCAGGTCGTCGTCCTCGGCGAACAGGTCGCCCTGCACGTAGTCGGCCAGCCCCGAGACACCGACCCCCAGCAGCCGCACCCCACCGGTCCGGTCGATCCCGGCCAGCAGCCGGCGGGCGATCTCGGCGATCGTGCGGGCGTCGTCGACGGGTTGGGGGAGCGTCTGCGAGCGGGTGAGGGTGGTGAAGTCGTAGCGGCGGAACTTCAGCGTGACCGTGCGCCCCGCCGTCCCGTCCTTCTGCAACCGGGCCACGACCCGGTCGGCCAGCCAGCGGAGCTCGCTCTCCAGCCGGCCCAGGTCGGTGAGGTCGGTGGCGTAGGTGCGCTCGGCGGAGACGCTCTTGGCCTCGCGGTCGGGCACGACGGGTCGCTCGTCGTCGGCCCGGGCCAGCCGGAACAACCCGGTGCCGTGCGCCTGGCCGACCAGGGCCACCAGGTCGGTGAGCGAGCGCTCGTGCAGGTCGGCGACCGTGCGGACGCCGACGGAGGACAACCGGTCGCCGGTGGCCGGGCCCACGCCGGGCAGCGAGCGCACCGGCAGCGGGTGCAGGACGTCGAGCTCGGTGCCGGCCGCGATCACCCGCAACCCGTCCGGCTTGTCCAGCTCGCTGCCGATCTTGGCCAGCGTCTTGGACGACGCGATGCCCACCGAGCCGCGCACCCCGCCGGTGGCCTCGTGGATGCGCGCCTTGAGGTCGGCGGCCAGGGCGGTGAGCCCCGTGGTCGTGAGGTCGTGGCCGCCGGCGGCGAGGTCCACGTAGGCCTCGTCGACGCTGACCTGCTCGACCAGCGGCGAGAGCTCGCGCAGCAGGTCCATGACCACCCGCGAGGTGAGGGAGTACGCGGCGAACCGGCCACCGAGGAACGCCGTCCCCGGGGGGCACCGCCGGCGGGCCTCGCCGCTGGACATCGCGCTGCGCGCCCCGTAGGCGCGGGCCTCGTAGGAGGCGGTGGCGACGACGCCGCGGCCACCGGTGCCACCCACGACCACGGGCTTGCCGCGCAGCGAGGGCTTGTCGCGCTGCTCGACGGCGGCGAAGAAGGCGTCGAGGTCCAGGTGGAGCACGCTGGCCTCGGATCGCACCCTCTGCATGATGCCCGTAGACATGCGTCGACAACCGAGGTCTACTGATGCGGTGAAGTCGATCTCGGTCGGTGAGCTCCGGCAGAACCCGACCGCGATGATCGCCGACGTGGAGGCCGGCGAGGTCTACGAGCTGACCCGGCACCAGCGTCGGGTCGGGCTGATCATCCCGGCGACGCCGTCGGCCCAGCTGCTGCCCCCGCGCCGCACGGGCCGAGCGCGCACGTCCGAGCTGCCCGTGCACCGGGTGCGCACGGCCGGTTCGGTCGACGAGCTGCTCGAGGACCAGAAGGGTCCGTGGTGAGTGCGTCCTACGTCGACACGTCGGTCGCCGTGCACGTCCTGCTGGGCAACGCCTCGGCGCGGGCGTGGTTCGACGACGCGACCGGCGGGGCGGAGCCGGTGATCTCCTCCCGGCTGCTCCGCACCGAGCTGACCCGGGTGCTCCGCCGGGAGGGGGTCCCCGTCTCCCGCCGCGACGCGGTGCTCGACCACCTGTCCGTCGTCCCGCTCGACCACGCCGTCCTGCAGGAGGCCGAGGCGATCGTGCCGCACGTCCGCACCCTCGACGCCATCCACCTGGCGTCCGCACTCCGTACCGGGATCGACGACCTGGTCGTCGTCACCCACGACGCGACCCTGCGGTCGGTGGCCGAGGAGCTCGGCCTGCGCACGCTGGACCCGGTCCGGTGAGCGAGCACGCGAGCTGGGCCGCGATCACCGCCGAGGACCCGGACCACTCCCAGTGGTACGTCGACCGCTTCCGCGGCCTGGCCGCCGAGGGCGCCGACCTCGACGGCGAGGCCCGGTTGGTCGACGCGCTGCTGCCCCGCGGGTCGCGGGTGCTCGACGCCGGCTGCGGGCCGGGCCGGGTCGGCGGCGCGCTGCACCGCGCCGGCCACCACGTCACCGGTGTGGACGGCGACCCCGTGCTCGTCGCCGCCGCCGAGGTCGACCACCCGGGCCCCCGCTGGCTGGTCGACGACCTGACCACCTTCGACCTCGGCGAGACCTTCGACGGCATCGTGTGCGCCGGCAACGTCATCACCTTCGTCGAGCCCGCGCTGCGCCGCGACGCCCTGACCCGGTTGCTGGCCCACCTCGAGCCCGGCGGCCGCATGGCGATCGGGTTCGGCGACCACCGGGGCTACGGGTTCGCCGAGTTCCGTGCCGACGCGGCGGCCACCGGCTGGGCCGAGGACCTGCTGCTGTCCACCTGGGACCTGCGACCGTTCACCCCCGACGCCGGCTTCCTCGTCGCCCTCCTCAGACCAGCCGCAGCTGGCGGGTCGCCCGGCCCACGGTGACCTGCTGGCCCCAGGTGAGGGTGAGGTGGTCGTCCTCGAGGCCGTCACCGAAGGCCACCAGGCGGTCGCTCTCCACGGTCAGTGCCAGCTCGTCGTCCGGGCCGAGCAGGCCCTCGGTGCAGGTCGTCCCGGTGGCCGGCGACGGCCAGGCCTCCCGGACGAACCAGGCCAGCCCGGGGTCGGCTGGCCCGGGCAGCGGGACCTGGCTGTGCCGCTCCAGCGCCGCCGACCGGCACCACCCGGTGGCCCCGGTGCCGGTGGAGACCAGCAGCCCGGACGACGCCTGCCGCTCGGCCTGCGCACCGGGGGCCCGCAGCCGGTAGCGGGCGGTCTGGTGCGTGGGCTGACCCAGGTAGACCTCGTTGAGCGCGAGCAGCTCCTGCCCGTCGTCCGCCCGGGCCTGCACCATCGTGAGCCGGTCGGCCCGGTCACGGGCGGCGAGCAGCTCGCCGACGTCGGCCGCCCGGTGCCGCACCAGCACCCCGGCGTTGCGGCCGGGCTCGGGGTCCACGCCGACCACCGGCTGGCCGTCGAGGTACTTGGCCACGTTGGCGACCAGGCCGTCCTGCCCGACGACGAGGACGACGTCGTCCGGCGCGAAGAGGAACCGGGGCAGGTCGGCCCGCTCGACGCTGCCCCGCCGCCAGTCGACCGGGACCTGGGCCAGGGCGGTGGCGACCGCGGCGCGCTGGGCGGCGTCGTGCGCGGCGACATCGTCGACGTCGCGGCCCCGGCTGCGCAGGAAGAACGCGGCCTGCCCGCGGGTGCCGTGCCGGGCCACCAGCTCGGTGAGCTCGGTGGCCCGGGTCACGAGCACCACGCGGGGGGCCAGGCTCATTCCTGCGCCCCCTGACCCGTCCCCAGCTTCGCGAGCAGCCCGGTCAGCATGTCCGGGGTGACGGTGATGTTCTGGATCTGCGGCAGGTTGCTCGCCAGCTGCCGCAGGGCCAGCGCGTGCACCGTCTCGACCGGCATGTCCACCCAGACGGCCCACTCGGCGCGGTTGGCCGCGCCGCGGGCCTCGCCCTGCACCCGGGTGCGCTCGGCCTCCACCTGGGCCGCGGCGCGGTCGCGGCGGGCCTTCGACTCGGCGGCGACCTCGGCTGCGGCCGCGGCGTTCTCGGCCTCGCGCCGGGCGTTGACGCCGCGCTGGCCGACCAGCTCCTCCTCGCGGCGGGCGAGCTCGACCTGGTTGGCCAGCTCGTTCTCGCTGATCGCCCGCTCGCGCTCGACGGCGGTGGCCCGGCGGGCGTAGGTCGCGGCGTCGGCGTCGGCCTGCACCTGCTCGCGGGTCGGCGTCCGCAGGGCCCGTTCGACCTCCGGCTCGGGCCGGATGGCCACGACGCGGACGTCGACGACCACGATGCCGGTCTCGACCAGTCGTGGGTCGGCCGCCAGCCCCGCGGCCACCGTGTCCCGGACCGGGCCCACCCCGCCGGTGAGCGCAGCGGTCAGCACGGCGCCGGCGAGCAGGTCGATGGCGTGCTGCTGGGCCGACTCGGTGAGCAGCCCGGCGACCTGCTCCAGCGGGGTGCCGCGCCACAGGCCGGTGTCCGGGTCGATCGAGAAGTCCACGCGTCCGACGGTCAGCGCGGGGTCGGCGAACCGGTAGGTCAGCGTCATCTGCACGGTGACGTCCTGGAAGTCCGCGGTGCGGGCGTGGAAGAGCAGCGGGAGCTCGCGGTCGTCGACCGGGACCTCGCTCAGCACGGCCGACAGCGGGCGGAACCAGAAGCTGGCACCGGTGCCGCCGTGCCGCAGCCGGCCGGCGGTCACGTGCTGCACGTAGGCGGTCGCCGACCCCCGCAGGTGGCGGGTGAAGGGGTAGCGGGCGATGTCGGCCATGACGTCCTCCTCGTTCGTTGTCGTCATCACGACGATAAGCAGGACTCTGGCTTGTCGTCAACTTGACGCTAGGGTGGGCGCATGGCGTTCCCCCCGTTCGCGGTGACGGTCGACCTCGTGGTGCTGACCGTGCGCGGCGACGAGCTGTGCGTGCTGCTGGTGCGCCGGGGCGAGGAGCCGTTCCTGGGCCGCGACGCGCTGCCCGGTGGCTTCGTGCGCCCCGACGAGGGCCTGGCCGCGGCCGCCACCCGCGAGCTGGCCGAGGAGACCGGCCTGGACGTCGGCCACCTCGAGCAGCTGGCCTCCTACGGCGACCCCGACCGCGACCCCCGCCAGCGCGTAGTGACCGTGGCGCACCTGGCGCTCGTCCCCGACCAGCCGGTGCCCACCGCCGGCACCGACGCCGCCGAGGCCCGGTGGGTGCCGGTGGCGCAGGCCCGCGACCTGGCCTTCGACCACGACCGCGTGCTCGCCGACGGCGTCGAGCGGGCCCGGGCCAAGCTGGAGTACACCGCGCTGGCGACGGCGTTCTGCGGGGCGGAGTTCACCGTCGCCCAGCTGCGCCGGGTCTACGAGGTGGTGTGGGGCCGGCCGCTGGACCCGCGGAACTTCCACCGCAAGGTCACCGGCACCCCCGGCCTGCTCGACCCGACGGGGGAGACCACCACGAGGGACGGCGGCCGCCCGGCGCAGCTGTACCGCCGCGGCGAGGCCGAGCAGCTGCACCCACCCCTGCTCCGCGCCGACACCTGAGCTGCCCGCTACCCGCTGCCCGCTGCCCGCTGCCCGCTTTCCCAGTTGATCACGGACCTGTGCGCGCAACACGCCGCGCTCAGGTGTCCTGGAGTCCGTGATCGCGGCGGATCTTCGGCGGGGCCATCACCCGCCAGGCATCCTCGACCAGTTCGACCAGGAGGGTCTCGTCGACCTCGTCCAGCTTCACCAGCACGGCGCTGTACCCGGCGAAGTGCGGGATGGTGAAGCAGACCTCGGGCTCGGCGAGCAGCAGCTCCGCCTTGCCGCCCTCGCCGTCGACCCGGACGGCCATGACCTCGCCGTCCGGCACCTCGTCACCGAGGTCGGCACGGTCCTTCTTCCCGAGCGGCCGCACCCACACGAAGGTCTTCCCGCCCACCTTCCAGCAGCGGTTGCCCCAGGTGGTGCCCTCCTGGACCGCGGGCAGCCCGGTCGCGATGCGTTCGACGTCCGCCCAGGTGGCCACGGGGCCCACCCTGGCCCGGTCACGGCTCAGCCGGCAAGGGCCGAGCGCACCCGGTCGGCGACCTGCGCCATGGTGTCGCGGGCGCGCACCGGGTCCTCGGTGAGGAAGTAGTGGTCGACGCCGGGGGTGTCGTGGTGCCAGACGTCGACCCCGGCCTCCCGCAGCCGCTGGGCGTACCGGACGCCGTCCGGGCGGAGGGTGTCCCGGCCGGCGGTGAGCACGAGCGCCGGGGGCAGGCCGGTGAGGTCGGGGGCCAGCAGCGGGGAGGCGTAGGGCTCGCGGCGCCGTGCGACGTCCGGGAAGTAGACGCGGCGCACCAGCCCGCGCAGCGACGGCGAGATCATCCCGGCCGCGGCCGGCACCTCGGAGGCCATGTCGAGGGCCGGGATGCCCAGCACCTGCAGCGCCGGGGTGAAGGAGCCCCGGTCGCGGGCCATCAGGGCGACCGCAGCCGCCATGCCGCCGCCGGAGGAGAAGCCGCCCACCGAGGTGCGCCCGAACCGGTGCGCCACCCAGGACGCGACGTCGTGCGCCTGCTCCTGGGCGACCGGGTAGGCGACGTAGGGGCCGGTGCGGAAGTCGACGTTGTGCACCACGGCCCCGGTGGTCGCGGCGAGGTAGCGGCACCACCAGTCGTCCATCTGCGGGAACCGCATCAGCCAGGCGCCGCCGTGCAGGTGGACGTGGGCCGCCGTCCCCCCGTCCGTGCCGCTGCCGTACACGTGGACCGGCACCGGGCCGTGCCGGGTGTCCACCCGGACCACCTCGGGGTCGGGCAGCTCGGAACCGGCGAACCGGAGCTCCTCGCCGTAGCGGACCGTCCAGCGCGCGGTGGCGTGCATCGCCATGGCCTGCAGCCGGTCGGCGATCCGCACGCCCGGCGTTCGTCGTGGGCGTGCGGTCGGATGGGGTAGACCGGCGGTCATGAGCTACCTGCCCGATGCCGCCACCACCTCCCGGCACACCGACCAGGAGGTGGCCGGCCAGACCCGGTTCGTGGCCACCGGTGCGCAGACCCGGGGCGACTTCGGCCTGTTCGAGGTGACTCTGCCGCCGGGCGGTGGGGGCCCGGGTCCGCACCTGCACCGCACGTTCAGCGAGTCCTTCCACGTGCTGGAGGGCCGGCTCGCGGTGCTGGACGGCGACATCTGGACGACGGCCGGGCCCGGCGACCTGGTGTACGTGCCCCGGTCGGGTGTGCACGGCTTCCACGCCGCGGACGACGACTCCGGCTGCCGGTTCCTGATCCTGTTCACGCCGGGCGCTCCGCGGGAGGGCTACTTCCGCGGCATGGTCGAGCTGCACGCGGGCGGACGGGTACCCACCACGGAGGAGCTGGACGAGCTGGCCGCCCGGTACGACCAGCTCAACCTGCGGGACTGACCTCGCCGGGCCGGTCCCGCTCCTGCCAGGTGCACACGCAGACCTCGTTGCCCTCGGCGTCGGCCAGCACCCAGAAGGCCCGGGCCGCGGCGTCGGAGACCAGGGTGCCGCCGGCCGCCAGCGCCGCGGCGACCCGCTGCTCGGCGACGTCGTGCGGCACCGTGATGTCGAGGTGAATGCGGTTGCGCTGCGGCCGTTCGGCGTCCATCCGCTGGAACCAGACGGCCGGCAGCCGGCCTGCCGGGTCGACCAGGGCGTCGTCGTCGCCGGGCTGGGGGACCATGCCGAGCACCGCGGCCCAGAAGGGCCGGACGGCGGCGACGTCGAGGGCGTCGACGGCGATCTCGAGCTCCTGCACCGGATCGGTGCGGCGCCCGCCGACCGGGGCCACCGGCCGGTCGAGGACGACGGACACCCGGTGGGCGAGCGCGACGTCGGTGCCCGTCACCGTGCCGCTCGCCCGGTGCTGGAGTGCCAGCCGCAGCCGGTCCGGCCGCAGGTCGGCGCGCAGGTGCGCATCGCCCTCGGCGCCCAGCTCGGCGGTCACCGCGGCCAGCAGGCCGGCGCCCTCGGCGAGCGAGTCCAGCGGGACGACGGTGACCAGCTCGCCGAGCAGGAGCCGCCAACCGAGGGTGGTCACGGCGCCTTGGGCCTCGGAGCGGGTGAGGGGGGCTGCGTCGTCCATGCCGGGCACGCTGCCGGGTGGGTCCGACATCTCGGCGGCACGGGCCGGGTGCGGTTGCCCGCCCCGCCGTCCGCCCGGGCGCCCGTCGACCGGGTGCGTGGGGTCAGGCGGTGGCCAGCAGCAGGGTGAGCGCGCGCTGCTGCTCGGCGCGCAGCGGGGAGCCCGGCTCGGTGATCAGCGCTTTCCACAGCGCCCAGCCGCGCGCCCGGGCCCAGGTGCCGGCGTCGAGGTCGACGGCGTCGCGGAACGCGGTGCGGCCGGCGTCACCCAGCCAGGTCCAGGCGATGACCAGGTCGCAGGCGGGGTCACCGACCCCGCAGGTGCCGAAGTCGATGACCGCGGACAACCGACCGCCGGTCACCAGCACGTTGCCCGGTGCCAGGTCGCCGTGGAACCAGACCGGGTCTCCGGACCAGGTCGTGGCCAGCGCCTCGGCCCAGACCGCCTCGCCAGCATCACGGTCGACAACCGGCCCGGGTCTCGCCAGGGCGACGCGCACCTCGTCGTCGTAGCAGCTCGGGTGCAGCCCGCGGCCGAAGGAGTGGGCACCGGCCGGTGGCCCACCCACGGCCGGTGCGCGGTGCAGCTCGTGCAGGAAGCGGCCGAGGTCGGCGCCCACTCGTGCGTCGTCCACCGGGCCGGCGGCGGGCGGGACGTCGCCGGGCAGCCAGCGGCGCACCGACCAGGGGTACGGGTAGCCGCAGCCCGGGCCGCCGGTCGCCACCACCTCCGGGACGGCGAGCGAGACGTGCCGGCCGATCACCGGCAGCCACCGGTCCTCCTTCTCGACGGCCGCCGCGTACTCGGACACGGCCGGCAGCCGGACGACGAGGTCGGCGCCGAGCCGGAAGGTCCGGTTGTCGTTGCCCTGCCGTGCGACGGGGGTGACGGAGCGGTCCGTCCACCGTGGGAACTGCTCGGCGACCAGGGCGCGCACCACGTCCGCGGTGGGCTCCATCAGCTCTCTTGCTGCCACAGGGCTCGGTACCACGCGATGCGCTCCTCGTCGGGCTCGATGCCGTAGGCGGCGGAGAGCTCCGGCTGGTGCCCCTCGCCGACGTTGCAGTCCAGGCTGAGCGAGGCGACCGCGAGGTCGGCCCACCGGTCGCCGACGCCGACGCCACCGGGGTCGACGTGTCCTACCCAGCGGCCCGCGTCGTCGACGAGGGTGTTGGGGGCGCAGGCGTCGCCGTGGACGACCGCCGAGCTCGTTGCGCCACACGAGCTCGGCGGCGCCGTGCTGGTGGGCCAGCCGGCGGACGGCGGCCGGCACGCCCTCGGGCCCGCGCTGGTGGAACGCGGCCAGGTCGGCGAAGTCGTCCACCGGCCCATCACCGCACGACGACGCCGCCCGGCGCCACCGGATTGCGAAGTCAGTTGGCCATGTCGACGAAGCGCGAGTAGTGACCCTGGAAGGCGACGGTGACGTTCGCGGTCGGGCCGTTGCGGTGCTTGACCAGCATGATGTCGGCCTCGCCGGCCCGCGGGGACTCCTTCTCGTACATGTCCTCGCGGTGGATCATCATGACCATGTCGGCGTCCTGCTCGATCGAGTTGTGGACGGCGATGCCCTCGGCGATGAAGTTGTGGCCGCCGAGCACCGTGGCGTCGTAGACCTCCTCGACGCCGTCGGGCTCGATGGAGATGACCGAGTCCCACAGCAGGTCGTTGACGGCCTGCATCTCGAGTTCGGCGTCGTCGAGCACCGCAGCCACCCGGCCCAGCCGCTCCCGGCTGGGGGCGTGCTTCCACATGGTGCTGCCGCAGAACGCCGAACCCATGGCTGCGGCGAAGGCGCGGTGCGTCATGCCCTTCTCCTCCAGCACGGTGCGTACCCGCTCCCACACCTCGACCGGGACGGTGTCGACATTGGTGTTGGCCGACAACTCGCGCACGATGCCGAGCAGGCGCTCGGCGGACGTGCCGCGGGCGCCGTGCACGCCGATCTCGCCCAGGAAACGACGCTGGTCGTCACAGCCGCTGATGTCGAGGGTCCAGCCATCGCGGTACCCACTCTTCTGCACCCGGCGGACCCGGCAGGAGATGCCGAAGCGGAGCAGCAGGCGCGAGACGTCGTCGATGAGCCGCCGACTGGTGGAGGCGTAGTAGACCCGTCCGCCGCGGCCGTTCTTGTTCACCGTGACCGAGCCGTCGGTCGCCCACAGGTGACGGAGGAACAGGGAGATCTGCTTCTTCGGCAGGTGGAACACCGGCTCGGGAACGAACTTCTCGTGGCTGCGGAGACCGAACAGACCGAGGCCGTCGAGCCAGGCTGCAACGGGGTTGCGCTTGCCGTGGCCCAGCGCGAACGGCGCGCGCAGCCGCAAGGTGGTGCACCGAGCGGCCTCGTAGTCGTCGCGCACCGCGACGATCCCGAAGTGCAGAGCTGCCGTCGTCACGGCCTGCAGGTTCGCCTCGTCGATCGAGGCGTAGCGGAGCGGCTGGCGCTTGACGAAGCTGCCGTCGCCGATGAGGTGGGCCAGGAGTGTCACCTCGGCGTCCTCCCACACGGTCATGTGGTCCGGCGCCGGGACGTGCCGCGGAACACCGATGCGGCTGCCGACCTCCAGCTGCTCCAGGGGACGGAACCCGTCATAGGTGAGGAACGGGTGGTTCGCCGTCGCTCGGACCGTCTTCCCCGAGGACGTGGTCAGCCGGAAGACCTGCTTGGTGCCGGTCGGGAACACGTGGGTGAGCGGCCTGCTGACGTAGCGCAAGTTGTCGTCGAGCGACCAGACCGGCACGTCGGTCTCGCCCGTGCTGAACAGCTCGCCCATGGTGACCTCCGCGCCGGTGTCGGCGCGCAGGATCCGGGTGTCCGCGGTGAGGCAGCCGGACTCACGGAGGTCGGAGAGCATCGGCTTCTTGTCCTGTCGCTGCTCGGAGCCACGGTTGAGCTGGCTCATCGCGATGACCGGGACCTCGAGCTCCTTGGCCAGCAGCTTGAGCGCTCGGGAGAACTCCGACACTTCCTGCTGACGGGACTCGACGCGCTTGCCCGAGGTCATCAGCTGCAGGTAGTCGATGACCACGAGCTTGAGGTCGTTGCGCTGCTTGAGGCGCCTCGCCTTGGCCCGGATCTCCATCATCGTCATGTTCGGCGAGTCGTCGATGTAGAGCGGGGCGTCGGCGACCTCACCCATGCGGCGGGCCAGCTTCGACCAGTCCTCGTCGGAGAGCGTGCCGGCGCGCATGTGGTGCAGCGGGACCTTGGCCTCGGCAGACAGCAGACGCATCGTGATCTCGTGCTTGCTCATCTCGAGCGAGAAGATGCAGGCGGCCAGGTGGTGCTTCACGGCCGCCGAGCGGGCGATGTCGAGGCCCAGCGTCGAGTTGTGGGTGGGGATGAACGACCGCCCAGCGAGGAAGAGGTGGTCGTCTGCTGCGACCTGGATGCACCGCACCGGCACGCTGGCGATGGGGCGCACCTGGGTGATGAAGCGGCTGCCGCTGACGGTGAAGCTCCGGGTACCGCGCTCCTTGTGCACCAGACGCTTGCGTTCCAACCCGAACACCATGTCCTGCGTGCTGAAGGTCAGCGTGAAGCAGGTGGAGGAGGCCTCCGTGCGGCCCTTGACCCGCTTGGTGGTCAGGGTGACCCGGTAGCCCAGGCCCGCGACGAGCTCGCGCACGTCCTCGGCGAGCCGTCGCGACGTGACCGCGAACTGCACGACGCCACTGGGCGCCACCGTGCCGTCGGTATCCAACAGCCCGGCCAGCAGCGCCCGTCGCTGAGCCTCGGACGCCCGGAGGTAGGCCACCGGGATGTGCTTGTCACCCAGCACGCCGAGGGACCGCAGCAGGCCCGCGACGGCGGCGGACGGCACGTCGGACTCCAGGCGCTCGGCCTCGATGTACATCGCGATCTCGGGGTCGGCGCTCGTGTACTGGGCAGCCGCCGAGGTGCCGTCGCCCAGCCAGACGCCGAGCGTGTACGGCGGCACGAGGAGGTCCGCCGCCGGGAGCTGCAGTGGCGCGGTGTTGGTCACCGAGTGGTTCAGCCGGGCATCGGCCGTCGCGCAGCGGACGGTGGCGGCCAGCTCCTCCGTCGTCCGGACCGCAGGCAGCACCCGGGGAGCGCCGCCGCGCACGCGGGCCTCCTGGGCTGCCCGGCGGCTGGCCCGCGTGTCGGTGAGCCACTGGTGCTGCGCGTCGGCCACGAGCACCGAGCCGTCGGAGAAGTGCACCTCGTAGCAGGGCCGACCCGTCATGACCTCGGTGGCGGCCACCACCCGGGTGGGCCGCCCGTCGGCGCCGATGACGTCGTCGCCCACGGCGATCTCGCCCATGGTGGTCCAGCCGGTCGGGGTCGCCACCGGGGTGTCGAGCGCCAGGGCCTTGCCGACACCGGGGCGGGCGGCGATGACGACCATCTGGCCGGCCTGCAGGCCGTTGGTGAGCTCGTCGAGGTCGCGGATGCCGGTGGGCACCCCACGGGCCGTGCCACCGCGGCTGGCGATGGCGTCGAGCTCGTCCATCGTGGGCTGCAGGACGTCCTCGAGGCGCGAGTAGTCCTCGCTCATACGCTTCTCGGTGACGTCGTAGATCTCCTGCTGGGCCCGGTCGACGATGTCGTCGACGTCGCCCTTGCCACCCGCGGCGCCGTAGCCGAGCTGGACCACGCGGGTGCCGGCCTCGACCAGGCGCCGCAGCACGGCCTGCTCGGCGACGATCGCCGCGTAGTAGCCGGCGTTGGCGGCGGTGGGCGTGGACTGGATGAGCGTGTGCAGGTAGACCGCGCCGCCCATCTTGGCCAACTGGTCGGTGCGGTTCAGCTCGGCGGCGACGGTGATGGCGTCGGCGGGCTCGCCGCGACCGTAGAGGTCGAGGATGCAGTCGAAGACGACCTGGTGGGCCGGCCGGTAGAAGTCGGCGCCGTGCAGGACCTCCACGACGTCGGCGATCGCGTCCTTGCTCAGCAGCATGCCGCCCAGGACCGACTGCTCGGCAGCGACGTCCTGAGGGGGCTGGCGGTCGTACTGCGGGGCCGAGGCCACCGGCCTGCTGATGTCGTCGACCACTGCCACCTGAGAGGACTCCCGTCGTTCGTCGTCAACCCACCGTTGCCCCGCACCCGGGGGCGCGGCGGCACGGTCCCTTGGTACCGCGGGCCACCGACAGTTCCTGCGCGGCAGTCGGATCCGCTGGGGCCGGAGCAGGACGTTATGCACAGCTGACGCGGTCGTCCACGAGCGCTGTGCACAGGGCTCTGCACAACTTGTGGACGGACCCGTGGACGGGACGGGTAGCCATGTGGAGGGCCGCGGGACGAGCTCCCGTCACCTGACGGAAAGGGGCCCGTCACCTGCTCGCCGGCTGTCCCGGAGCTGTGGACGGAAGATATTTCTCGGTCCCGAGCTCGCCCGGGCGCGTCGTCGTCCCACCCGCCACAGGGCGCCGTCCGACCACGGACCGGGACCGTCCCCCTCCACGAACGTCCATCCCCCTCCACGAGATCTGGTGGAGGGGGATGGACATTCGTGCACCCCCCTGATCAACGCTGCGCAGGGAGCCCCGGGAACGACGGAGGGGCGCCGGACCTCGCGGTCCGACGCCCCTCCGGGGTGGTGCTGGGGTTACGCGGCGACGACCTCGATGGCCAGCGTGGCGCTGACCTCGGGGTGCACGCGCACCGTGACGGTGTGCGCGCCGGTCGACTTGATCGAGCTGGGCAGCTCGACGCGACGACGGTCCAGCGAGGGCCCCCCGGCGGCGGTCACCGCGGCGACGACGTCGGCCGTGGTGATCGAGCCGAACAGGCGGCCGCCGTTGCCGGCCTTGGCCGGCACGGTGACGGCGAGCGAGCCCAGCTGGGCGGCGATCTGCTTGGCCTCGTCCAGCGTGGCCACGTCCCGGGCGGCCCGGGCGCGACGCAGGCCGGCGACCTGCTTCTCGGCACCGCGGGTGGCCTTGATGGCCAGGCCGCGGGGCAGGAGGTAGTTGCGGGCGTACCCGCCCTTCACCTCGACGGTGTCCCCGGCGGAGCCGAGGCCGGTGACCTCCTGGGTCAGGATCAGCTTCGATGCGCTCATGGTCAGCGCGCCGTGGAGGTGTAGGGCAGCAGGGCCATCTCGCGGCTGTTCTTCACGGCCACGGCGACGTCACGCTGGTGCTGGGAGCAGTTGCCGCTGACGCGACGGGCACGGATCTTGCCGCGGTCGGAGATGAACTTGCGCAGCAGGGTCGTGTCCTTGTAGTCGACACCGGTCGCCTTGTCCTTGCAGAACTGGCAGACCTTCTTCTTCGGCTTGCGAATCGGAGGCTTGGGCACAGGATTCTCTTTCTAGGTGTATCGAGATCAGAAGGGCGGTTCGTCCGAGGACGACGCCGGGGTCGACCAGGGGTCGTTGGAGGAGCTGCTACCGGAGGAGGAGCCGAAGCCCCCACCGCCGCCGGACCCGCCACCGAAGCCTCCGCCGCCGTCGCCGCGGTTGGCCTTGGTGACCTTCGCGGTGGCGTAGCGGAGCGAGGGGCCGATCTCGTCGACCTCCAGCTCGACGACGGTGCGCTTCTCGCCCTCCTTCGTGTCGAAGGAGCGCTGCTTGAGACGACCGCTGACGATGACCCGGGAGCCACGGGTGAGCGACTCGGCGACGTTCTCGGCCGCCTGCCGCCACACGTTGCACCGCAGGAAGAGCGCCTCGCCGTCCTTCCACTCCGACGTCTGACGGTCGAAGGTCCGCGGCGTGGAGGCCACGGTGAAGTTCGCGACGGCGGCGCCGGACGGCGTGAAACGCAACTCCGGGTCGGCGGTGAGGTTGCCGATGACGGTGATGACGGTTTCGCCGGCCATGGTCAGTGGACCTCGGGCCGCATCAGCTTCGTGCGCAGGATGGACTCGTTGAGGTTGAGCTGGCGGTCCAGCTCGGCCACCGCGGCGGGCTCGGCCTGGATGTCGACGACGGCGTAGATGCCCTCGACGTTCTTCTTGATCTCGTACGCCAGGCGGCGACGGCCCCAGATCTCGGTCTTCGCGGTGCCACCGGAGTTGGTGACGACGGAGAGGAACCGGTCCAGGCTGGGAGCGATGGAACGCTCCTCCAGCTCGGGATCGAGGATGATCATCAATTCGTAGTGACGCACGGAGAACCCCACCTCCTCTGGTCTCGGCGGCCGCAGACGATCTGCAGCAGGAGGGCTTGCACGCGTCGCGCCCCTGGGCGGCCCAGGACAGCAGCCGGACAGGAGCGCAACGGCAAGGCTAGCAGGCCGTCAACTGCGCCCGGCCGCGCGCTGGGCCAGGTGGGTGCGCACGAGCGCCGCGGTCACCCCGGCGAGGGCGATCACCGCGGCCAGCGCGGGCACCGACAGCGCCGGGTCGGGGGTGCTGGCCGAGGAGTCCGAGGCGACCTCGACGCCGTCGCCGCTGCCGGGCAGGGTGGCGCCGTTCAACCCGGCCAGCTGGCCGAAGACCGGCACCGAGGCGCCGTCGTAGCTGCCCGGCCCGCCACCGCCGCCGGCGGCGCGGGCGGAGGACGCGGCGTCGCTGGTGACGAAGCGGGAGGGGTCGAAGGCGGCGGCGGCCGAGGTGTCCACCGGCGCGAGCTGCCCGCCCGACTCGGGCACGGAGTAGGCGTAGCCGGTGCCGTCGGTCGCAGGGACCTCCGCCGCGGGCTCGGTCGGCTGGGTCCCGGGGTCGGTGGTGGGGACCTCGGTCACCGGGGTCTGCGGGGTGGGCACCACCGGCACGGTGGGGCCGGGGACCGTCACCGGCGGCAGGGTGGGCAGGTTCGCCGAGGGCAGGTTGGGCAGCGGGACCAGGGTGTTCACCACGAACGGCGTACCCACCGGCAGCGGCGGCAGCGTGGCGATGACCCCGTTCACCAGCTGGTTCAGCACCGTGGCGGACAGGTTGGTGTTCGACACCACGCGGTAGGTGTAGGTGATCGAACCGACCGTGCTGGCCGGGAACGTGTAGCTGGCGCTCTGGCCGGGCTGCAGCGTCTTCGTCGAGCCGTTGAAGGTGACGGCGACGTCGGTGTAGACCGTCGAGCCCAGCGTGCCGATCAGGGGCAGGGAGATGCTGGCCGGGTAGGAGGCCACGGAGTTGACGAAGGTGGCGGTGCCGCCGGCGTCGATGCTGACCACCGGTGGGGTCAGGGTGCGGATGTCCACGGTGGCGGTCGGTGCCGCGCTGGCGGTGGGCGCGGCGAGCACCGAGCCGGCCATCGCCAGCAGCCAGCCCAGGGTGAGGACGGCGATCCCCCGCCGTGCCGACCTGCCGATCCGTCCGGTGTCCATGTCCTGCGCCTCTCCGTCGAGACCCGTGCCGGGCACCCGTGTGGGAGTACCCGCGAGTAACACCTATCACAACCAGGAACGAGTGTGTGACCTGGGAGATACGCCCGCATCTCGATGTCACCCGCACGGCCTACGTTCGGGGGCATGTCGTCGCACCCGGTCGGAGTACACGTCGGAACAGGCCTCACCGAGAGCGACGGGGTGGGCACGGAGGTCGACGACGGGGGCGTGCTGGCCCGCGCGGCGGAGGTCGACGCCACCGCCGTCCAGGTGTTCCTCGCCGACCCGCAGGGGTGGCGGGCCCCGGCCCCGCGGCCCGACGCCGCCGACCTGCGGGCGGCCGACCTCACCGTCTTCGTGCACGCCCCCTACGTGCTCAACGTGGCCTCGACCAACAACCGCATCCGCATCCCCAGCCGCAAACTCCTGGGCCAGCACGCGGCGGCCTCGGCGGCGGTCGGCGCCGCGGGCCTGGTCGTGCACGGCGGGCACGTCACGGGCGGGGACGACCCGGCAGCCGGGTTCGACAACTGGCGCAAGCTGTTCGAGCGCCAGCACGCCGACGGCGGCTTCCCCGTGCCGGTGCTGGTGGAGAACACCGCCGGCGGCGACAGGGCCATGGCCCGCGAGCTCGACGCCCTCGCCCGGCTCTGGGAGGCGGTGGGGGAGTTCGGCGCCGGCTTCGTGCTGGACACCTGCCACGCCTGGGCCGCCGGGTGGGACCTGGCGTCGGTGGTCGACGACGTCCGGGCGATCACCGGCCGCATCGACCTGGTGCACCTCAACGACAGCCGCGACGGGGCCGGCTCGATGCGCGACCGGCACGCCCCGCTGGGGCAGGGGCAGATCCCGGTGGAGCTACTGCTGGGCGTCGCCGCCGCGGCCGACTGTCCCGTCGTCCTCGAGACCCCGGGCGACCCCGCCTCCCACCGTGCCGAGATCGCGCTGCTGCGCAGCGCGCTGGCGCAGGACGACGCGGTCCGGGGCGCCGTCTAGGGGGCCGCCGGCGGGGTCGTCGGTGCCCGGCCAGCTGCGGCGCACGCGGTCCAGCTCGGGTCGCCACACGTCGCGCACCACGAGGCCGACCAGCACCAGGACGGCGGCGTCCCGCACGCCCACGGCGAGGAAGAACCACTCGACGTCGATGCCCTTGTCGTCGGTGCCCAGGTACCAGAGCAGCCGCGGCACCCACAGCACCGCCTCGGTGGCCTGCCAGGCCAGCAGGGAGCGCCAGGCCGGGCGGGCCAGCACCGCCAGCGGCAGCAGCCACAGCGAGTACTGCGGGCTCCACACCTTGTTGACCAGCAGGAACCCGGCGACGAGGAGGAAGGCCAGCTGCGCCACCCGCGGCCGCACCGGCGCGGCCAGGGCAAGCCAACCCACCGCGGCGCACACCAGGAGGGTGGCCACCGCGACCCAGGTGTTGAGCACGGTCGGCGTCTGGCCGGCGGCCAGCGGCCCGTCGAGGATGCGGGAACCGGTCGCGTGCAGCGCGATGTTCCACAGCGTGTCCGGGTCGGCCGGGCGGCTGTCGTTGAGGGCGAAGAACTCGCGCCAGTTCTGCGGGGCGAGCACCGCGACCGGCGCGTTGACCACCACCCAGGCGCCGACCGCCGCGACCGTGGTGACCGCCCAGGCCCGCAGCTTCCCCGCCCGCAGGCACAGCACCAGCAGCACGCCCAGCAGCAGCACCGGGTAGAGCTTGGCCGCGGTGCCCAGGCCGATGAGCACCCCGGCCAGCGCCGGGTGCCGGCGGGCCCAGGCCCACAGGGCCAGCATCGCCAGCGCGACGGCGAACAGGTCCCAGTTGGTGAAGGCGTGCACCACCAGCAGCGGTGAGAGCCCGATCATGGCGGCGTCCCACGGGCGGGCGCCCGACAGCCCCACGACCGCCCTGGTGACCAGCAGCGCGCAGACGCTGAGCATGAGGCAGGTCACCACGTAGTAGCTCTGCACGGGCACCACCGCCGGCAGCAGACCCACCGTGGCGGCCAGGGAGTCGTAGCCGCGCGCGAGCACCGAGGCCACCCACATGAACCCCCCGGTCAGCACCGGGTACTCCAGCGGCGCGTCCAGGTAGGGCACCCGGCCCTCGGCCAGGCCGCGCAGGCCGAACAGCGGCACCGAGTCGGAGTAGCAGAAGTGGGTGTACTGCTTGGAGCCCGCCCAGTCGCCGTCCGAGCAGGGGTACTGCTTGGCCCAGGCCAGGGCCAGCCCGACCACGCAGAACAGCAGGCAGGCCCGCAGCGGCGTCCAGAACAGGGCCCGCCCGGTGACGGCGTGCCGGCCCCACGGACCGCCGACCGCCTCGCTGGCCTGGGCGGCCACCCGGTCGGTCCAGGTGGGCACGACGCGGTCGGGCCACGGCGGTGCGGCCACCTGCGGGGGAGCGCTGATCGCCGGTGCGGACGCCGCGGGCCCGCCCGCCGGCTCCTCGGCCGGCGGCGGGCCCGCGTCGTGCATGCTCACGGCGCCATAGTGCCGTGCGGGGTGCTCAGCCCCCCGGTTGCCCGTTGTTCTGCCCGGGCCCGGGTCCCGGCAGCAGGCCCGCCGAGGAGGACGACGTCGTCGTGACCGGCGGGGTCGTCGGCGGCGGCGTCGTCGTGGGCGGCGGCGTGGTGGTCACCGGGGCCTGGGTGGTGGTCGGCGCCGGCGCCTGCGTCGTGCTGGGTGCCGGGGCCTCCGTCGTCTGCGGCGGGGCCTGCGTGGTCGGCTCGGGCACGCCGTTGCCGGTGCCGCGGCTGATGATCGGCTCGCTGGGCAGCTCCTCGACCGGGGTGCCGGCCAGGACGGCGTCCATGTACTGCTGCCAGATGGCCCCCGGCAGCCCCGAGCCGAAGATGATCGACCCCGAGGCGTTGACGATGGGCTCGCTCGGGCTGTCGTTGCCCATCCACACCGCGGTCGAGATGGACGGGGTGAACCCCACCATCCAGGCGTCGGAGTTGTCCTCGCCCTGGCCCTGGGTGCCGGTCTTGCTGGCCACCGGCCGGTCGCCGTCCAGCGAGCGGCGGGAGTACTCGGCCACGCCCTCCATCGAGTAGGTCGTGTCGCTGGCGACGTCGGCCGGCATGGCCTGGGTGCCCGCGTCGACCACCGACTCGGGGGAGACGACGACGCCGCCCGCGGAGTCCACGACCTGGCTCACGATGTGCGTGGTGTGCCGCACCCCGCCGTTGGCGATGGTGGCGAACCCGGCGGCCTGGTCGATCGGGCGCATCTCGTACTCGCCGATGCCGATGGCCGACCCGGTGGTGCCCTCGCGGTTGCCCAGCGTCCGGACGCCGTCCAGGGCACCGCCGCTCCACGTGTCGGGCATGCCGGTGGCGGCCAGCGCCGTGTCGCGCACGGCGTCCGGGCCGACCTCGTAGGCCAGCCCGTAGAAGGTGGTGTTGAGCGACCGGGTCATGGCCTGCACCAGGGTGCAGTTGCCGCACGAGGCGCCGCCGGAGTTGCGCACCGGGGCCTCGCGGTCGGGGAACCGCTGCGGCGAGCTGCCGTCCCAGCGGGTCTCCACGCCGATGCCCTGCTCGAGCGCCGTGGCCATCACGTAGGGCTTCATCGACGACCCGGGCTGGCGCTGGGCCTGCACGTAGTCGGTGCCGGTCTCGGTGACCGGGCTGTAGTAGGTCAGCACCGCACCGGTCCGCGGGTCCACCGAGACCAGGGCCTCGCGGAGGTTCTCGGGCTCGCCCTCCATCACGTCGGCGACCGCGGCCGCGGCGGCGTCCTGGTAGGCCTTGTTCACCGTGCTGGTGATCCGCAGCCCACCGGCGAAGACGTCCTGGTCGTCGAGGCCGTACTTGCTCTGCAGCTCGGCCACCACCTGGCGGGCCACGAAGCCCTCCGGGCCGTCGGGGTAGCTGAGGTTGGCCGTGGAGACCGGCAGCACCTCGGGGTAGACCGACGCCGCCCGGTCGGCCGAGCTCAGCCAGCCCTGCTCGACCATGCCGTCGAGCACCAGGCCCCAGCGGTCCTGCGCGACGTCGGGGTTGTTCGCCGGGTCGTAGGCACTGGGGCTGCGGACCAGGACGGCGAGGACGGCGCCCTGCTGTGCGGTCAGCGCGCTGGCGTCGACCCCGAAGTAGGTCTGCGCGGCGGCCTGGATGCCGTAGGCACCACGACCGAAGTAGATCGTGTTGAGGTAGCCCTCCAGGATGTCGTCCTTGGAGTAGTTGTTGTCCAGCTTGATGGCCAGGAACAGCTCCTGGAACTTGCGGCTGAACGTCTGGTCGGCCGTCAGCAGCGTGTTCTTCACGTACTGCTGGGTGATCGTCGACCCACCCTGCGTCGACCCGCCGGTGAGGTTGTTCCACGCCGCGCGCGCGATGCCGGTGACCGAGATGCCGGGGTCGTTGTAGAAGTTGCGGTTCTCCGCGGCCAGCACCGCCTCGCGGGCCGGCTCGGACACCTGGTCCAGCGGCACGTTGATGCGGTTCTCCTCGCCCAGCCGAGCCATCTCGGTGGTGCCGTCGGAGTAGTAGATGATCGACAGCTGCTTCTGCTGGACGTCGGCGAGGTCGGGCACGCTCGTGTTGGCGTACACGACGCCGACGAAGACCCCGAGCAGCACCAGACCGCCCACCACC
Organism: Klenkia sesuvii; assembly: GCF_037083825.1. Lineage (NCBI taxonomy): Bacteria > Bacillati > Actinomycetota > Actinomycetes > Geodermatophilales > Geodermatophilaceae > Klenkia > Klenkia sesuvii. The sequence continues at coordinate 84,877 of NZ_JBAPLU010000006.1, forward strand.
AGCGAGGCCAGCACCTTGTAGACGCGGCGCCGCTTCTGCTTCGCCGTCCGCCTGCCCTTCTTCCCCTTGCCGGCCGGGGGGCGGGCGGAGACCGTCGCGCCGCCCCCGGAACGGGCCGCCGTCGTCCGGCCGCGGTCGCCGCGCCGCGCGGTGCGCGGGTCGGGACGGCGGGGGTCCGGTCGACCGCCGCCCTCGCGACCGGCCCGCGCGGGCGGGGGACGGCGCACCGAGCCGGCCGGGGGGCCGACGGGTGAGGTCTCGTCGTGGGGAGGCACGGCGGGGGCCCCTCTCTCGGTTCGGGTGGGCGGTGCGGCACCGCCCCGGGTGGGGCGGGGGGCCGGCGACCAGGATGATGGGTGGACCTGTGGACGGGTCAGTCCGAGCGGGTTGCGCGCCGGGTGCGACGGGGGACCCGGCCCGGTCCCGGCTCCGCACCCAGGACGTAGGAGCTGGCCAGGTGGTTCCAACCGCAGCCGCGGCAGACCTCCACGGCGTACACCGCGAACTCGTCCTGCATCGCGTCCATGCGGGCGAGCTCGGCCTCCCGCTTGGCCTGGCCGGCGACCGTGCCCAACGCATCACCGTAGACGAAGTTGACCCGGGTCAGCCGGCGCCGCTCGCACACCGGGCAGGGGTCGTCGGTGTCCTCGCCGTGGTACCGCGCGGCCTGGGTGAGCTGCGGGGCGGCGTCGCACACCTCGGCGAGCGCGACCCGCCCCCGGCGGACGTCGGCCAGCAGTGCGCGCTTGCGCAGCACGTAGTCGACCGTCGATCGCCGAGGCACCGGTCCAGCGTACGAGCCGGACCGGTCCGGATCGACGTGACAAAGGGTCGGGCATGCAACATGACAAAGCGACCCGTATGTTCGTCTCCGACTGCGGGCGCCAGCGACCGCAGCGGCCCCACCCGGCAGCGCGGCCGGGCCGGGGCAGCAGCACCGAGCGCCACACCCACAACCAGCCGCGCACCGTCGCCGGCATCGAGGAGGACCCATGGGATCGGTCAAGGTCGCGATCGTCGGCGTCGGCAACTGCGCCGCGTCGCTCGTGCAGGGCGTCGAGTACTACAAGGAGGCCGACGAGACGCAGAGCGTCCCCGGCCTGATGCACGTGCGCTTCGGCGACTACCACGTCTCCGACGTGCAGTTCGTCGCCGCGTTCGACGTCGACGCCAAGAAGGTCGGCCAGGACCTGTCCGCGGCCATCGGCGCCAGCGAGAACAACACGATCACGATCTGCGACGTCCCGCCGACCGGCGTGACCGTGCAGCGCGGCACCACCCTCGACGGCCTGGGCAAGTACTACCGGCAGACCATCGAGGAGTCCGACGAGCAGCCCGTCGACGTCGTCGCCGCCCTGCGCGAGTCCGGCGCCGACGTCCTGGTCTGCTACCTGCCCGTGGGCTCCCAGGAGGCCGCGGAGTTCTACGCCCAGGCCGCGCTCGACGCCGGGGTCGCCTTCGTCAACGCCCTCCCCGTGTTCATCGCCGGCACGAAGGAGTGGGCCGACAAGTTCACCGCCGCCGGGGTGCCGATCGTCGGCGACGACATCAAGAGCCAGGTCGGGGCGACCATCACCCACCGCGTGCTGGCCAAGCTGTTCGAGGACCGCGGCGTGCAGCTGGACCGCACCATGCAGCTCAACGTCGGCGGCAACATGGACTTCAAGAACATGCTCGAGCGCGAGCGCCTGGAGTCCAAGAAGATCTCCAAGACCCAGGCGGTGACCAGCCAGGTCGACCGCGACATGGGCAAGGACAACGTGCACATCGGCCCCTCGGACCACGTGCCGTGGCTGTCGGACCGCAAGTGGGCCTACGTCCGGCTCGAGGGCCGCGCGTTCGGCGACGTCCCGCTGAACCTGGAGTACAAGCTCGAGGTCTGGGACTCCCCGAACTCGGCCGGCATCATCATCGACGCCGTCCGGGCCGCCAAGATCGCCAAGGACCGCGGCATCGGGGGCCCGATCCTGTCGGCGTCGTCGTACTTCATGAAGAGCCCGCCGGTGCAGTACAGCGACTCCGCGGCCCGCGACGCCGTCGAGGCCTTCATCCGCGGGGACGTCGAGCGCTGAGCACCGGGCCGGCATGCCCCGCTTCGTACGCTGGGGGCATGCCGGCCCGACCCCGTCTGATCGCCCTGCTGCTCGCCCTCGCCGTCACGGTGCTGGCCGGCTGCAGCGACGGGTCGGCGGCGGCCGACCGCGAGCCCGGTGACCCGGTGACCAGCGAGGAGGCCGACACCCTCGCGGGGTTGCTGCACCGCAACGTCACCGAGGGCGGGGCCGACGTCACCGTCACCGCGCCGTACGCCGAGGGCGCGGTGCTCACCCTCACCGGCGAGGTCGACTTCGCCTCCGGCACCGGGCGCGCCCAGGCCGTGACCACCGGCAGCACCGGCCAGGCCACCGAGAGCCGCACCCTGTTCTTCACCGACACCGACCTCTGGTACGGCGACGTCCCCGGGCTCACCGAGGCCCTGGCCGCCGCCGGCCGACCGGGTGCCACCTACCTGGAGCGCCCCCTCTCCCCGCTGCAGGCCGGCGGGACGGCGTCCCTGGTCGACGTCCTGGTCCAGCTCGTCCTGAACCTCGCCGCCCCGGCCGACGACGACCCCCGCGCCATCCTCGAGCGCGGCTACACGTGGCAGGGCCAGCGCACCGTGGACGGGCAGCTGGCCTCGGTCTACCGCACCGGGTCCGGCGCCACCGTCGTGGTGTCGGCCGAGGACGAGCTGCTGCTGCAGTACGTGACCCGGCTGCCCGACCAGACGTTCGACGTCACGATCACGCTGGGCGACCACGGGTCGCGCACCATCACGCTGCCCGACGACGCCGAGACCGCGCTGGTCGCCGACTACCCGCAGATCGCCGACGAGCTCGGCTTCTGAGGAAGGACCTCGTCGCCCCCCAGCACGGCTGCGCCGCGCCGGGACCCTGCGACGAGGCCGTTCCATCCGGTTCGGCATCAAAACGGGAGGGACGGTCTCTTCCCCAGACCGTCCCTCCCGCAGCGCTCAGTCTGCCAGAACGACCGCCCCCGTGCGAGACCTCTGGGGCAGGTGGGGCGCGCCGGCGACGCGGTCGACCGGCCGCGTCCTCCCTCAGTTCTGGGTGGGGTCCGGGGCGGCGGTCGAGAGCACAGCGCGCGGACCGGTCTGGCGGCGCAGCACGCGGTGCCACAGCGCGGCCCCGCCGTCCACGGCCAGCACGTCGTCGGCCTGCCCCCGGACGCAGGCCCAGGCCCCCTCGGCGATCTCGCCACCCAGCTGCCCCGGCGACCAGCCCGCGTAGCCGGCGAACACCCGCAACCCGGTGACGCCCGCGGCGGCCTGCCCGGGGTCGCCGTCGAGGTCGACCAGGTGCACGCCGTCGCCGACCGGCTGCAGCTGCGGCACCCCACCGGGCCCCGACGCCAGGCACAGCGCGGTCTCGCTCTCGCAGGGCCCGCCGACGTGGAAGACGCCGGGCGGCACCGCCAGGCCCGCCCAGCCGGGCAGGACGTCGGCGATGCGCACCTCGCTGGGCCGGTTCAGCACCACGCCGACGGTGCCGGTGCTGGAGTGGTCGACCACGTACACCACGGTGCCGGCGAAGTTCGGGTCGACCAGCAGCGGCATGGCCACCAGCAGCGTCCCGGCCGCGACGTCGGCGAGCGCACCGATGGTGAGCGGCGGCGTGCCGGCACCGGCGGACCGGCCCGCGGCGGAGGCGGCGGGTCGGCGGTCCGGGTCGGGCGACGGGGGCACCGCGTTCATCCCGACCAGTGTGCCCCAGGACGGTGCCCGCAGGGGCCCCCGCGTGCGCGGCCGACCCGTCCGGGGCAGCCGTAGGGTGCAGGTGTGGTCGGACGGGGCGCGGTGGCACGCCGCCTGCTGCGCCGCCCCGACTTCCGCCGGTTGCTGCTCACCCGGTTGGCCTCGCAGTTCGGCGACGGCATGTTCCAGGCCGCGCTCGCCGGCACGGTGCTGTTCAACCCCCAGCGGGCCGCCGACCCGGTCGACGTCGCCGCGGGGTTCGCCGTCCTCCTGGTGCCCTACTCGCTGCTGGGCCCCTTCGTCGGCGTGTGGCTGGACCGGTGGAGCCGCCGCCAGGTGCTCCTGGTGGCCAACGCGGTGCGCGCCCTGCTCGTGGCCGGGGTCGCCGCCCTGGTGGTCGCCGGTGTCGGGGGACCGGCGTTCTACCTGGCCGGGCTGGCCGTCTTCTCGGTCAACCGGTTCGTGCTGTCGGCGCTGTCGGCCGGGTTGCCGCACACCTGCGACCGGCCCTCGCTCGTGTCGGCGAACGCGCTGAGCACCACCGCCGGCGCGGTCTCCACCGTGCTGGGCGGTGGGGTGGCCATCGGTGTCCAGTCGCTGCTGGCCCGGGGCGACAGCGGCTACGCCGTCCTCGCGCTGTGCGCGGCCGGGCCCTACCTGCTGGGCTCGGCGATCGTCGCCGGTTTCGCCCGCGACCACCTGGGCCCCGACCACACCTCGCGGGCGGCCACGACCTCGGCCCGGGACGTGCTGCACGGGATGCTGGCCGGTGCCCGCCACGTCCTGGACTCGAGACCGGCCACCTGGGTGCTGACCCTCATGGCCGTGCACCGCATCTGCTTCGGGGTGCTCACGCTGCTCACCCTGCTGCTCTACCGGACCACCCTGGAGCCGGTGGGCCTGTTCTTCCCGGTCGGTCTGCCCGGGATCGCGCAGGTGCTGGGTGCCGGTGCCGTGGGCACGCTGCTCGCGGCGGTGCTCACCCCGCCGGCGGTGCGCCGGTGGGGCAAGGGCCGGTGGACGACGGGGGTGCTGCTGCTGGGCGGTGCCGGGCAGCTGGGCCTGGGCCTGCCCTTCCTGGCTCCGACCATCGTGGCGGCCGGCTTCCTGCTCGGGTTCGTCGCCCAGGCGGTGAAGATCTGCGTGGACAGCACCCTGCAGGAGGTCGTGCACGACGACTTCCGCGGCCGCGTGTTCTCCGTCTACGACGCGGTCTTCAACGTGACCTTCGTGCTCGCGCTGGTGCTCGGCGCCCTGACGCTGCCCGCGTCGGGGGCCAGCGTGCCGGCGCTCGTGCTGGTGGGCGTGCTCTACGTCGCCGCGGCCGCCGGGAACGCCGCGCGCGGCACGTTCGCACCGTCCCCCGCCCTCCGCTGACCCGCGGAGGTCAGCGGGCGCGCCACCAGGCGAGCAGCTCGGCCTCGGCCTGCTCGGGGTCCAGCGGCCCGCGCTCCAGGCGCAGCTCCTTGAGGAACCGCCACGCCTCGCCGACCTCGCGGCCCGGGGGGATGCCCAGCAGCTCCATGATCCGGTTGCCGTCGAGGTCGGGGCGCACCCGGGCGAGGTCCTCGGCGGCCGACAGCTCGGCGATGCGCTGCTCCAGCGAGTCGTAGGTGGCCGACAGCGCCGCGGCCCGCCGCTTGTTGCGGGTCGTGGAGTCCGAGCGCACGAGCTTGTGCAGCCGGGGGAGCAGGTCACCGGCGTCGGTGACGTAGCGCCGGACGGCGGAGTCGGTCCACCCGCCCGACCCGTAGCCGTGGAAGCGCAGGTGCAGGAAGGTCAACCGCGCGACCTGCTCGATGACCTCCTTGGGGTACTTCAGCGCGGTCAGCCGCTTGCGCACCAGCTTGGCCCCGACCACCTCGTGGTGGTGGAAGGAGACCCGCCCGCGGGGCTCGTGCCGCCGCGTGGCGGGCTTGCCGATGTCGTGCAGCAGCGCGGCCAGCCGGAGCACGAGGTCCGGCGGGCTGCCGGGCTCCTCCAGGGCGATCGCCTGGTCCAGCACAGTGAGCGAGTGGGTGTAGACGTCCTTGTGCTGGTGGTGCTCGTCGATCTCCATGCGCAGCGCGGCCAGCTCGGGCAGGACGACGTCGGCCAGCCCGGTGGACACGAAGAGGTCCAGCGCGGCCCGGGGGGCCGGGTTCAGCAGCGTGCGGGAGAACTCCTGCTGGACCCGCTCGGCGGTGATCCGGCCCAGCTCGGGCGCCAGCGCGGTCATCGCCGCCACCACCTCGGGGGCCGGGGTGAGCCCCAGCTGCGCGACGAAGCGCACGGCGCGCAGCATGCGCAGCGGGTCGTCGGCGAAGGAGTCCTCGGGGGCGCCCGGCGTGCGCAGCCGCCCGGCCAGCAGGTCACCCAGACCGCCGAAGGGGTCGGTGACCGTGCGGTCAGGACCCAACGACACGGCCATCGCGTTGACGGTGAAGTCCCGCCGGGCGAGGTCGTCGTGCAGCGAGCTGCCCCAGGCCACCTCGGGGTTGCGGGACTCGCGGTCGTACCGGTCGGCCCGGAACGTGGTGATCTCCAGCCGCTCGCCGCGGACCTCGGCGCCCACCGTGCCGAAGGCGATGCCGGTGTTCCACGTGGAACTGGCCACCCCGTCGAGCACGGCCAGCGTCTGCTCCGGGGTGGCCGACGTGGTCAGGTCCAGGTCGCCGAGGCGGGCGGCGCCGGAACCGGCGGCGAGCAGCGCGTCGCGCACGGAGCCGCCGACCAGGTGCACCTCGTGGCCGGCGGCGGCGAACCGTTCGCCCACCGCGCCCAGCACCGGGGTGAGGTCGACCAGCTCGCGGACGGTCTGCTGCACGGCCTCGGGGACCGGCGCGGGTTCGGGACGCGGGAGCTCGTCGGACACGACCAGCCAGGCTACTGAGGTCGACCGCGCTACCCTGCAGAGCATGGCTCCGACGGGCGGACGACGACGCCCGGGCCGACGTCTGCGCCGGGTGGACGAGACCTCGGCCGGCGGCCTGGTCGTGGCCGACGACGACGGCACCGGGCCGCGCGCAGCGCTCATCGGCCGCACCGACCGGCGGGGCCGCCTGCTGTGGTCCCTGCCCAAGGGGCACATCGAGGCCGGCGAGACCCCCGAGGACACCGCCGTGCGCGAGGTGGCCGAGGAGACCGGCATCCGGGGCGAGATCGTGGCGCCGCTGGGCATCATCGACTTCTGGTTCGTCGCCGACGGCCGACGGGTGCACAAGACGGTGCACCACTTCCTGCTGCGCGCGACCGGTGGCGAGCTCTCCGACGAGGACGTCGAGGTCACCGAGGTCGCCTGGGTCCCGCTGAGCGAGCTCTCCGGGCGGCTGGCCTACGCCGACGAGCGGGCGCTGGTCGAGCGCGCCCCCGGCCTGCTGGCCGACAGCGCGTGAACCGGCGGGCTGCCGGCGGCGCCGGACGCCCCGCGACCAGGGTGGTGGCCCTGACCTGGATCTCCCTGTCGGTGGCGCTGCTCGCCGCCGTGCTGCTGCCCGCGCCGCCGGCGGCCGCCGCCCCGGCGGGCAGCGCCCCACCGGTGGACGTCACGATCAGCTCGCTCGAGCCGCGCACGGTCACCCCCGACAGCACGGTCGTGGTCGGCATGACGCTGACCAACGACAGCGACGACACCATCACCGACCTGTCGGTCCGGCTGCAGCGGGGGGAGCGGTTGACCAGCCGCGACGACCTCGCGGCCGACGTCGCGGAGCCCTCGGCCGGCGAGGTCGCCCAGGCACCCTTCCAGCCCGTCACCAACACCGTCCTGGAACCGGGCGACGACGCCTTCTTCCAGTTCTCCACCCCGGCTGCCGACCTGGCCCTCACCGAGGACGGCGTGTACCCGGTGCTGGTCAACGTCAACGGCACCCGCGGCGGACTGGTCGAACGGGTGGGGGAGCTGTCGACCTACCTGCCCGTCTTCTCCGCCGCCACCAGCAGCCGGACGTCGGTGGCCTGGCTGTGGCCGCTGACCGACCGGCCGCACCGCGACGCCTCGGGTGCCTTCACCGACGACGAGCTCGCGGACTCCGTCGCCCCCGACGGCCGCCTCGACCGGGCCCTCGACGTGCTCGAGGAGCTGCCCGACGGCGGTCGCACCGTGCCGGTCACCCTCGCCGTCGACCCGGCCCTGGTCGAGGTGCTGCAGGAGATGGCCCGCGGCTACACCGTCGACGGCGCCACCGGGCGGGGCACGGCGGACGCGGTCTCCTGGCTGGACCGGTTGCGGGCGCTGGCCGCCGTCCACCCCGTGGTCGCCCTGCCCTACGCCGACGTCGACGCCGACGCGCTGATGTCGGCCGGGCTGCCCGGGGTGGTCACCCGGGCCCTGCCCGGCGCACCGGGCAGCACGGACGACGGCAGCACCGACGGCAGCGGTGACGGCAGCGGTGACGGCCAGGCCGCCGGCGCCCCGGACGGCAGCGGCGAGGTCGGCGCCGCGACCGGCAGCGCCGGTCCCACCGCCAGCACGGGCGCCACGGACGGCAGCGCCGGTCAGAGCGGCAGCGCCGGGGAGAGCGACGCCGGGGGGGCCGGGAGCAGCGGCGCGCAGATCATCGTCGACGCCCTGGGCACCACCCCGCGCACCGACCTGGTGTGGCCCGCCGGCGGGGTGCTGCGGGCCGACACCCTGGCCACGCTCACCGGCGCCGGCGTCGACCAGCTCGTGCTCGCCGAGGACGCCTACGCCGAGCCCGGTGCCGCGGTCGGCCGCACCGGGCGGGCCGCGGCCGCCCGGGTCACCGTGGACGCCTCCGGCGAGCAGCTGACCACGCTGGTGGCCGATCGGGTGCTGGGCGCCGTGGTCGCCGGCGCCGACACCGCCGCCGGTGGTGCCCGGGTCGCCGAGCAGCGCTACCTGGCCGAGCTGGGCGTGCTCACCTACCAGCTGGCCGCGGTCGACCCGGCGGTGGCGCAGACGGTCCTCGTGGTGCCCCCGCGCGAGGTGCAGGCCGACGCGAGCTGGGCCACCCCGATGCTCGCCGACACCGTCGGCGAGCCCTGGCTGGCGCCGGCGTCCCTGACCGACCTCGCCGACGGGCCGTCCGCCGACGCCGGACCGCTCGTCGCCCCCACCGCGCCCCCGGCCCTGGGCGCGGCGGGGCTGGCCGACGTCGCGGCGGCGGTCGCGGTCCGCGACGACGTGGCCGCCGCCGTCGGCGAGGACGCCGACGACGCCCTGGCCCGCTACGACGCCGCGATCGCCCGCAGCTCCTCGGCCGCCTGGCGCGACGACCCCGACGGGTTCGCCGCGGCCGCGGCCGACGTCGCCCGCACGCTGCAGGGACTGCGCGGCCAGGTCGGGCTCGTGCCCCCGGCCGACGGCACGTACAGCCTGGCCTCCAGCGATGCCCCGCTCGTGCTCACCGTCCGCAACGACCTCCCCTTCCCCGTGACCGTCGTGCTCGAGCTGCGGGCCCGCGCCGGGGTGGGCTTCGCCGCTGGGCCCGTGGCCCCGCAGCGGGTGGAACCGGAGTCCCGCACCGTGGTGACCGTGCCGACCACCGTCCGCCAGTCGGGGGGGTTCACGGTGGTCGCCCGGGTCACCACCCCGGCCGGGGGGCAGCTCGGGCAGGAGGTGGAGCTGCGGGTCAGCAGCACCGCCTACGGGCCGGTCACGCTGGCCATCACCGTCGGGGCCGCCGCCCTGCTGGGCCTGCTGTTCCTGCGCCGGCTCGTGCTGTTCGTCCTGCGCCGCCGCCGCGGGGAGGTCGCGCCCGCCGACGACGACCCGGCGGCGGTGGAGGGCGGGACCGGTGCCGGCCGGCCCCGGTCCGGACCGCCGACCAGGAGCCCGGTGTGAGCGGCGGCAGCCACCGCCCGCCCTCGCCGGGTGGCCCCGCCTCGGAGGAGGCGGCCACGGTCGCCGAGCTCGTCGAGCGGGTCGAGACCGAACGGTCCGCCGGTGCGCGCAGCGGCGCGCAGCCGGTGGCCCGGCCCACCCCTGCGCCGCCCCGGCCCACCCCTGTGCCGCCCCGGCCCGCGCCCGCACCGTCCCGGTCCGCGGCGCGGACGTTGCCCCCGGCGCCCTACGGCGCCGTGCCCCCGCCGCTGGCGGCGCCCTCGGCCAGCGCGCTCGCCGGGCACCCCACCACCGACGAGCCGGTGCCGGCCCGCCCGCGTCCGCAGCAGCCGCGGGGACCGCAGGGACCGCCGACCGACGGGTCCGGCCCGGCCACCCGGGTGAGCCCGTTGGGTTCGGCCCTCGCGCCCCCGGCCCGGTCCGCAGCCGCACCGGCCCGTCCCGCACCGGACCCGCGGTCGGGGGAGCGGACGTCGTTCCGCACCCGGTTCGTCCCCGGCCCCGACGACACCCAGATCATCCCGGTGCTGCCACCGGTGCCGGCCGCCCACGACGACGAGGACACCGGCACCCACGAGGCCCGCGAGGGCCGGGCCGGGGGCAGCCGGGGGATCCTGCGCGCGGCCGGCACCATGGCCGTGGCCAGCCTGGTCTCCCGCATCACCGGCTTCCTGCGCACCGTGGTGCTCACCGCCGCGCTCGGTGCGGGCCTGGTCGGCGACGCCTACACCGTCACCAACACGTTGCCCAACATCGTCTACGAGCTGCTGCTCGGCGGGGTGCTCACCTCGGTGGTGGTGCCGCTGCTGGTGCACGCGCAGGAGCGCGACCGCGACGGCGGGGTGGGCTACGCGCAACGCCTCACCACCATCGCCCTGGTCGCCCTGACCGTGCTGACCGCCGCGGCGGTGCTCGCGGCGCCCCTGCTCACCCGGCTGTACGGCATCACCGACCCCGACCAGGTGCCGCTGGCCAACTGGCTGGCCCGGCTGCTGCTCGCGCAGATCGTGTTCTACGGGCTGGGTGCACTGGCCACCGCCGTCCTCAACGCCCGCGGGGTGTTCGGCTGGCCGGCCTGGGCGCCGGTGCTGAACAACCTGGTGGTGATGGCCACCGCGGTGCTGTTCGTCCTGGCCGGCGGCCCCGGGCGACTCACCCCGCTCACCATCACCGACACCCAGGTCTGGCTGCTGGGGGCCGGCACCACCCTCGGCATCGCCGTCCAGGCGGTGGTCCTGCTGCCGCAGCTGCGCCGCGCGGGGGTGCCCCTGCGCCCCCGGTGGGGGCTGCGCGGGGCGGGGCTGGGCGAGGTGGGTGGCCTCGGTCTGTGGGTGCTCGCCTACGTCGCGATCAGCCAGGTCGGGGTGCTGGTGGCCACCCGGGTGGCCAACGCGGCCTCCCGCGACGGCGGCCTGGGTCCGCTGGCGTTCGCGAACGCCAGCCTGCTGTTCCAGATGCCCTACGGGATCATCGGCGTCGCCCTGCTGACCGCGCTGGTGCCGCGGATGAGCCGGGCGGCCAGCCGGCAGGACGTCCCCGCGGTCGCGGCCGACCTGTCCCTGGGCATGCGCCTGTCGGCGGTCGGCCTGCTCCCGGTCACGGCGCTGCTGGCCGTCCTGTCCCCGGCACTGACCACCGTCGCCTTCGGCCACGGCCAGACCAGCCTCGAGGAGGCCCGGGCCATCGGGGTCGCGCTGGCCCTGGGCGCGTTCGGCCTGCTGCCGATGGCGGTGACCCTGCTGCAGCTGCGGGTCTTCTACGCGATGAAGGACGCCCGCACGCCGACCCTCATCCAGGTCGCCATGATCGTGGTGCGGGTGCCGCTGCTGCTCCTCGTCCCGGTCCTCGTCGCGCCCGAGCACGTCGTGGCCGGCCTGGTGGTGGCCACGTCGCTGACCTACGTGGCCGGCTGGGTGGCCGGCGACGTCGCGCTGCGCCGCCGGCTGGGCCCCCTGCGCACCGGGGAGACCGCCGGGCCGCTGCTGAAGCTGGCGGTGGTCTCCGCCGTCGCCGCCGGCCTCGGCTGGGGTGCGGTGCAGCTGGTCGACGGTGTGGCCGGCACCTCCGTCGCCGGCTCGCTCGTGACCCTCGCGGTCGGTAGCCTGGTCATCGGCGTCGTGGTCGTGGTCGGCGTCGTGCTGGCGAAGGTCCCGGAGGTCTCGGGTCCGGTCGCCGCCGTCCGGGCGCGCCTGGGCGGGGCACGACGGTGACCCCCGCCCGGGGCCGGGACCGGCCCACCAGGAGGCCGGCAGGGGAACCAGGAGGTCGGCAGCGTCCGTGACGTCGACGACCACCGGCCTGCCCGACCGCTACCGCCCCATCGACCAGCTGGCCCCCGACGAGCCGACCGCCACCGGGGTCATCCGCTCGTGGCGGGCGCGCGACCGCGTGCTCAACCGCGACGTCGCGCTGCGGGTGCACACCCCCGGCGGGGCGGCCGCGCGCAGCTGGATCGCCCGGGCGCTCACCGCCGGCGGCCTGGCCACGCCGGCGCTGTCGATGGTGTACGACGCCGCCGAGGGCACACCCGACGACAGCCCCTCGGCCTACGTGGTCAACGAGTGGATCGAGGGCCAGACGCTCACCGAGCGGCTGCGCTCGGGGCCGCTGCCCGAGCGGGAGGCCCGCGTCGTCGTCCGCCGGCTGGCCGAGGGGGTCGCCGAGGCGCACCGGGTCGGTCTCGCCGTCGGCGGGCTCACCCCCGACCACGTCGTGCTGCGCCCCGGTGGCCTGGTGGGCCTGCTGGCCGTGCCCGCCGCCGAGGGCACGGTGCCCGGCGACGTGGCCGCGCTGGGCGCGCTGCTCGAGCTGTGCCTCACCGGTGAACGCGGCGACGAGCCCGGCGCGACCCCGCCGCACATCAGTCAGCCCGACCTGGCCGCGCTGGTGCGCCGGGCCCGCTCCACCGAGCCCGGCACCGCGCTGTCCAGCGTCGCGGCGATGGCCGCGCTCCTCGGTGACCGGCCGCGCACCGGCCACACCGACCCGCACCTGGCCGTGCGCGGCGAGGAGTCCGAGAGCGGCTGGCTGCGCAAGCTCCGCGACCGGCGCGACGCCGAGGACGCCGCCGCCCGCCCCGCACCCGCCCGCCCCGCACCCGGCCACCCCGCGCCGGGCCACCCCGGACCCGGTCGCGACGACGCGGTCCCGCTGACCCGGGACAGCTACCCGCCGGTGCCGCTCGTCGACGACGACGCCGACGAGCGCTCGGCCCGGGGCGCGACCGCCGGTGGGTACGACGGCAGCTACGTCGGCGGTTACGACGGCAGCGACACCGCCGAGGACGACGAGCTCGAGTGGGCCCCCGGCTACGACGAGGACGAGGTCGACGACGAGCCCGGGGAGGCCGGGTGGCGGCGCCGGCTCCTGGTGGTCGGCCTCCCGCTGCTGGCCCTGGCCATGGTCATCGCCGCGGGCTGGTGGCTGGGCACCAACGTCATCTCGGCCGCCAGCAGCGTCGACGACGTCCAGGGGTCCCGCCCCAGCGCAGCCGCACCGACCGAGGACGGCGGGGGTGCCACCGACGGCGACACCGGCACCCCGGCCGGCACGCCGCTGGAGATCTCGGTGGCCACCGTGTTCGACCCCTTCGGCGACGGCGAGCCCGAGAACGACGACGACGTCCCGCTGTCCTACGACGGCGACCCCGCCACCTCCTGGCCCACGCTCACCTACCGGGGCTCGGCGTCCTTCGGCAACCTCAAGCCCGGGGTCGGCGTGCGCTACGACCTGGGGTCCGAGCAGTCCCTGTCGGGGGTCACGGTCACGGGCACCGAGGGCGCCGTGGTGCAGGTGCGCACGGGGTCCGGCGACGAGCTCGACGGCTACGCGGTGGCCGCCGAGGGCACGCTGGGCGGTGGCGCCGAGGACCTGTCCTTCGCCGAGCCGGTGACCACCCGCTACGTGCTGGTCTGGGTCACCGAGCTGGTGCCGGCCGACGGGGGGTTCGCGGCCGGCCTGGCCGAGGTCTCCCCGCTCTCCGCCGGGTGAGCCCGCCCGGCCGGGGGCCCGGGCCGGGAATGCCGGCCCTACCCTGGCCGTTGTGCCGCCCGTGACGAACGACCAGCCCACCCCCGGCCCCGCCGTCCAGGTCCCCGGTGACCCGGGTCAGTCCCCGGCCATCCCGCCGGCCGAGACCGACGGCGTCCGCGACCTGATCATCATCGGGTCCGGGCCGGCCGGGTACACCGCCGCCACCTACGCCGCCCGCGCCAACCTGCACCCGCTGGTGTTCGAGGGCTCGCAGTTCGGCGGTGCCCTGATGACCACCACCGAGGTCGAGAACTTCCCCGGGTTCCCCGAGGGCATCCAGGGCCCCCAGCTGATGGACGACATGCGCACCCAGGCCGAGCGCTTCGGCGCCGAGCTGGTGCCCAGCGACGTCACCGAGGTCGACCTCACCGCCACCCCCAAGGTGGTCAAGGTCGGCGACGAGGTGCACCGGGCGCACGCGGTCATCGTGGCCACCGGGTCCAAGTACCGGTACCTGGGCCTGGAGAACGAGGCCCGGTTGCTCGGCCACGGCGTCTCGGCCTGCGCCACCTGCGACGGCTTCTTCTTCCGCGACCAGGACATCGTCGTCGTCGGCGGCGGTGACTCGGCGATGGAGGAGGCCACCTTCCTCACCCGCTTCGCCAAGTCGGTCACCGTCGTGCACCGCCGCACCGAGCTGCGCGCGTCCAAGATCATGCAGAAGCGCGCCCAGGACAACGAGAAGATCCGCTGGGCGCTGGGCAAGCAGGTCACCGACGTGCACGGCCAGGACCAGGTGCAGTCGGTCGAGCTGACCGACACCGAGACCGGCGCCACCGAGACGATGGACGTCAGCGGCCTGTTCGTGGCCATCGGGCACGACCCGCGCAGCGAGATCTTCGCCGGTCAGCTCAAGCTCGACGACTCCGGCTACATCCAGGTCGAGCACCCGACCACCCGCACGAGCATCGACGGGGTCTTCGCCTGCGGCGACGTCGTCGACCACATCTACCGGCAGGCGATCACCTCGGCGGGCACCGGAGCCGCCGCGGCGATCGACGCCGAGCGCTGGCTCGCCGACACCTTCGACGAGCGCTAGCAGAAGGACCCGGCCGCCCCCCACCACTCGCAAGCTCGCGGCGGGCCCCTGCGGCCGCGCCGTTCCATCCACCATCAAGGAGAGCAGCCATGGCAGGCAACACCGTGACCGTGACCGACGACAGCTTCGCCACCGACGTGCTGGGCAGCGACAAGCCCGTGCTGGTCGACTTCTGGGCCGAGTGGTGCGGCCCGTGCAAGATGGTCGCCCCCGTGCTGGAGGAGATCGCCGGCGAGCACGCCGACAAGCTCACCATCGCCAAGCTGAACATCGACGAGAACCCGCAGATCGCCCGCGACTACCAGGTCATGTCGATCCCGACCATGACCGTGTTCCAGGGCGGCAAGCCGGTCAAGAGCATCATCGGCGCCAAGCCCAAGGGCGCCATCCTCTCCGACCTCGCCGACTTCATCTGATCCACCGGACGGGGGGCCCGGACGACCACTCGTCCGGGCCCCCCGTTCGCGTGTCCGGGGGAGCCGGTGTGGCCCTCGCGACCGGCGAGGACGACAATCGAGCGAACCCGCACCGACCGAAAACCTGGAGCGACCCCCGCGTGCAGCCTCTGCAAGCCGGTAGTGCCGGTCCCGCCGTCACCGAGGTCCAGGCCGCCCTGCGCGCCCTCGGCCTGCTGACCACCCAGGCGACCGGCGCCGACGTCTACGACGAGGCCACCGCGCTCGCCGTCCGGCACTTCCAGCAGGTGCGCGGCCTGTCCGTCGACGGCCGCGTCGGCGAGGAGACCTACCGGGCGCTCACCGAGGCCCGCTGGTCGCTGGGTGACCGGGTGCTGCGCTACGACCCCGAGCGGCCCATGCGCGGTGACGACGTCCACGGCCTGCAGGAGCGGTTGCTGGAGCTGGGCTACGACGCCGGCCGGGCCGACGGCATCCTCGGCGCCGAGACCGAGGCGGGGCTGCGCAGCTTCCAGCGCGACTACGGCCTCACCGTCGACGGCACCTGCGGGCCGGGCACGCTGCGCGCCCTGCGGCAGCTGGGTCGCCGGGTTACCGGGGGCCGGCCGCAGCTGCTGCGGCAGAGCGCCGGCATGGTCGAGTCCGGGCCGCACCTCATCGGCCGGGTCATCGTCATCGACCCCGGCCACGGCGGCGAGGACACCGGCTTCACCGCCGGGGAGACCACCGAGGCCGACCTCGTGTTCGACCTGGCCTCCCGCATCGAGGGCCGGCTGGCCGCGGCCGGCGCGACGGTCTACCTCACCCGGGGGCGCCGCGGCGGGCCCTCGCTGGCCGAGCGCACCGACTTCGCCAACTCCGCGCGCGCCGACCTGTTCGTCTCGCTGCACATGGAGGCGCACGGCTCCCGGCACGCCCGCGGTGTGGCCAGCTACTACTACGGCACCGGGTCGGGTGCCTCCTCCACCGTGGGCGAGGAGTTCGCCAACCTGCTGCGCCGCGAGGTCATCGCCCGCACCGGCATGCTCGACTGCGGCTCGCACGCCAAGACCTGGGACCTGCTGCGGCTGACCCGCATGCCCGCCATCCGGCTCGACTGCGGCTACCTGTCGCACCCGGTCGACCGGCAGCTGCTGCTCGACGCCCGGCTGCGGTCCACGGTCGCCTCCAGCGTCCTGGCCGCCGTCCAGCGCCTGTTCCTGCCCGCCGAGGCCGACCCGCCCACGGGCACCTACCAGCTCTCCACCCCTGCCTGAGGAAGGACCACCCTGCCCCCCACGACGCGCTCCGCGCGCCGCGGGCCCCTGCAGGGCGGCCGTGCCGGGTTTCGTCATGCGGGTCTCCTAGACTTCCGACATGTCCTCCCTGACGCCTGACCCCTCGGTCAGCGCGTCGGTCCCGGTCCCGGCGCGTCACCCGCGGCTGGACCCGCTGGCCGACCGCTACGCCGCCCGCACGCACGGCATGAAGAGCTCGGAGATCCGGGCCCTGTTCTCCGTCGTCAGCCGACCCGAGGTGGTCTCGCTGGCCGGGGGCATGCCCGCCGTCACCGCCCTGCCGCTGGACGCCGTCGGCTCCATGATCGGCGACCTGGTCTCGGGCATGGGCGCGCAGACCCTGCAGTACGGCTCGGGCCAGGGTGACCCCCGGCTGCGCGAGCGCATCTGCGACGTCATGGCGCTCGAGGGCATCACCGACGCCTCCCCGTCCGAGGTCGTGGTGACCGTCGGCTCCCAGCAGGCGCTCGACCTGGTCACCCGGGTCTTCTGCGACCCCGGTGACGTCATCCTGGCCGAGGCGCCCTCCTACGTGGGGGCGCTGGGGGTCTTCCAGGCCGCCCAGGCGCGGGTCCAGCACGTCACGATGGACGACGACGGGCTGGTGCCCGAGGCGCTGGAGGACGCGCTCATCGAGTGCCGCGCACGCGGGGACAAGGTCAAGTTCCTCTACACCATCCCGAACTTCCACAACCCGGCCGGCATCACCCTCTCCGAGGAGCGCCGGGCGAAGGTCATGGAGATCGCCGACCGGTACGACCTGCTGGTCGTCGAGGACAACCCCTACGGCCTGCTCGGCTTCGACCGCGAACCGATGCGGGCGCTGCGGGCGCGCGACGCCGAACGCGTGATCTACCTGGGCTCGTTCTCCAAGACCTTCTCACCGGGCCTGCGGGTGGGGTGGGTGCTGGCCCCGCTGGCCGTGCGGGAGAAGCTGGTGCTGGCCACCGAGGCGCAGGTCCTCTGCCCGCCCTCGCTCACCCAGTACGCGGTCGCCCGCTACCTGGACACCCAGCCCTGGCAGCAGCAGATCAAGACCTTCATCGAGCTCTACCGCGAGCGCCGCGACGCCACCCTGGACTCCCTCGCGGCGCTCATGCCGCCGGGCACGACCTGGACCCGCCCCGACGGTGGCTTCTACGTCTGGCTGAAGCTGCCCGACGGCCTCGACGCCAAGCGCATGCAGCCCCGGGCGGTGAGCGCGCACGTGGCCTACGTGCCCGGCATCGGCTTCTACGCCGACGGCCAGGGCACCGAGTTCATGCGGCTGTCCTACTGCTACCCCGAGCCCGACCAGATCCGCGAGGGCGTGCGCCGGTTGGCCCGCGTCGTCGAGGCCGAGCTCGACCTGCACTCCACCTTCGACTCCGTGGACACCGGCCGGTTCCGGGCCGTCCGGCCCTCCGGTCCGCAGGTGCCCGCGGCCGAGCCGATCACCGGCCCGGCGTCGTCCGACACCGTGGGGGACCAGCCGTGACCCAGCCCGTCGACTCCGGCCCCGACACCGATCCCGACACCGACCTGCTGCGCGCCGTCGTCCTGGCCGGCGGGTTGACCTTCGAGCGCGAGGTCAGCCTGTCCTCGGGCACCCAGGTCGTGGAGGCCCTCCTGCGGGCCGGCCTGGACGCCGAGCTGCGCGACGCCGACAGCGACCTGCTGCCCGGCCTGGCCGCGGCGCCGGCCGACGCGGTGTTCATCGCCCTGCACGGCTCGACCGGTGAGGACGGCGCCGTCCGCGCGGTGCTCGACCTGGCCGGGATCCCCTACGTCGGCTCCCCGGCGGCGGCCTGCCGGCTGGCCTGGGACAAGCCGGCCGCCAAGTCCGTCGTGCGCTCCGCCGGCGTGGGGACGCCGGACTGGGTGGCGCTGCCGCACTCCACCTTCCGGGAGCTGGGCGCCGGCGCCGTGCTCGACCTCATCGTCGCCCGGCTCGGGCTGCCGTTGATGGTCAAGCCGGCCTCGGGCGGATCGGCGCTGGGCGCGCAGAAGGTCGCCCGGGTCGAGGACCTGCCCGCCGCGATGGTCAGCTGCTTCGCCTACGGCGACACCGTGCTCGTCGAGCGCTTCGTCGAGGGCGTGGAGGTCGCGGTGTCGGTGGTCGACCTGGGGGAGGGCCCGCACGCCCTCCCCGCGGTGGAGATCGCGCCCGAGTCCGGTGTCTTCGACTACACCTCGCGCTACACGCCGGGGCTCACCGAGTACCACACCCCGGCCCGGCTGGAGGCCGACGTCGCCCGGCGTGTGGCCGAGGTCGCGGTGACCGTGCACGAGGTGCTGGGCCTGGCCGACCTCTCGCGCACCGACCTGATCGTCGACGCCGAGGGCACGATCCACTTCCTCGAGGTCAACGTGTCCCCGGGGCTGACGGAGACGTCCATGTTCCCGATGGCGGTCGAGGCGGCCGGGCACCGGCTCGGTGACGTGCTGACCACGCTGCTGCGCAGGGCAGCCACCCGCGGCCGGTTCCGTCAGTGACGGAACCGGCCGTCAGGCCGGGGGCTGGCTGCGGCCGGTGATGTCGGGGGCCATCATGCCCACGATGCGCTGCAGGTCGTCCACCGAGCCGAACTCCACGACGATGCGTCCCTTCGCCCGGCCGATCTGTACCTTGACCTTGGTCTCGAACGCGTCCGAGAGCCGGTGGGCGAGGTCCTCCACCCCGGGCGCGGTGATGGTGCGGCCGGCCTTCCGCTTGGCCTCGGGCTCGTGGGCGACGGCCAACGCGACGGCCTCCTCGGTGGCCCGCACGCTCATGCCCTCGGCGACGATGCGGGTGGCGAGGGCATCCATCGCCTCGTTGCTGGGCAGGCCCAGCAGGGCCCGGGCGTGCCCGGCCGACAGCACGCCGGCGGCGACCCGGGTCTGCACCTTCACGGGCAGCTTCATCAGCCGGATCGTGTTGGTGACCTGCGAGCGGCTGCGCCCGATGCGGCTGGCCAGCTCCTCGTGGGTGGCGCCGAACTCCTCCAGCAGCTGCTGGTAGGCCGCGGCCTCCTCCAGCGGGTTGAGTTGCACCCGGTGGATGTTCTCCAGCAGGGCGTCGCGCAGCATCGCGTCGTCGGAGGTGTCCCGGACGATCGCCGGCACGGTCTCCAGCTCCGCCGCGCGGGCGGCGCGCAACCGGCGCTCGCCCATGATGAGCTCGTAGCCGCCCTCGCTCCGCTCCCGGACGACGATCGGCTGCAGCAGGCCGAACTCCTTGACCGAGTGCGTGAGCTCCTCCAGCGCCTCGTCGTCGAAGACGTGCCGCGGCTGCTTGGGGTTGGGCACGACGTCGCCCACCGACACCTCGCGCAGCGAGGCGCCGGGGACACCTGGCACCTCCGCGGGGAGGTCGGCGACGGGCGTCAGCGTGGCGGGCGCCGCATCCGCCGCGGGACCGGCCGCGGCGCGCTCGGCGGCCGCCTCCACCGCCTCGGCCGCCTTGGCCGCGGGGGTCGCCGTCGGCGCCGGGGCGCTGGTGGGGATGAGGGCCGCCAGGCCGCGGCCGAGGCCACCACGCTTGCTCATGAGTCCTCCTGGGTTGGGGTCGCCACGGACTGACCGAGGACGAGCGCGTTCAGCGGCGGAGCCGCGGGGGGCGGTGCGGCCGTCGGGGCCGGCTGCACGGGGACGAAGGGCGGGAGCGCGGCACCCCGGACGGCGAGCTCGCGCGCGGCGTCGACGTAGCTGGTGGATCCACGTGAACCCGGGTCGTAGGTGAGCACCGACTGCCCGTAGCCGGGCGCCTCGCTCACCCGCACGTTGCGCGGGATGACCGACGTCAGCACCAGCTCGCCGAAGTGGTTGCGCACCTCGTCGGCGACCTGGTCGGCGAGCTTGGTGCGGCCGTCGTGCATCGTGAGCAGGATGGTGCTGACCGCGATGCCGGGGTTCAGGTGCGCGCGGACGAGCTCAATGTTGCTGAGCAGCTGCCCCAGACCTTCCAGGGCGTAGTACTCGCACTGGATGGGGATGAGCACCTCGTCGCCGGCCACCAGCGCGTTCAGCGTCAGCAACCCCAGCGACGGGGGGCAGTCGATGAGCACGTAGTGCGGCCGCTCCTCGGCGGGCAGCTCGTGCAGGTGCGCCTCGATGGCCCGGCGCAACCGGTGCTCGCGGGCGACGACGCTGACCAGCTCGATCTCGGCGCCGGCCAGGTCGATGGTGGCCGGCACGCACCGCAGGTGCGGCGAGGCGGTGGTCGGGTGGGTGACCTCGGCCAGCGTGGCCTCGCCGACGAGTGCGTCGTACACCGACGGCGTCCCGACGGTGTGCTCCACCCCGAGCGCGGTGCTGGCGTTGCCCTGCGGGTCCAGGTCGACGACGAGCACGCGGAGGCCGAACAGGGACAGGGCGACGCCGAGGTTGACCGTCGACGTCGTCTTGCCCACGCCGCCCTTCTGGTTCGCCACGGTGATGACCCGGATGCGTCCGGGAGCCGGGAACGGGTCCTGGTCGTCGGCGTGCAGCACGCGGGTGGCCCGCATGGCCTCCATCGCGATGGGGCTGTCGAACTCGGCTCCGGCCGACGGCGGGAGGTCGGCGGCCAAGCTGCTCCGCAGCCGTTCGCCCGGGTCCGTCATGCCGAAGTCCTCCTCACCCGCCCGTGTTCCACGTGGAACGCCGATCGGGTCGCTGTAGCCAGTTCCACGTGAAACGCGAGCCGTGGACGTGTTCTGCACCAGCCTACGGGTCGACGAGTCGACCTCGGGACCACCGATCAGCGGCCGCCGCGCGTCATGACCACGACCTGCGTGGCGGCCTCACCGAGCGCCGACCCGACCGGACGCACCTCGATGTCCCGCATGCCCGCCGCCGTCAGCTCGGGGACCAGACCGGGGACCTCACCGGCCGCCGAGCTCCCGATGAGCGCCACCAGCTGGGCGCCGGGACGCAGCAGGCCGCGCACCCACCCCACGAGGCGGGGCAGCGGGGCCACGGCGCGCGCGGTGACGACGTCGACCTCACCGACCAGCCGGGCGACCTTCTTCTCCTCCGCCCGACCGCGCACCACGTGCCAGTCGGTGCCCAGCTCGGCCGCGACGTGGGAGAGGAAGTCGACCCGCCGGGCCATCGGCTCGACGAGGGTCATCGCCAGGTCGGGCCGGGCGAGGGCCAACGGGATGCCCGGCAGACCCGCCCCACTGCCCACGTCCACCACACGCGCCCCGTGCGGCACGGCGTCGGCCACCGCGACCGAGTTCAGCACGTGCCGCTCCCACAGGCGAGGCACCTCCCGGGGGCCGATCAACCCGCGGACGACGCCCTCCCCGGCGAGGAGCTCGACGAAGCGCACCGCGGCGGGCAGCCGGTCCCCGAAGGCCTGCGCGGCCAGCGCAGGCACCTCGGGGGCCTGGTCGTCCGGCGGGGTGCTCGTCGACGGCGGGGCCGACGACGGTGCGGCCGGCGACGGCGATCCGTCGCCCTGGGGGTCGCTCACGCGCCCGGCAGGACCACGACGCGGCGGTTCGGCTCCTCGCCCTCGGACTCGCTGCGCACGCCGGCGGCAGCCGCGATGACGTCGTGCACGACCTTGCGCTCGAACGGGTTCATCGGGGCGAGCCGCTCCGCGGTGCCGCTGGCGGCCACCCGGGACGCCGCCTGCCCGGCCAGCGCGGTCAGGTCGGCGCGACGCTTCGCCCGGAACCCCCCGATGTCGAGCATCAGCCGGCTACGGGTACCAGTGGACTGCGCGACGGCCAGCCGGGTCAGCTCCTGCAGTGCCTCGAGCACGGCGCCGTCGGGGCCGATCAGGGTCTTCAGCTCGCCACCGACGACGGCGACCGAGGCCCGGTCGCCCTCCACGTCGAGGTCGATGTCGCCGTCGACGTCGAGGATGTCCAGCAACCGCTCGAGGTAGTCACCGGCGACGTCGCCCTCCTGCACGAGCAGGTCGTCGACCTCCTCGTCGTCGGTGTCGTCGTCGGTGCCGGACGCCTCGACGTCGACCGGCTCGACGACCGCGTCGGCGTCGACGGGGTCGGCGTCGGGCAGGGCCGTGGGGTCGGCAGTGGGGTCGAGGGTGGCGTCGGCAGTGGTGTCCGAGCTCGTGGCAGGGGTGGTGTCGGGGGTGCTCACGGGGTCTCCTCCTGGGGGAGTGCCGGTGGCCGGGTCGTGGCCCGGAGGTGGGTGGCGGCGCGACCAGCGCACCGGTGCGGGGTCAGCGGCGCTTGCGCTTGCCCCGGTTGGCCGGCCCGGCCGAGCCGCCCGAGGCCCGCGGGCGGTTCGGGGCCGGCCGACCACCGGGGGAGGAGCCATCGGCGGAGCCGGTCCCGGGCGAGGAGCTGCCCGACGACCCGCGGCCGGACGGCGTCGCGCCCGCACCGGAGCCGTCGGCGGCGCCCCCGGCCGGGCTCCCGGTGGGGCTCTCGCCCGGGGTGGCCAGGTCGGTGGTCGGCGCGGGGGTCGCCGAGCCCTTCTTCAACCGCACGGGCTTGGCGCCGGGCTTGGGGGCCAGCAGCTTGGGGTCGACCTTCGGCTTGTCGGCCTCGGCCTTGGCAAGCGCGGCCGGCGACCCGGGCGGGGGCAGCTTCTTGAGGATGTAGAACTGCTGGCCCAGGGTCCACAGGTTGTTGGTGAACCAGTACAGCAGCACCAGGATCGGGAAGAAGAAGCCCGAGACGAAGAGGCTGATCGGCATGCCGTAGAGCAGCAGCTTCTGCACGGTGGCGGCCTGGCCCTCGACCGGTCCGGAGCGCTTCTGGATCTGCTTCTGCGTGTAGAACGTCGTGAAGCACATGATCAGGATCAGGATGAACGCGACGACGCGGATGCCGGTGTAGCTACCGCCCGTGAGCTCGAGGATCGCTCGTTCCTTCTCGCCCACCATGTTGAACGAGGCGGCGATCGGGGCGGTGAAGAGCTTGGCGCGGGCGGCCTGGTCGGTGAGATCGTTGTCCCAGCTGTAGAGGCCGGGCTTGCCCGGTGCGATGCGGCGCAGGACGTGGAACAGGCCGATGAAGATGGGGATCTGCGGCAGGATCGGCAGGCAGCCGGCCAGCGGGTTGACCCCGCGCTCCTTCTGCAGCGCCATCATCGCCTGGCTGAAGCCCTGCTTGTCGCTGCCGTACTGCTTGCGCAGCTTCTGGATCTCGGGCTGGATCTCCTGCATCGCCCGCTGGCTCTTCACCTGCTTGACGAACAGCCGGAACAGCAGGATGCGGATGGTCACCACGAGCATGACCACCGACAGCGCCCAGGCGATGCCGCCGGCCGGGTCGAGGAAGGTGGAGAACAGTGCGTGCCACTGCTTCATCACCCACGCGATCGCGGTGTACAGCCAGTCAAGCAACGCGGGCCTCCGAGGGCGGGGCGGGATCAGGGGAGGGGGTCCCCGTGTCCGACGAGTGGATCAGCTGTGCGGTTCCGGACCGGGCCGGGGGGCGGGGGGGCACGAGGTCGACGCCACCGCGGTGCCACGGCGCGCACTTGGCGATGCGCACGACCGCCAGACCCAGCCCGCGGGCGGCCCCGTGCACCTGCACCGCCTCCTGCGCGTACTCGCTGCAGGTGGGGGTGAAGCGACACCGTGGCCCCAGCAGCGGGCTGATGCCGCGCCGGTAGAAGCCGATGAGGCCCAGCAGGGCCCGCGCACCCGCGCTCACGAGGCGTTCACGACGGGTCCGGCACCCGGTCGGGGGCACGGTCAGGGGCACGGTCGAGGACCCGGTCGAGGCCCCGGCTGAGGTCGCGGCGCAGCGTGGCCGCGTCGGCGCCGGCCGCCTCGGGCCGGGCCCGGACGACGAGGTCGGCGGTGGGCGGCAACCGGTGCAGCTCGTCACGCACCAGGTGCCGCAGCTGCCGGCTGACCCGGTGCCGGCAGACCGAGTTGCCGACCCCCTTGCCGACCACGAAACCGGCCCGCGGTCCGGGCTCGGGGTCGCGAGGACCCCCGCCACGGACGACGGGCCGTTCGGGGAGGTAGTGCAGCACCATGGTGGGGCGCCCGGCACGCCGGCCGGAGCGGACGACCACGGTGAACTCCGGACGCCGGCGCAGGCGGGCCTGCGCTGGCAGCACGTCAGGCGGAAAGCTTCTCGCGACCCTTGCGGCGACGGCCGGCAAGGATCGCGCGACCGGCGCGGGTGCGCATCCGGAGCCGGAAGCCGTGGGTCTTGGACCGGCGACGGTTGTTCGGCTGGAACGTGCGCTTGCTCACGAGGTACTCCCACTGACGACGACGAGGCGGTGACCGGCGGTCGGGCCGGCCACGCGGCGGCACCGGCGCGGGGCGCGTCCCCGGCGGACTGCCGGGACCCCTGCCAGCACCGGGGCTGGTGGTGCTGGGGACGACGTCGGTGCGACCACGTGCCGGGCACGCGCCAACCGTCCGCTGTCCACAGACCGGTCGAGCATAGCCGAGGAACGGCCGTGACCGGCGGCCCGCCCCGGTGACCGACCCCCCATGCTGCCCCGACCGCCCGCCGGCACCTCCACCGACCCGCCGGGGCGAGGCCGGCGCGCGGCCACGCACTGGCTCGCCGAAGCACACCGGTGTCGTTGCCCGCCTGTGGATGGTGCTGTTAGCGTCGCCTCGCTCGCCACCGGTCGGAACGGTCCCCGGACGCGGACCGGAGACCACTGGCCCGCACCCGGCGCCCAGCCCGGTCCACACCCCCCAGATCGCAGCTGACCTGGGCGGATCGCTCGGACCACGACCTCCTCGACGGTCCCGGCCACAGCCCGTCCCCACCCCTCGTGCACAGTCTGTGGACAGCGGTGTGGACCCGTGGTCCACCCCGGTCCACACCGGTGGACGTGGCGGGGGACAGCGACGAGGACGGGGGCAGGGACGGCGGACGGAACACGGGGCACGGCGGCGGGACGGCAATCGGCCCGCGCCAGCACGCGGCGAGCACCACGGGGACGGAAGGGACGACACGGCGATGGCCGACACCACTGGTGACCTGGGCCCGGTCTGGGACCGCATCCGGGAGCGGCTGTCCGGCGACCTCACCCGGCAGCAGAACGCGATGCTCAACCTCACCCGCCCGCTGGGCCTGGTCGAGGGCGTGTTCGTGCTCGCCGCCCCCAACGAGTTCACCCAGACCGTGCTCGAGTCCCGGATCCGCACTGCCCTCACCGAGGCCCTGTCCGCCGAGTTCGGTCGGGAGACCAAGGTCGCCGTCCAGCTCGAGGACGCACCTGCACCCGACGCCGCGCCGCCGCGCGAGGTCCGGGACCTGCGCGACGACGTCCGCCACGACGCCCGGGAGGCCCGGGAGGCCCGGGACGTCCGGGACGTCCGCGAGGACGAGCTCCGCCGTCCCGAGCGGGACCGCGACGACCTCGAGCGGGACGCCTGGGACGCCGACGCGCGCGAGCGCGCCGAGCGCGACCGGGACGCCGAGGACCGCGCCGCCCGGGCCCAGCTCGACGACGGCCGCAGCGCCTTCGGCGTCCGCACCGACGCCCCGCGCAGCGACGTGTGGCTGCCCGAGTCCGGCGACGGCCGGGACTGGTCGCGCGGCAACGGCGCCGGCCCCGGCGGCGGCTCCCCGGCCTGGGACGCCCCCCGCAGCGACCCCCGCCGACCGGCCCCGTGGGACGCCGAGGCCCCGATGGCCGGCGGGGTGAGCAGCGGGGTGGGCGGCAGTGGCGAGGACGCGGCCGCCGGCCGCCGTCCGGCCAGCGGCGGGACGTCCTCGTTCGGTGGCCGCTCCGGTGGCAGCGACCTGGGGCTGAACCCCAAGTACGTCTTCGACAGCTTCGTCATCGGCAACAGCAACCGCTTCGCCCACGCCGCCGCCGTCGCCGTCGCCGAGGCCCCGGCCCGGGCCTACAACCCGCTGTTCGTCTACGGCGACTCCGGCCTGGGGAAGACCCACCTGCTGCACGCCATCGGCCACTACGCAGCGCGGATGTTCCCCGACGTGCGGGTCCGGTACGTCTCCACCGAGGAGTTCACCAACGAGTTCATCAACCTGGTGCACTCCGGCCGGGCCGAGGACTTCCGCCGCCGCTACCGGGACATCGACTTCCTGCTCATCGACGACATCCAGTTCCTGGAGCGCGCCGAGCGGACGCAGGAGGAGTTCTTCCACACCTTCAACACGCTGCACAACGCCAGCAAGCAGATCGTCATCACCAGCGACCGGCCGCCGAAGAAGCTGACGACGCTGGAGGACCGGCTGCGCACCCGGTTCGAGTGGGGCCTGATCACCGACGTCCAGGCGCCCGACCTCGAGACCCGCATCGCGATCCTGCGGAAGAAGGCCTACGGCGAGCGGCTGCAGGCTCCTGACCCGGTGCTGGAGTTCATCGCCAGCAAGGTGCAGACCAACATCCGCGAGCTCGAGGGCGCGCTGATCCGGGTCACCGCCTTCGCCAGCCTGAACAAGCAGCCGGTCGACCTGGCGCTGGCCGAGCTGGTGCTCAAGGACCTCATCAGCGACGAGCAGGGTCCGCAGATCACCGCCGCGATCATCATGGCCGCCACCGCCGAGTACTTCTCCGTGACGATGGAGGAGCTGCAGGGCGCCAACCGCAGCCGCACCCTGGTCAACGCCCGGCAGATCGCGATGTACCTGTGCCGCGAGCTCACCGAGCTGTCGCTGCCGCGCATCGGGGCCAGCTTCGGCGGCAAGGACCACACCACGGTCATGCACGCGGTCAAGAAGATCACCGGCCTCATGGGCGAGCGCCGCGCCACCTACACCCAGGTCACCGAGCTCACCGCCCGCATCAAGTCCCGCGCGCGTCAATAAGAGGCGAGGCTGGAACGGCCTTGTCGCAGGGGCCCCGTGCGCGCGCAGCGTGTGCGGGGGAGTCGACAAGGTCCTTCGGTTGTCCCCAGATCTGTGCACAGGTTGGGGACTGCGGATCCCCATGTCGACCCGGTGGGTGCCCAGGTCGTGCACGGGTTCTCCCCGTTCCGTCCCCCGGACGGGTGCGCTGGGGATCCACCGGGGGTGGACGCGGGACAGGACGTGGACCGGGGGTGGATGCGGGGGGTCACCGGTGGATCCGGGCCGACGAATCCCCATGTCGACCCCAGCCGCACGCTCACCGGCCCACACCGCACGAACAGGCCTGCACCGGCCCTGACCTGCACCGACGGGTCGGTTCCCCAGTACCCACACCTGTGATGACGGTGATGAGGGATGTCCCTCGAGGAGTTCTCGAACCACACACTGGGTGTGCACGTGCGGTCGACGAGTCGACCCCGAGGACCACCAGGAGCAGCAGCGGAGCGGGGACGGGGCCGGTCGACGCGGGCGGTGGCCACAGGGGAGACTGTCGCCCGCAGCGGAGACGCGGCGCAGACGCAGCAGGGACGCAGCACGGACGCAGCAGGGACGCCGGACGACGAGCAGGGGTGGACGACGACATGAAGTTCCGGGTGGCACGCGAGGTGCTCGCCGACGCGGTGGCGTGGACGGCACGCAGCCTGCCGCCGCGGCCGTCGGTCCCCGTCCTGGCCGGGATCCTGCTGGAGGTGCAGGGCAGCGCCCTGTCGGTCTCCGGCTTCGACTACGAGGTCTCCGCCCGCGCCGAGGTCGACGTCAGCTCGACCGAGGACGGTCGCGCGCTGGTGCCCGGCCGGCTGCTCGCCGAGATCACCCGCGCACTCCCCCCGCACCAGGTCGAGGTGACCGCCGAGGGCGCCCGGTTGGCGATCTCCTGCGGCAACGCCAAGTTCTCCCTGCCGACGCTGCCGGTCGAGGACTACCCCTCCCTGCCCTCCATGCCCTCCACGGCCGGCACCGTGGACAGCGACGCGTTCGCCGAGGCGGTCGGTCAGGTGGCGGTGGCCGCCGGCCGCGACGACACGCTGCCGATGCTCACCGGCGTCCGGCTGGAGATCGAGGACGACCGGGTGACCCTGGCCGCCACCGACCGGTACCGGCTCGCCGTCCGCGAGTTCGCCTGGCGCCCGGAGACCTCGGGGCTGTCGGCCGCCGTCCTGGTGCCGGCGCGCACGCTGGCCGACGCCGCGAAGACGCTGACCAGCGGCCCGGAGGTCACCCTCTCGCTGTCCTCGGGCGGGTCGGGCGAGGGCATCCTGGGCCTGTCGGGCAAGGACCGGCAGACCACCACCCGCCTGCTGGACGCCGAGTTCGTCAAGTACCGGGCGATCATGCCGGCCGAGTCCGCCGCGCACGCCCTCCTCCCGGTCGGGCTGTTCACCGACGCCGCCAAGCGGGTAGCCCTGGTCGCCGAGCGCGGCACGCCCCTGCGCTGCGAGTTCACCCCTGGCCAGGTGACGCTGCGGGCCGGGGGCACCGACGACGAGGGGCAGGCCGAGGAGCGCTGCGACGTCGAGTTCGAGGGCGACCCGCTGACCATCGGCTTCAACCCGACGTTCCTGCTCGACGGCCTGGCCGCGGTGCACACCGAGCGTGCCCGCATGGACTTCACCAGCGCGCTGAAGCCCGCCGTACTGTCGCGCTACGAGGAGCCCACCGAGGACGGCGCGGTCCGGCCGGGGAGCTACCGCTACCTGATCATGCCCGTGCGCCTGCCGGGCTGAGACGAGGAGAACCGCTGTGCAGCTGGGTCTGATCGGTCTGGGCAAGATGGGCGGCAACATGCGCGAGCGTGTCCGCCGGGCCGGGCACGAGGTGGTCGGCTACGACCGCTCGCCCGACCTGCAGGACGTCGACAGCCTGGAGTCCCTGGTCGGCGCGCTGACCGCCCCCCGCGTGGTGTGGGTGATGGTGCCGGCCGGTGACCCCACCCGGGAGACCGTCGAGGCACTGGGGAACCTGCTCGAGTCCGGGGACGTCGTGGTCGACGGCGGCAACTCGAAGTTCACCGACGACCAGGTGCACGCCGACCTGCTGGCGACGAAGGGCATCGGGTACGTCGACGCCGGCGTCTCCGGTGGGGTGTGGGGCCTGGAGAACGGCTACGCGCTCATGGTCGGCGGCTCGAAGGAGGACGTCGCCAAGGTCCAGCCGATCTTCGACGCCCTCAAGCCGCCGGTGGACGCGGAGAGCGACTCCCCCGCCGGCCAGGGCGCGGGGTTCGTGCACGCCGGCCCCGTGGGTGCCGGGCACTTCGCCAAGATGGTCCACAACGGCATCGAGTACGGGATGATGCAGGCCTACGGCGAGGGCTACGAGCTGCTGACCGCCGTCGACCTGGTCGAGGACGTCCCCGGCGTCATCGCCTCGTGGACCCAGGGCACCGTCATCCGCTCCTGGCTGCTGGACCTGCTGGTCCGCGCGCTGCAGGAGGACCCGGGTCTGGACGACATCACCGGCTGGGCGTCGGACTCCGGCGAGGGCCGGTGGACCGTCGAGCAGGCCATCGAGCACGCCGTCCCCATGCCGGCGATCTCGGCCTCGCTGTTCGCCCGGTTCGCCTCGCGGCAGGAGGACAGTCCGACCATGAAGGCCGTCGCCGCCCTGCGCAACCAGTTCGGCGGCCACGCCGTCCAGGCCGCCAAGGCCCGCGAGGTCGAGGACCCCGCCTAGCAGCGGAAGGACCCCCTCGCCCCCCACGACTCGCTCCGCTCGCCGCGGAACCCTGCGGGGGGGGGGGGGCGTTCCAGGCGTACGTCCGGAGGTTCGTTGTACGTCAGGCATCTGCAGCTCGGGTCGTTCCGGAGCTGGGAGGCCGTGGACCTGGCGATGACGCCGGGGCCCACGGTCTTCGTCGGCCGCAACGGGCAGGGCAAGACCAACCTGGTCGAGGCGGTCGGCTACCTGGCGACCCTGGGCAGCCACCGGGTGTCCTCCGACGCCCCGCTGGTGCGGCACGGAGCCGAGCAGGCCGTCGTCCGCGCGGCGCTGCGTAAGGATGACCGGGAGCTGCTGGTCGAGGTCGAGATCAACCCCGGGAAGGCCAACCGGGTGCGGGTCAACCGCAGCCCGCTGCCCCGGCCGCGGGAGCTGCTCGGCCTGGTCAAGACGGTGCTGTTCGCCCCCGAGGACCTCGCGCTGGTCCGCGGCGACCCGACCGAGCGGCGCCGGTTCCTCGACGACCTGCTGGTCAGCCGCACCCCGCGGCTGGCCGGCGTCCGGTCGGACTACGAGCGGGTGCTCAAGCAGCGCAACGCCCTGCTGAAGACGGCGAAGCTGGCCCGCGGTGGGGCGATCGCCACCCTCGAGGTGTGGGACGGGCACCTGGCCGACCTCGGCGGGCAGCTGCTCGCGGCCCGGCTGCAGCTGGCCGCCGACCTCGACCCGCACGTCACCGCGGCCTACGAGGGCATCGTGGGCGACGGGGCGGGCGCAGGTGCTGATCGGGCGCGGCTGGGCTACACCAGCACCGTCCCGCTGGCCGGGGACGGGACGGCGTTCCTGCCCGGGCTCGGGGTGCCCAGCACGGCCGAGCTGTCGGCGGCGCTGGCCCGCCGGGTGGAGGAGCGGCGCAAGGAGGAGGTCGACCGCGGGGTGACCCTGGTCGGCCCGCACCGCGACGACCTGGTGCTCCACCTGGGGCCGGCGCCGGCCAAGGGCTACGCCAGCCACGGGGAGTCCTGGTCGTTCGCCCTGGCCCTCAAGCTGGCCTGCTTCGCGCTGCTGCGCGCCGACGGGGAGGAGCCGGTGCTGGTGCTCGACGACGTCTTCGCCGAGCTCGACGCCGGCCGGCGCACCGCCCTGGCCGAGGTCGCCGGCACCGCCGAGCAGTGCCTCATCACCGCCGCGGTCGCCGAGGACGTGCCGGCCGCGCTGCGCGGCACCCGCGTGCAGGTCGCGGCCGGGACGGCGACGGTGCTCCCCTCCCCGGACGCCCCCTCCCCGGACACCCCCGCCGCGATCGCGCTCCCCGGCGACGCGGAGGATGCTGACCCCGATGGCTGAGGACCCCGCCGGGCGGACCCCGGAGCGCCCGGCCCGGCCCAGCGACATCGCCCGCGCCGCGCTGGACGCCGCCCGCGCCGCCTCGGCTGCCCGGCCCCGCCCGACCCGGCGCCGGGTCGCCGGTCCCCGCCGGTCGTGGAGCGGCGCGCACCCCGGCGCCGACGACCCGCAGACCCTCGGCGCGCTGGTGGACTCGCTGGTCAGCGCCGAGGACTGGGGTGAGCGCACGAAGGTGGGCTCGGTGTTCGGCCGCTGGGACGCCCTGGTCGGCGCCGACATCGCCGCTCACTGCGCGCCGCAGTCGTTGAGCGAGGGCGAGCTGACCGTGGTGGCCGAGTCCACCGCCTGGGCCACCCAGCTGCGGATGATGGCCCCGACGATCCTCGGCAAGCTGCACGCCCAGGTCGGCGGGGACGTCGTGACCCGCTTGCGCGTTGTCGGTCCGACAGCACCCAGCTGGAAGAAGGGGCCCCGGACGGTTCGCGGCCGGGGTCCACGGGACACCTACGGCTGACCGGCCCGACGACGACCCCCGAGGAGAGCGAGCACCGATGAGCACCCCCCGCAACGGCGACGGCTTCGACGACCGTCCGGAGGACCAGCGCGGGTGGACCGAGCCCACCCACCTCGGCGGCCCCGGCCACCAGGGTCCCGGCTTCGGCCACCAGGGTCCCGGTGAGGGGTCGAGCGCGGGGCAACAGGGCGAGGACGCCGGTCGCGGCTGGGAGCCGCCGGGCTGGTCGCTGCCCGACGCCGCCCCCGACCGCCCCGCCCAGCAGGGCCCCGCCCAGCAGGACCCGGCCGGTCGGCGGCCCGAGCCCGAGTGGGAGGCGACGCCGCCCCCGCAGCAGCCGTGGGACGCCCCCGCCGAGCGCCAGCCGTGGGACCCGCCCGCGGAGCAGGCGCCGCAGAAGGAGCCGCAGGAGGAGCGCCGCGGCGGGCTGCTCGGCGGCTTGTTCGGCGGCGGTCGCGCCCGCGCACCCCGCGAACCGGGTGCCGTCGAGCAGGTGTTCACCCCCAAGGGCGGCCCGGTGGGTCCCGGAGACCTGGCCGCCTGGGGCCAGGCCTTCGGCTGGACGGCGTCCGACGGCACCGGGCCGCAGGACGCCCCGCTCGTCGAGCTCACCCGCTCGGCCCCGGTGCGCCCGGCGAAGAGCGAGGTGCCCAGCAACGTCCTGCGCGGCCGGGCCGACGGCCTGGACCTCGTCGCCTTCGACATCGTCTCGCCCTACGGTCGCGGCTGGGTGGCCACCCACGCGGTCAACGCCGCGCCGGTGCTCGGCTCGGTGCCGGCGTTCCGGTTGAGCCCGGCCCGGCTGTGGCGGCACGGCACGGGCGGGATGCTGCAGATCCCCAGCGGCGACCCCGAGTTCGACACCCGCTGGGTGATGCTGGCCGCCGAGGACGGCCCGCAGGTGCGGCGGCTGGTCGAGGACCCGGTGGTGCGCCAGCTGCTGCTGGGCTCCGACGACGGCGACGAGCTCTGGTCGGCGGTGGGCTTCGTCGCGGCGGTCCGGCCCGGCGGCAACCGGCCCCAGCTGGTCGAGCACCACGCCCGCATCCTCGCCGCGGTCGTCGCGGCGGTGGCCTGAGCAGCCCCGTGCCCCCCGATCCGGGCGCCGCGCGGCTGCCCGCGTCGGGGCTGCGGGAGCTGTGGCCGCTGCTCGCCCCGCACCGCCGAGCACTGGTCGCGGCCGCCGTCCTGTCGCTGGTGTCCTCGGCCGCCGCCCTCGCCCAGCCGCTGCTGGTGTCCCGGGTGGTCGACGCGGTCGGTGCCGGGCGGCCGCTGCTGCCCGTCGTCGCCGTCCTCGTGGTGGTGCTCGTGGCCGCGGCCGTGCTCGGGGCGGGCCAGCAGTACCTGCTGCAGCGCACCGCCGAGGGGGTGGTGCTGACCACCCGGCGCACGCTGGCCGACCGGCTGCTCCGGTTGCCGGTGACCGAGTACGACCGCCGGCGCACCGGGGACCTGATGAGCCGGGTGGGTGCCGACACCACCCTGCTGCGCGCCACGGTCACCAGCGGCGTGGTCGAGGTCGGCGGCGCCCTCGTCGTCGGGGTCGGTGCGCTGGTGGCGATGGCGCTGGTCGACGGCGTCCTGCTGCTGGTGACCGTGGGGTCGGTGAGCGTCGGCGTCGTCGTGGCCGTCGCCGCGGCCCGCCGGGTGCGCCGGCTCTCCCGGCAGGCGCAGGAGCAGGTCGGGGCGATGAGCGCGGCGGTGGAGCGGGCACTGTCGGCGGTGCGCACCATCCGGGCCAGCGGCGCCACCGCGCGGGAGGTCGACACCGTCGGGCAGTCCGCGCAGCGCGCCTGGGTGGCCGGGGTCGCGGTCGCCCGGCTGCAGGCCCTGGTCTCCCCGGCCAGCTCGATCGCCGTCCAGGGCGCGTTCCTCGCGGTGCTGGGGCTGGGTGGCTACCGGGTGGCCACCGGCGCGATGGACGTCGCGGAGCTCATCGCGTTCATCCTCTACCTGTTCCTGCTGGTCATGCCGCTGGGCCAGGTCATCCGGGCCTACACCGAGCTGCAGACCGGGCTGGGCGCGCTGGCCCGGGTGCAGGAGGTGCTGGCCCTGGACCCCGAGGACGACGACCACCCGCAGCGGCCCGGGACCACGACCACCCCGCGCGTGCCGCCGGCCGGGGACCCCACCCCGCTGCTGGAGCTGCGCGACGTCGACTTCGACTACCCCGACGGCACCCGGGTGCTGCACGGGGTCTCCTTCACCGTCCCCGCAGGCACCCGCACCGCGCTGGTCGGGCCCTCGGGTGCCGGCAAGTCCACGCTGCTGGCGCTGGTCGAGGGCTTCTACCCGCTCAGCGGCGGGTCGGTGCACTGGGCGGGCACCGACGTGCGCGAGCTGCCGAGGGCGTCCCTGCGGGCCCGCATGGGCTACGTCGAGCAGGAGGCCCCGGTGCTGGCCGGCACGGTGCGGGAGAACCTGCTGCTGGCCGCCCCGCAGACCCCCGAACCCGAGCTGTGGCGGGTGCTGGACGACGTCGGGCTGACCCCGGTGGTGGCCCGCTCCGAGCTGGGGCTGGACGTGCTGGTCGGTGACGACGGGGTGCTGCTGTCGGGCGGGGAGCGCCAGCGGCTGGCCATCGCCCGGTCGCTGCTGGCCCGGCCGGCGCTGCTGCTGCTCGACGAGCCCACCGCCAGCCTCGACGCCCGCAACGAGACGCTGCTGCGGCGGACGCTGGAGGCCGCGGCGCAGGACCGGGCGCTGCTGGTGGTGGCCCACCGGTTGTCCACGGTGCGCGACTCCGACCAGATCGTGGTGCTCGACGGCGGCCGGGTGGTGGCCACGGGCACGCACGACGAGCTGGTCGACACCGACCCGCTCTACCGCGAGCTGGCCAGCGCCCAGCTGCTGGTCTGAGACCGGGCGGCCCGCTCAGCCGGCGAGGGCCTCGCGGACGGCGTCGTCGAAGCCCAGCCGCGGTGGCGAACCGAGCAGCGAGGCGAGGTCGTCCTCCCCGGCCACCACCGTGTTGGCCAGGGACTCGACCAGCGCCCGGGCCAGGTCCACGGGCACCGGGGTGACCAGCGCGGCGCCGACCGCGGCCAGCGCCGGCACGTGCAGCGGCACCGGGACCAACCACCGCCGGCCCAGTCCGGCCACCGCCGCGTAGCGCTGCACCAGCTCGCCGTAGGTCAGCACGTCGGGCCCGGCCACGTCGAAGGCCCGGTTCATCCCGGCGGGCAGCCCGGCGCACCCGACGAGGGCGGTGACGACGTCGCGCAGCGCCACCGGCTGCACCCGGGTGCGCACCCAGGCGGGCGCGGGCAGGACGGGCAACCGGGCGGTGTGCCGCAGCATCTCGAAGCTGGCCGAGCCCGGCCCGACCACCATGGCCGCGCGCAGCACCGCGGTCGGCACGCCCGAGGCCAGCAGCAGCGCGGCGACCTCCTCGCGCGAGCGCAGGTGGGCCGACAGCCGTTCCCCGGCCGGCCGCGGTCCGCCCAGGTAGACCAGCCGGCCCACCCCGGCCCGGCGGGCGGCGCGGGCCAGGCCCCGGGCGGTGGCCCGGTCGGCGGCGGCGAACCCGGGTCCGGTGTCCAGGGCGTGCACCAGCCAGTACGCGACGTCGACGCCGGCGCACGCCGCGGCCAGCACGCCGTCGTCCGCGGCGTCCCCGACCACCACCTCGACGTCGGGCAGCCACGGCCGCCCGGCCAGCCGGGCCCGGTCCCGGGTGAGGACGACGACGGCGTGGCCGGCGGCCAGCAGCGCCGGGACGAGGGCGCCGCCGATGTGGCCGGAGGCGCCGGTGACCAGGGTGCGCACGCGGCCAGTGTCGACGCCCGCCCGGCGACTCGCGCCCCGGCCGGTGCCCTCGACCACCCCACGGGGCCGAGGAACCGTCTTTCGTCGGCTGGGGCAACACCGGTGGTGGTCGAGCTCCTCCTGGTGCGGCAGGGGTGACGTCAGGGCGTGGACGGCACCGTTCTGTCACAGGGACCCGGTACGATCGAGGGGACGTACCGCCAGCAGCCCGCTGAGCGCCGTCCTGAGCCCTCAGCCTCCCCGGTGGCGTGCTCGGGGCCGGCCGGCGGCCTCGCGAAGAGAAGGGCCCCACGTGGCTGGATCCAAGCCTGCCGACCAGAACGCCTACTCCGGCAGCTCCATCACCGTCCTCGAGGGTCTGGAGGCGGTGCGCAAGCGCCCGGGCATGTACATCGGCTCGACCGGCGAGCGCGGCCTGCACCACATGGTGTGGGAGGTCGTGGACAACGCCGTCGACGAGTCGCTGGCCGGGTTCTGCGACACCGTGCGGGTCACCCTGCTCGACGACGGCGGCGTGCGCGTCGAGGACAACGGCCGCGGCATCCCGGTCGACGAGCACCCGGTGCAGAAGCGCCCGACGGTCGAGGTCGTGCTCACGATCCTGCACGCGGGCGGCAAGTTCGACGGCAAGAGCTACGGCGTCTCCGGCGGTCTGCACGGCGTCGGCGTCACCGTCGTCAACGCGCTGTCCACCCACCTCGACGTCGAGATCTGGCGCGACGGGGTCGAGTACGCCCAGCACTACGCCGAGACGGTGCCCGGCGAGCTGCGCACCATCGGGAAGACCGCCAAGCAGGGCACCGCGATCACCTTCTGGGCCGACCCGTCGATCTTCGAGACCACGGTCTACAACTACGAGACGATCCGCCGCCGCCTGCAGGAGATGGCCTTCCTCAACAAGGGCCTGACCATCGTCCTGCGCGACGAGCGCCGCAGCACCGCGGTCGCCGAGGCGGCGGCCGACGAGGTGCTCACGCTCGAGGCCGAGCCGGTCGAGGTCGCCGAGAAGCCGTTCGAGGCCACCGAGGTCACCTACCGCTACGACGGCGGCCTGTCCGACTACGTGAAGCACGTCAACGCGAAGAAGGACCCGATCCACAAGACGGTCATCGCCTTCGCCGCCGACGGCACCGGCAAGAACGACACCGCGATGAGCCTCGAGGTCGCGATGCAGTGGTCGAGCGCCTACTCCGAGTCGGTGCACACCTTCGCGAACATCATCAACACCCACGAGGGCGGCACGCACGAGGAGGGCTTCCGCGCGGCGCTCACCTCGATCGTGAACAAGTACGCGGTGGACAAGAAGATCCTCAAGGACAAGCCCGAGGACAAGCTCTCCGGGGAGGACATCCGCGAGGGCCTGGCCGCCATCGTCTCGGTCAAGCTGGGCGACCCCCAGTTCGAGGGCCAGACCAAGACCAAGCTCGGCAACACCGAGGTCAAGGGCTTCGTGCAGCGGGTCTGCAACGAGCAGATCGGCCACTGGTTCGAGTCCAACCCGACCGACGCCAAACAGATCATCACCAAGGCGGCCTCGGCCGCCCGCGCCCGCCGGGCCGCGCAGGACGCCCGCAAGCTGGCCCGCAAGAGCCTGCTCACCGTCTCGGGCCTGCCGGGCAAGCTGAGCGACTGCCGCTCGACCGACCCGGCCCGCAGCGAGGTCTACATCGTCGAGGGCGACTCGGCCGGCGGGTCGGCCAAGAGCGGCCGCGACTCGATGTTCCAGGCGATCCTGCCCATCCGCGGCAAGATCATCAACGTCGAGAAGGCGCGCATCGACCGGGTGCTGAAGAACACCGAGGTCCAGTCGATGATCACGGCGTTCGGCACCGGCATCCACGACGAGTTCGACATCGCCAAGCTGCGGTACCACAAGATCGTGCTCATGGCCGACGCCGACGTCGACGGCCAGCACATCTCCACGCTGCTGCTGACCCTGCTGTTCCGCTTCATGCGACCGCTGGTCGAGGGGCAGTACGTCTACCTCGCCAAGCCCCCGCTGTACAAGATCAAGTGGGGCGGCAAGATGGGTGACGAGTACGCCTACTCCGACCGCGAGCGCGACGCCCTGGTCAAGGCCGGCGTCGAGGCCGGCCGCAAGGTCAAGGACGAGATGATCCAGCGCTACAAGGGTCTGGGCGAGATGAACGCCGGGGAGCTGTGGGAGACCACGATGAACCCCGAGACCCGCATCCTGCGCCAGGTGACGCTGGAGGACGCCGCGGCCGCCGACGAGGTCTTCAGCGTCCTCATGGGCGAGGACGTCGAGGCCCGCCGGTCCTTCATCACCCGCAACGCGAAGGACGTCCGCTTCCTCGACGTCTGAGGCGGGCCGAGCCGGGCCCGATCGGGCCCGGCTCATCCGGCCGGCCACCTCGGGGACACCAGGTAGCCATCCGGACGTCGCCCAAACCCCTTGTCGACCTGGACTTTTGTCCACCGCTGTGCACTGACCTGTGGAGAACTGAACCGTGACCGAGCCCATGAGCACCGACCGCATCGAGATGGTCGACCTCCAGCAGGAGATGCAGCGCAGCTACATCGACTACGCGATGAGCGTGATCGTGGGCCGGGCCCTGCCCGAGGTGCGCGACGGCCTCAAGCCGGTGCACCGCCGGGTGCTGTTCGCCATGTACGACCAGAACTTCCGCCCCGACCGCGGCTACGTGAAGTGCGCCCGCCCGGTCGCGGAGGTCATGGGCAACTACCACCCCCACGGCGACACCGCGATCTACGACGCCCTGGTCCGGCTGGCCCAGCCCTGGTCCATGCGCTACCCGCTCATCGACGGCCAGGGCAACTTCGGCTCCCCGGGCAACGACCCTGCGGCGGCCATGCGCTACACCGAGTGCCGGCTCACGCCGCTGGCCATGGAGATGCTGGCCGGGATCAACGAGGAGACCGTCGACTACCAGGGCAACTACGACGGCCGCACCGAGGAGCCCGTCGTCCTGCCCTCGCGGGTGCCCAACCTGCTCATCAACGGCTCGGCCGGCATCGCGGTCGGCATGGCCACCAACATGCCGCCGCACAACCTGCGCGAGGTGGCCGAGGCCGTCTACTGGATGCTCGACCACCCCGAGGCCGCCGCCGAGGAGGCGCTGGCCGCGTGCATGGAGCGGATCAAGGGCCCCGACTTCCCCACCCACGGCCTCATCGTCGGCCGCGACGGCATCGAGGACGCCTACCGCACCGGCCGCGGCTCGGTGCGCATGCGGGCGGTGGTCAACGTGGAGGAGGACTCCCGCGGCCGCGTGCAGCTCGTCGTCACCGAGCTGCCCTACCAGGTCAACCCGGACAACCTGGCCGAGAACATCGCCGAGCAGGTCAAGGACGGCCGGCTGCAGGGCATCTCCGAGATCGCCGACGAGTCCTCCGACCGCGTCGGCCGCCGGCTGGTCATCACCCTGCGCCGCGACGCCGTGGCCAAGGTGGTGCTCAACAACCTGTACAAGCACACCCAGCTGCAGACCTCCTTCGGCTGCAACATGCTCTCCATCGTCGACGGCGTGCCCCGCACGCTGCGGCTGGACGAGCTGGTCCGGTACTGGGTCATCCACCAGGTCGAGGTCATCCAGCGGCGCACCCGCTACCGGCTGCGCAAGGCCGAGGAGCGCGCGCACATCCTGCGTGGCTACGCCAAGGCCCTCGACCAGCTCGACGCCGTCATCGCCCTCATCCGGGCGAGCGCGTCGGCCGACGCCGCCCGCACCGGCCTCATGGAGCTGCTGGAGGTCGACGAGGTCCAGGCGCTGGCCATCCTGGACCTGCAGCTGCGCCGGCTGGCCGCGCTCGAGCGCCAGCGCATCCTCGACGAGCTGGCCGAGATCGAGGCCACCATCGCCGACCTGCAGGCGATCCTGGAGTCCCCCGAGCGGCAGCGGCAGATCGTCCGCGACGAGCTGCGCGAGATCGTCGACAAGTACGGCGACGACCGGCGCACCCAGTTCGTCGCCCACGACGGCGACGTGTCCATGGAGGACCTCATCGCCGAGGAGCAGGTGGTCGTCACGATCACCCGCACCGGGTACGCCAAGCGCACCAAGGCCGACCTCTACCGCTCCCAGCGACGCGGCGGCAAGGGCGTCATGGGGGCCACCCTCAAGCAGGACGACCTCATCCAGCAGTTCTTCGTGGGCTCCACCCACGACTGGATCCTGTTCTTCACCAACAAGGGCCGGGTCTACCGGGCCAAGGCCTACGAGCTGCCCGAGGCGGCGCGCACCGCCCGCGGCGCGCACGTGGCCAACATCCTGGCGTTCCAGCCCGACGAGAAGATCGCCCAGGTCATCCAGATCAAGGACTACGGGGTCGCCCCGTACCTGGTGCTGGCCACCGCCGGCGGCCAGGTGAAGAAGACCCGGCTGGCCGACTTCGACTCCCCGCGCAGCGGCGGGGTCATCGCGATCAACCTGCGCGAGGGCGACGAGCTGGTCGGCGCCGCGCTCATCGACCCCGAGCAGAACCTGCTGCTGGTCACCCGCCGGGCGATGAGCATCTGCTTCAAGGCCGACGACGCCCAGCTGCGGCCGATGGGCCGGGCGACCGAGGGCGTGCGGGGCATCTCGCTGGCCGACGACGACCGCCTGCTGTCGATGATCGTGGTCACCGAGGGCGTCGACGTCCTGGTGGCCACCGAGGGCGGCTACGCCAAGCGCACCGGCATCGAGAACTACCCCGAGCAGAACCGCGGCGGCAAGGGCGTGCTCACCGCCGACCCCAAGTCCCGCAAGGGCGCGCTGGTCGGGGCGCTGTCGGTGGTGCTGGGCGACGAGCTCTACGCCATCACCTCCTCGGGCGGCGTCATCCGCACCCCGGTCAACGGCGTCCGGCACAACAAGGACCGCGCGACGATGGGCGTCAAGCTGATGAACCTGCCCGAGGACGTCTCCATCGTGGCCATCGCGCGCACGACCGACAACGACGAGCCGACGGACGACGGCCAGCAGACCCTCTGACCCGGCAAGCCGCACACCTTGCCTGTTGGCGGGTGTGCGGCGTGCCGGTCGGGCAGCCGGCGGCTGCGGGTGGCCCTGGCGCCTAGGCTGGGGCAGATGCCGACCCCCGCACGTACCAGCCGGTGCGCGCCGGGACCGGCGGATCGACGACCGATGTGCGGACGTCGCCCTCCCCGGGCGGCGCCGGGCGCGACGGGGGCGACACGATCGCCCCTGGGACGGAGAGCGGCATGAGCGACCGGACGCAGGGCTCGGTGCGGACCGAGGACGGGTCGTCGGACGAGGACCCCCAGACCGCCGCGATCCCGTCCGAGGAGCCCGCGGCCGGCAAGCCCGCGGCCCAGCCCTCCGCCGCGTCCGGCAGCAAGCCCGCGACCGCCCCGGGGTGGGGTGGTGCCACCCCGGCCGGCTCCCGCCAGGCCGCCCCCAAGCAGTCGGGCAATCCGCAGCCGGCCCAGAAGCAGGCCACGCCCCAGCAGCCGGCCGCCAAGCAGGCCGCGCCGAAGCAGGGTGCGCCGAAGCAGGCCCCGACCAAGCAGGCCCCGACCAAGCAGCCCACCGGGCAGGCGGCGCCCCAGCAGGTCCCCCCGGCCCAGCCCGCGCCCGCCGGGGGCGCCCGCCCCGCGAGCGCACCGGCCGGCTCGCGCTCGGCCAACCGCGACGCCGCCGGCGCCCCGCGCCAGCCCGGTTCCCGGCCACCGGCCGCCGTCCGGCCCGGTGAGGCCCCGACCCGCACCACGGCCGCCGAGGGCGAGCGGTCCGGGGAGCGGTCCGGCGGGCGCGGCGTCCGGGCCCCCGGGGGCGGCAAGGGCCCGCGGCGGGCTCGGCTGCAGCTGCGGCACGTCGACACCTGGTCGGCGCTGAAGATCTCGCTGGTGCTGGCCATCGCGCTGTTCTTCGTGTGGATGGTCGCCGTCGGCGTGCTGTACGGCGTGCTCAACGGGTTGGGCGTGTTCACCACCCTCAACGACCTCATCGGGCAACTCGGTTCCTCGGCCAGCGGCAGCGGGGGCGGGGAGGTCATCACCCCCGGCATCGTGTTCGGCGGGGCCGCGGTCATCGGCGCGGTGAACATCGTGCTGTTCACCGCGCTGTGCACCGTGGGCACCTTCGTCTACAACCTGTGCGCCGACCTCGTCGGCGGTCTCGAGGTCACCCTGTCCGAACGGGACTGACGGAAGGACCACGTCGCCCCCCACGACGCGCTCCGCACGCCGCGGGACCCTGCGACGCGGCCGTCCCAGGCGGTCGAGTATGCTTTCCGAGGTTCACGGGCCTGTAGCTCAGACGGTTAGAGCGCATCCCTGATAAGGATGAGGCCGGAGGTTCAAGTCCTCCCAGGCCCACCGTGCACGTCCTGCTCCACCCACGCACCGCCACCGCGAGGAGGTCGGCACCCGTGCTGATGAAGGTCGCCGCCGCGGCAGTCGCCGCCGGAGCACTGCTGGCCCTGCGCAAGCGCGCGGCGGCCAGGGGCGACGACGACCTGTGGGCCGAGGCCACCCGGGGCCCCGACGCCGTCCGCACCACCCAGCGCTGACCCGCGACGCACCACCCCCCTCGGGGACGTAGCTCAATTGGTAGAGCACCGCCTTTGCAAGGCGGGGGTCAGGGGTTCGATTCCCCTCGTCTCCACGATGTCGCGCCGAACCGCCCTGCTGCCGACCCTCGCGCCGGTGCTGGCCCTGGTGCTGGCCGCGTGCGGCGGCCCCGGTGACGACTCCCCGGCCGGCACCGCACCGGCCACCCCGGCGGCCACCGCCTCGCCGCCCGACGCCGCGTCCCCGACCGGCGCCGCGCCCAGCAGCCCGCCGCCGGCCACCACCCCGGTCGAGCCGGTGACCACCGAGCAGGACTGCCCCTACCTGGACACCGCCTTCGTCCAGGACACGGTGGGCCAGCAGACCCCCACGGTCACCACCACCGGCGTGCCGGGTGGGCCACCCCCGGGGTGCACCTTCGCCAAGCCGAACGGCGAGGCGGCCCTGACGGTGGAGATCACCCAGGCCGCCGACGCCGTGTCCGCGCGCACCGCCGCCGTCGAGCGGGTCGCGGCCATCGGCGGCACCGCGGTGGACGACATCGGCGACGGCGGTGGCGTCGCGGTCGGCCAACCCACCGTGCTGGCGGTGGCCGACGGCTTGCTCGTCGTCGTGGTGACCATCAACCAGCAGTCCAGCCTGCAGGCCCGCGAGATCGCGCAGGCCGTGGTCGGGGCGGTCTGAGCAGCACATCGGCCCAGGTGGGACGATGGAGCGCGTGACCGAATCGACTCCTGCGCGGCGCGCAGTCCTGCACACCAACCAC
Source organism: Klenkia sesuvii (assembly GCF_037083825.1). Classification (NCBI taxonomy): domain Bacteria; kingdom Bacillati; phylum Actinomycetota; class Actinomycetes; order Geodermatophilales; family Geodermatophilaceae; genus Klenkia; species Klenkia sesuvii. Next base: position 127,462 of record NZ_JBAPLU010000006.1, read on the forward strand.
GGCGACATCACCGTGGACCTGTTCCCGGACCACGCCCCCAAGACCGTCGCCAACTTCGCCGAGCTCGCCGAGGGCAGCCGGGAGTGGGTGGACCCCCGCACCCGGGCCAAGACCACCGACAAGCTCTACGACGGCACGATCTTCCACCGGGTCATCGACGGCTTCATGATCCAGGGCGGGGACCCGCTGGGCCAGGGCACCGGCGGCCCCGGCTACCGCTTCGGCGACGAGTTCCACCCCGACCTGCAGTTCTCCAAGCCCTACCTGCTGGCCATGGCCAACGCCGGGCCGGGCACCAACGGTTCGCAGTTCTTCATCACCGTCACCAACACCCCGCACCTGAACAACAAGCACACCATCTTCGGCGAGGTCGCCGACGACGCCTCCCGCCAGGTCGTCGACACCATCGCCACGGTCCCCACCGCCCGCGGGGACAAGCCCCTCGAGGACGTGGTCATCACCTCGGTCGAGGTGCAGCGCAGCTGAGCACGCCCGACCTGCCCGGGGGTGCGGGCGAGCCGCCCGCACCCCCGGTGCCCACCTGCTACCGGCACCCCGACCGGCCCACTCGCATCTCCTGCGTCCGCTGCGGCCGGTCGATCTGCCCCGAGTGCATGCACCCCGCCGCGGTGGGCTTCCACTGCCCCGAGGAGGTCGCCGAGGCACGGCGCACCGTGCGCGCCCCCAAGCGCAGCACCGGCGTGCGCGTCGCCGGCCGCCGGTGGGGCGTGGTCACGCTCGTCCTCATCGCGGTCAACGTCGCCGTCGCCGTCGCCACCGCGGCCTCGACGCTGCTGTCGGGGGGCAACCCCGTCAACTCCTTCGCCTCCCCGCTGACCAGCGAGCTGCTCACCGCGCCGGTGCTGGTCGACCAGGGCGAGTGGTGGCGCGTGGTCACCAGCGCCTTCACCCACGCCAGCGTGGTCCACCTCGCGCTCAACATGGTGGCCCTGCTGCTGTTCGGCTCCGAGCTCGAACGCACCCTCGGCAAGGGCCGCTACCTGACGGTCTACCTGGTGTCTGCCCTGGGCGGCGCGGCGTCGCTGCAGCTGTTCGGTGCCTACGCCGGCGGCGTGGTGGGGGCGTCGGGGGCCATCTACGGCCTGCTCGGTGCCCTCGGCGTCGTCCTGGTCGCCCGCAAGCAGGACCTGCGCGGCCTGCTCACCCTCCTGGCCATCAACCTGGCCATCAGCCTGCTGCCCGGCGTCTCCCTGCTGGGCCACCTGGGTGGGCTGGTCGCCGGCGCGGTGACGGCGGCGGTCCTGCTGTGGGCCCGGCGCCACACCGCGCTCGCCGTGGCCGGGGTGGCCGCCGTCGTCGTCGTCCTGCTCCTGCTGACCTTCGGCGGGATCCGCTAGAACGGTCGGTGCCCGAGCAGCTGGGCACCGACCTGCTCGGGCTCGGCACCCAGGTCGCGCCGGCCGAGCACGAGGAGCACGGCGTCGTCGGCCTCGTCCTCCAGCTCCAGCGACGTGCTGCGCACCCCCAGCCGCCGCGACGTGCGCACCCGGGCCCGCAGCCGGGCCCGCGGGATGACCACACCCCCGCGGGCCGTGCGGACGACGACCGACTCGTCGTCGGCCCGCAGCCGGGGCCGCAGTACGAGGTCGCGCAGCACCACGCCGACCAGCAGCAGCACCGCCGCCCCCACGAGCAGGCGACCGGGCAGGTCCAGCAGCACCAGCACCGCCGCCAGCGCGACGGCGGCGACCCCGGCGAGAGCGGTCTCGAGGGGGCGGGTCGACCACTGCACGGTCCCCATCCTCCCCGGTTGTCCACAGGCCCACCCGGGCGGACCACGACGCGCCGTCCGACCTCGCCTTTCGCGCTCTGCGCCACGGCCCGGACACGCCTGGTGACCGCCCGCGGGACGGGGTCGTCACGGCCCCGAGTCGACTCGTCCACACCTGTGTGCACAGGTGGGGACAGAAGAACAGGGATGTAACTACGTGCGTGGCCCCGGCGTCCCACTGGTCACATCGTAGGTGTCCGTGCAGGTCAGGCGCGTGCGCCGGGGAGCGGGCCCTCCACACCCCGTGGACAAACCTGGGGGTGGTCGCGTCGGCGCGTTGTGGATCAGGTGACCGGCCTGTGCACACGCGACCCGCCGTTCCCGGTCGACATCTCGACCCGTGACCGGACCGGTTCGTCGCACTCGCGCTGCGGGGCGGCCGGGCAACCCCGAGGCTGGGCGGGTGCAGGTTCTGGTGACGGGAGCGTCGGGGTTCGTGGGTGGCCGGCTCGCGCCGGCCCTGGTCGAGGAGGGCCACCGAGTGCGGGCGATGACCCGCCGTCCGGACAGCTACCGCGGTGCCGGGGAACCTGTCGCCGGCGACGTGTCCGACGAGGGGTCGCTGCGCCGCGCCCTCGAGGGCTGCGAGGCCGCTTACTACCTGGTGCACTCCCTCGGCGACGCCTCCTTCGTGACCGAGGACGCCGCGGCGGCCCGTGCCTTCGGCCGCGCGGCGGCCGCTGCGGGCGTGCGCCGGATCGTCTACCTGGGCGGGCTGGGTGACGACGCCGACGACCTGTCCGACCACCTGCGCAGCCGCCGCGAGGTCGAGCGGCTGCTGGGCGAGGCCGGCGTCCCGGTGACCGTGCTGCGCGCGGGCATCGTGGTCGGCCACGGCGGGGTCTCCTGGGAGATGACCCGCCAGCTGGTCGCCCACCTGCCGGCGATGGTCACCCCGCGGTGGGTGCACACCCGCACCCAGCCGATCGCGGTCGACGACGTCGTCCGGTACCTCGTCGGCGTGCTGGAGGCGCCCGAGGCCGAGGGCCGGGTGTTCGAGGTGGGTGGGCCCGACGTCCTCGAGTACCTGGAGATGTTGACCCGGGTGGCCGAGATCCAGGGCCGGCACCTGTTCGTCCTCCCGGTGCCGCTGCTCAGCCCCCGGTTGTCCTCCCACTGGCTGTCCCTGGTCACCGACGTCGACCTGCAGACCGGCCGCAACCTGATCGACTCCATGAGCAACGAGGTGGTCGTGCGCGACGACGCGATCCGGCAGGTGGTCCCCTTCGAGCCGGTGGACTACGACACCGCGGTGCTTCAGGCCCTCGGCGAACGGGCCCGGGAGCGCCGGGCGGCGAAGCAGGGCGAGGGGGGCCGGCGCCGGCACCTCGGGCTGCTGGCCCGGGGGGCACGGGCATGACCGGCGCCTCGCGGCTGGACCGGCTGCGCGACCGGCTGGTCGCTGCGGCCCCGGCCTGGTTGGTCGACCCGGTGCCGCGCGACCACCGGGAGACCGACCGGGCCTTCCGGCGCCGGCGCCGGGTCACCGCGGCCGTGGCCGTGACCGGCGCCGGGCTGCTCGGTGTGTCGCTGTCGCAGAAGCCGGACTCGCGGGAGTTCTACGCGCTCACCATGGCCGTGGCGGGCACCTGGGTCGCCGGCGGGGTGGCCTCGGGGCCGCTGCACCGTGGCTGGATGCGCTCCCCGCGCGAGACGCTGCACCGCCCGGTGGTGACCCCGGTGGTCACCGGCGCCGGGGTGTTCGGGCTGTTCTACGGCGCGGCCCTGGTGGCCAAGCGGATCCCGCTGCTCAACGCCGCGGTCACCCGGGTGCTGCGGTACGCCCACCAGGGCAACCCGGCCCTGGTGACCATGACGACGCTGACCAACGGGGTGGCCGAGGAGGTCTTCTTCCGGGGGGCGCTCTACGCCGCGGCCGGCACCGACAACCCGGTGCTGAAGTCCACCGCCGTCTACGGGCTGGCCACGACCTCGACCCGCAACCCGGCCCTGGTGCTCGCCTCGGTGGCCATGGGCCTGCTGTTCGGCTGGCAGCGCAAGGTCACCGGCGGGATCCAGGCCCCGGTGCTGACCCACCTCACCTGGTCGGCGCTCATGCTGCGGTACCTGCCGCCGCTGTTCGCCGACCAGCCCGCGATCGAGGACCGGCGCGCCCCGCAGGAGGGCTGAGCCGGTCCGCCGGCGCTCAGCGCCAGCGCATGCTCATGACCAGCCCGGCCACCATGGCCCCGAAGCCGATGGCGAAGTTCCAGGCCGACAGGGACACCATGAACGGGATCTGGTCCCCGGCGACGTAGTACACGACGATCCAGACCAGGCCGAGCAGCATCAGGCCGATCATCACGGGGGCGTACCAGCGGGGGCTGGGTGCTGCGGCCCGGGCCCGGCTCGCGCTGGAGGGGAGCACGCCCTCCGGCGGGGTGTACACCGACTTCTTGCGCACCTTGCTCTTGGGCACCGCGACGACTCCTCGGACCGGTTCGTGCGGCCCGACCTGCTGCCGGACCTGCGAGGACCGGCCGCCAGCGTGGGCTGGGACCGGTCCGGACCGCCCCCAGCCTAAGCTGAGTGCGGTGGCCGGGCGGTCGACCTGCCGCACCGTGCGCTCCCGAACCCCCCGGAGGTGGTCCCGTGCGCCGACGCCGACCCTCCGTGTGGGGGGCCCTGGTCCCCGTCGTGGCGCTCGTCGCCGGGCTGCTCTTCGCGACGTCGGGGCAGACCGCCCGCGGCACAGACCTGCGGGCCGGGGACACCACCCAGCTGTCCGAGCTCGTCCGCCAGCTCGACGCGGCCAACGAGACCGCCAGCAGCCAGCTCACCTCCCTGCAGGACCGGGTGCAGGCCCTCACCGAGGCCGAGGCCGGCCGCAACGGCGAGGTGGCCGCGGCCACCGCTGCCGGCGCCGCGGAGGAGACCTCGGCCGGGTTCACCGCGCTGCGCGGCGCCGGGGTGGAGATCACCCTCGACGACGCCCCCCAGAACGCCAACGGCACCCTGCCGCGGGGTGCCTCGCCCGACTCGTTGGTCATCCACCAGTCCGACGTGCAGGGCGTGGTGAACGCGCTGTGGGCGGCGGGGGCCGACGGGGTCACGATCATGGGCCAGCGGCTGGTGGCCACCAGCGCGGTGCGCTGCGTCGGCAACGTGCTGCTGCTGCAGGGCCGCACGTACTCCCCGCCGTTCGTCATCACGGCCGTGGGCGACGCCGACACCATGCGCGACCGGCTCGGCCAGTCCTACGAGGTGGCCCTGCTCCAGCAGGCGGTCGACCGCTTCGGCCTCACCTACCGGGTGCAGGACCGCTCGGAGGTCTCGTTGCCCGCCTACGATGGCCCGCTGGACCTGCAGTACGCCTCGGCCGCCGGCTGAGCGCGGCACTCGGGCAGGGGAGGAACCATGGACGACGCGGGGACCGGCGGCCGACGCCGCGGCCGGCACGCGCCCGAGGAGCCGGCTGCCGCCGAGCTCCCGCCCCCGGACGGCGACGCCACCGTGTGGACCGACCGGGTGCCCGCGGTGCCCCCCCTCGACGGCACGGCGGACGGCACGACGTACGACACGACGGACGACGCTGCGGCCGGTACGGCGGACGACGACGAGCCGGCGGCGCGGCCCGCGCGCACCCGGGGCGACCTCGTGCGCACCGGCATCCGCGGGGTGGGCCAGCTGCTGGTCACCGCCGGCCTCGTGGTGCTGCTGTTCGTCGTCTACGAGGTCTGGGTGACCGACCTGACCAGCGACCGCAAGCAGGACGCGCTGTCCTCGGAGCTGCGCGAGGACTGGGCGGGCGGGGACCCCACCGTGCCGACCCTGCCCGGCGGCGGCCTCTCCGAGGTGCCCTTGGGCGAGGGGTTCGCCTTCATCCGCATCCCCCGCTTCGGTGCGGACTACGTCAAGGTCGTCCTGGAGGGCACCGACGAGGACGAGCTGGTCGAGGGCCCGGGCCACTACGTGGACTCGGCCATGCCGGGCGAGCAGGGCAACTTCGCCCTCGCCGGGCACCGCGTGGGCAAGGGGTCGCCGTTCCTCGACCTCGACCAGCTGCGGGCCGGCGACCCGATCGTGATCGAGACCGAGACCGACTGGTACGTCTACCGGGTCCTCGGCGGCGACGACCCCAACGGCATCCCCGGTCAGCAGATCGTGCTCCCCACCGACGTGTCGGTCATCGCCCCCACCCCGAACGGGCCCCTCGACGGGCCGGCGTCGGGGGCCTACCTGACCCTGACCACCTGTCACCCGAAGTTCTCCGCCCGCGAGCGGCTGATCGTGCACGCGGTGCTCGACGGCGACCCCGTCCCGAAGGCGGACGCCCCGCAGGGCCCGCCGGCGCTGAGCGAGGGCTGATGTACACCTGGATCTGGCGGCACCTCCCCGGCGGGACGGCGGTGAAGGCGGTGCAGGCGCTCGTGCTCGTGCTCGCGGTGTGCGCGCTGCTGCTGTTCGTCGTCTTCCCGTGGGTCGAGCCGAAGCTGCCCTTCAACGACGTGACGGTGGACCGGTGAGCGAGCGGGCAGCAGGACCGGCGGCCCGCGTGCTCGTCGTCGACAACTTCGACAGCTTCGTCTACAACCTGGTCCAGTACCTCGGTCAGCTCGGCGTCCCCAGCGTGGTGCGCCGCAACGACGCGGTGGCGGTCGATGAGCTCGGCGACCTCGAGGTGGCCGGGGTGCTGCTGTCCCCGGGGCCGGGGACGCCGACCGACGCCGGGGTGACCGTGCCGATGGTGCGGGCCGCCGCGGAGGCCGGTGTGCCGGTCCTGGGCGTCTGCCTGGGTCACCAGGCCATCGCGGAGGCCTTCGGCGGTGACGTCGTGCGGGCCCCCGAGCTGCTGCACGGCAAGACCAGCGAGGTGGTGCACGACGGCGTGGGCGTGCTGGCTGGCCTGCCCTCGCCGTTCACCGCCACGCGCTACCACTCGCTGGCGGTGGAGTCGGCGACGGTCCCCGCCGAGCTGGAGGTCACGGGGCGCACCCCGTCGGGCATCGTCATGGCGCTGCGGCACCGCGAGCTGCCGATCGAGGGCGTCCAGTTCCACCCCGAGTCGGTGCTGACCGAGGGCGGCCACCAGATGCTGGCGAACTGGCTCACCCAGTGCGGCGTCCAGGTCGACCAGGAACTCGTCGAGCAGGCATCGGCAGCCGCGACGAGGCTGCTGACCGCGGTGTCCTGAGGAGCGGGGGCCCGGAGGGTCCCCCGACGAAGGACCCGCTCAGTTGTTGGGGGCGGTCGGGATCGGGATGCCGGTGCCGGTGGGGGGCGCGGTGGTCGTGGGCGGTGCGCTGGTGGTCGTCGGCGCCGTGGTGGGCACCGGCACCGCGATCAGCACCCGGATCTCGTCGGTCGCGGTCGCCTGCTGACCGGCCTCGGGATCGGTGCCGATCGCCTGTCCCTGGGGGACCTCGTTGCTCTCGGCGTTCTGCTGGGTGATGTTGGTGAACCCGGCCTGCTGCAGGGTGGCGCGCGCCTGCTCGAAGGTCTGCCCGCGCACGTCGGGGACCTGCGCGCTGCCCGTGGAGACGCTCAGCGTGATCGTGGTCGTCGCCGGGTCGGCCTGGGAACCCTGGCCCGGGTCGACGGCGACGACCTCACCGGCCGTGGCCGTGGAGGCCACCTGCCGGCTGTTCACCCGGTCGAAGCCCTGGTTCTCGAGGTTGGCCCGTGCCTCGTCCTCGGTGAGCCCGATGACGTTGGGGATGGCGACGGTGTCGGGGCCGGCGCTGACCACCAGGTTGACCGCGGTGCCCTCGTCGACGGTCTGCCCGGCCGCGGGGTCGGTGCTGATGACCGAACCCTGGGCGACCGTGCTGCTGGCCTCGGTGGTCACCTCGCCGACCTCGAGCCCCTGCTGGCCGAGCGCGGCCTCGGCCGCGGCCTGGGTCTGCTCGACCAGGTTCGGCACCTGGACGCTGGCGACCGTGGGCTCGACGGGGGTGTCCTCGCCGTCGCCGCTGTTGAGCCCGACGAGCAGCGCCACGAGGCCGGCGAGCACCAGCACGCCGGCCACGGCCAGCGCGACGAGCCCGCGCTTGCGGCGTCGGGCGGCGGCCTCGTCCTCGGCGTCCCAGTGGTCGTCCTGGCCGGGGTAGCCGGCGCCGGCGGCCCCGAGGTAGGAGGTGCGCTCGGCGTCACCCATGACCGGGGTGGCCTCGACCCGCTGGCCGGCGACGGCGCGCAGCAGGTCGCTGCGCATCTCGGCGGCCGACTGGTAGCGGTTGGCCGGGTTCTTGCTCATCGCCTTGAGCAGGACGGCGTCGAGCTCGGCCGGCACCGCCGGGTTGATCGACGACGGCGTGCGGGGGTCCTCGCGCACGTGCTGGTAGGCCACCGCGACGGGGGAGTCACCGGTGAACGGGGGCGCACCGGTGACCAGCTCGTAGAGCAGGCAGCCCGCGGAGTACACGTCGGAGCGGGCGTCGACGCCCTCGCCGCGCGCCTGCTCGGGTGACAGGTACTGGGCCGTGCCGATGACGGCGGCGGTGGAGGTCATGGTGGCCGCGGAGTCCGACACCGCGCGGGCGATGCCGAAGTCCATCACCTTGACCGTGCCCTGCGGCGTGATCATGACGTTGCCGGGCTTGACGTCGCGGTGGACGATGCCGTTGCGGTGGCTGAAGTCCAGCGCGGCGCAGATGTCGGCGGTGAGCGACATGGCGCGCTCGGGGTCGAGCCGGTCCTCGCGGCGCAGCACGTCGCGCAGCGTCTCGCCCTCGACGTACTCCATGACGATGTAGGGCGTGGCGCCGGTCGTCGTGCGGTCCTCACCGGTGTCGTAGACCGCGACGATGGCCGGGTGGTTCAGGGACGCGGCGGCCTGGGCCTCGCGGCGGAAGCGCACCTGGAAGGAGGGGTCGCGGGCCAGGTCGGACCGCAGCACCTTGACGGCGACCTCGCGGCCGAGCCGGAGGTCACGCCCGCGGTGCACCTCGGCCATGCCGCCGCGGCCGAGGACGCCACCGATCTCGTAGCGCTCACCGAGAACCTGCGGGGTGGTCATCGACGGTCCTCTCGGGCGGCGGCCGGGTTCTCCGGGCCATCGGGCAGCGTAGGCGATCCGGGTGACCGGGTCGGGTTGCCGCGGGTCGCGTCGTGCGAGGACCCGGTCACGTCGTGGCCCCCGCGTCGGGCTGGCCGGGGGCGACGGTCGTCTCCGAGGGTGTGGTCGTGGCCGGGGTGGTCGTGGTCGCCGGCGGTGTCGTGGTGGGGGGTGCGGGCGTGGTCGTGCGGGTCGTGGTCGTCGCGGTGGGGACCGGCACCTGGGAGGTCTCCTGACCTGGCTCCTCCGTCGGCTCCTCGCCACCACCGTCGGTGGTCTCCTCCGCCGAGCTCCCCGGCGCCGAGGTGGTCGGCGCGGTGCTGGTGGCGGGCGCGGAGGTGGTCGTCGCCGGGGGTGTGGTCGTCGTCCCCGGGGACCGGTCCTGGTCGCCGTCGTCGCCGAGCAGGGAGAAGGCCAGCACGGCGCCCAGGACGAGCAGCAGGACGGCAGCCGCGGCCACCCACGGCCACGGGGACCGCCGGCGGCGGCCCTCGTCGTCGTCCCAGCGATCGACGTCGTCGTCGACCGGGGGACCCTGCAGCGGGGGCATCGTGCGGGGCGCCGTCGAGGGACCCCCGGCCGTGGCCGGGCCGGCGGCGGCGCCGATGACCTGGGTGCCGTCCCCGCCGACCGCGGGGATGAACGCGGTCGCGGCCGCGGTGTCGGGTCCCGGTCCACCGGCGGCCACCCGGCGGGCGGCGTCGGCGAGGGCCCCGCCGTCGGCGAACCGGGCCGCCGGGTCCTTGGCCAGCGCCCTCTCCACCAGCGCGCGCACCGGCGCGGGCACGGTGGGCGGCAGCGGGGGCGGCGGGCGGTTGATCTGGGCCAGGGCGATGGCGACCTGCGACTCGCCGTCGAAGGGTCGGTTCCCGGCCAGGCACTCGTAGCCCAGGATGCCGAGGGAGTAGACGTCGGAGGCGGCGGTGACCTGGAATCCCTGCGCCTGCTCGGGGGAGAGGTACTGCGCGGTGCCCACGACCATGCCGGTGCGGGTGAGCGGGGCGGCGTCGCGGGCCCAGGCGATGCCGAAGTCGGTCAGCTTGACCACGCCGTCGGGCCGGACCATGAGGTTGCCGGGCTTGATGTCGCGGTGCACCACCCCGGCCCGGTGCGCGGCCGACAGCCCGTCGCCGGCCTGGGCGAGGACGTCGAGGGTGCGCTCGGGCGACAGGGTGGTCTCCCGGTCGAGGATGGCCACCAGCGGCTCGCCCTCGACGTACTCCATGACCAGGAAGGCCAGCGGCCGGCCGTCGTCGTCGCTGATCTCGCCGTAGTCGTAGACCGAGGCGATGTTCTGGTGGGCCAGCCCGGCGGTGTGCCGGGCCTCGTTGCGGAAGCGCTCCAGGAAGTTGCGGTCGCCGGTGTACTCGCTCTTGAGCACCTTCGCCGCGACCGTGCGGCCCAGCGTGCGGTCGGTGGCCCGCCACACCTCACCCATGCCGCCAGTGGCGATGGGTGCGGTGATCTCGTAGCGCCCGGCCAGGACGCTGCCCACGTGCAGCGACATCTACCCGCCCCCGCCAGCGGCGAGGTAGGCCGACATGATCTGCTGCGCCACCGGCGCAGACAGGTCACCACCGGTCCCCTGCCCACCCTGGATGAAGACGGCGACCGCGATCCGGGGGTCGCCGTCGGGCCCGGCGAACCCGACGAACCACTGGTTGTCGTCGGCGTCGGCCGTGGTCTGCGCGGTACCGGTCTTGCCGCCGACGGTGTACCCGTCGATCTGCGCGCGTCGGCCCGAGCCGTTCTGGACGACGCTGACCATCATCTCCTGCAGCTGCTCGGCGACGCCGGCCGAGACCGGCTGGCCGCGCACCTCGGGCCTGGTCTGGTCCACGACGCTGAGGTCGGGGGCCTGCAGCTGGTCGACCAGGTAGGGGGTCATCAGCTCGCCGTCGTTGGCGATGGCGGACGCGATCATCGCCCCCTGCAGGGGGGTGATCTGCACGTTCTGCTGACCGATGGAGGCCACCGCCAGCTGCGCGTCGCCGTCGATGTCCCCCACCGTGCTCTCCACGACGCCCAGCGGCATCTCGAACCCGCCCTGGTCGATGCCGAAGGCCTCGGCGGCCGCCCGCACCCGGTCCTCGCCGAGCTCCACACCCAGCTGGGCGAAGGCGGTGTTGCACGAGATGGTCAGGGCCTGGATCAGGGCCTGCTCACCGCTGGGGTCGCAGACCTCGCGGTTGAAGTTCGGCAGGTCGGTCGTGGTGCCGGGCAGTCGGTAGAACTGGGGGGCCGGGACGACGGTGTCGGCGGTGTAGCCGTCCTCCAGGGCCGCAGCGGCGGTGATGAGCTTGAACACCGAGCCGGGGGAGTGCCGCTCGGCGATGGTCTGGTTGACCCGCGGGTCGGGGTCCTGGGCGGCCAGCTGCTCGGCGTAGGCGCGGATGGCGTCGGGGTCGTGGCTGGAGAGCTGGTTGGGGTCGTACCCGGGGCTGCTGACCATGGCCAGCACGGCGCCGGTCGCGGGGTCAAGGGCGACCGCGGCGCCCTCGACGCCGTCCAGGGCGTCGTAGGCGGCCTGCTGGGCGGCCGGGTCGAGGGTCAGCTCGACGTTGCCACCCGAGGGGTCGCGGCCGGTGAGCAGATCGGCGATGCGGCGGAAGGCCAGCCGGTCGTCGGAGCCGGCGAGGATCTCGTTCTCGGTCTGCTCGATGCCGGTGTTGCCGTAGACCAACGAGTAGTAGCCGGTGACCGTCGAGTACAGCTCGCCCTGGGGGTACTGGCGCAGGTAGGTCAACGCGTCGTCGGTGCGCACGGACTGCGCGACCGGGTTGCCGGCGACGACGATCTGCCCGCGTTCCCGGTCGTACGCCTCGGCCAGGATGCGGGTGTTGTACTGGCTGGACCGCAGCTCCGAGGAGCGCACCACCTGGATGTAGTTGGCGTTGAGGATCAGCAGCGTGAACAGCACCATCACGCTGATGGAGACCTTGCGCAGCGGCGAGTTCACGGCTTGACCACCTCGGTCAGCGCCTCGCCCAGCTTCGGGGCCAGGGGCGCCGGCGGGGCAGCCGGGCGGCGGGCGGCGTCGCTGATCCGCACCAGCAGGGCGACCAGGCCGAAGTTGGCCACCAGCGACGACCCGCCGTAGGCGACGAACGGGGTGGTCAGGCCGGTCAGCGGCAGCAGCCCGGTGACGCCGCCGAGGACGACGAAGACCTGCCAGGCCACCCCGAAGGCCAGGCCGGCGGCGAGCAGCTTGCCGAAGCCGTCGCGGACCACCAGGGAGGTGCGCAGTCCGCGCTCGACCAGCACCAGGTACAGGACGACGACGGCGACCAGGCCGAACAGGCCCAGCTCCTCGCCGATCGCCGCGGCGATGAAGTCGCTCTTGGCCACCGGCACCTGGTCGGGCCGCCCGCCACCGAGCCCCGCGCCGAACAGGCCGCCGGTGCCCAGGCCGAACAGCGACTGGACGACCTGGTAGCCGCCACCGTCGGGGTAGTAGGCGAACGGGTCGAGCCAGGTGTCGACGCGCACGCGCACGTGGCCGAACAGCTGGTAGGCCACGGTGCCGCCGACGGCGAACAGCAGCACGCCGATGAGCAGCCAGGAGGCCCGCTCGGTGGCGATGTAGAGCATCACCACGAAGATCCCGAACAGCAGCAGCGAGCTGCCCAGGTCGCGCTCGAACACCAGCACGAGGATCGACACGGCCCAGGCGACCAGGACCGGCCCGAGGTCGCGGGCGCGGGGCACCTCGAGGCCGAGCACCCGGCGGCTGGCCAGGGCGAGCACGTCGCGCTTGTCGACCAGGTAGGCGGCGAAGAAGACGATCAGGCAGATCTTGGCGAACTCACCGGGCTGGATGGAGAAGCCGGCGACCCGGATCCAGATCTTGGCGCCGTTGACCTCCGACAGCGACGCGGGCAGCACCGCCGGGACGGCCAGCAGCACCAGGCCGACGAGGCCGATCGTGTACGCGAGCCGGGACAGCGCCCGGTGGTCGCGCACGACCAGCAGGACGGCGACGAACAGCACCAGGCCGACGGTGGCCCACAGCAGCTGGGTGGGGGCGTCCTCCCGGGCGGACACCGACTCCCCGAGGGCGTTGGCGGCGATGTCGAGCCGGTGGATCATCGACAGGCCCAGTCCGGTGAGCACCGCGACGCAGGGCAGCAGCAGCGGGTCGGCGTAGGGCGCGAAGCGTCGGACGACCAGGTGCGCGACCACCCACAGCCCGGTGAACCACAGCCCGAACGTGGCGATCTCGGGGCTGGGCGCGCCGGTGACGGTGATGTCGACGATGGTCTGCGCGGCGAGGGTGATGACCACCGCGAAGGCGAGCATCAGCAGCTCGGTGCCCCGGCGCTTGGGTGGGGTGGTGACGCCGGGGACGGCCTGCTTGGGGTCGGTGCCGGGGTTGCCGGCCGGGCCGGCGGCGGGGGCGGCCATCAGTCCGCCTCCCGGCAGTCCACTCCCGGCTCCTGCGTCCGGGCCGACGTCGACGGCTGCGTGCTGGTGGTCGGCGGGGCGGTCGTGGTGGGCACCGGGAGGCCGGTCGCGCCCGGGTCCAGGGTGGGCGCCGCCGTGCCGCTGGGGCTGGTGGGTGCGGTGCTCGGGGCGGTCGTGGTGGGGGAGGCGCTGGTGGTGCTGGGGGCCGCGGTGCGGCACAGCGGCAGCCGCAGCTCGAGGAGGTTGTCCAGGATGCGGTCGGCGTCGGCCCGGTCGTCGGCCTCGATGCCGGACTCGACGCGGCTGCGGGCGGACTGCGTGAGGTCGGCGAGCGCGAGGTCGGTGGTGGTGTCCAGGCGGTAGAGGTCGACGCCGGCGAGGGAGGCGTTGACGCCGCGGTAGACCGCGACGTCGCCACCGTCGACCGAGCGGACGAACCAGTGGTTGCCGACGAAGGCGTAGAAGCCGACGGCCGCGGCGGCCAGCACGACCACCACGCCCAGCGCGAGCAGGGCGGTGCGCAGCGGCCGGCGCCGCTTCACCGGCGGGCTGGCGGTGGCGGTGGCGACCGGTGGGGGGGCCGGGCGGGGGTCGGCGAGGGCGGCCCGGCCGGCGGCGGAGCGGGGGTCCACCTCGCGCTGGCCGCGGTTGTCACCGGCGGCGCCGTCGACCACCGGGTCGATGCGGGAGCTGCCGTCGTCGTCGACCACGTCGGCGACGATGCAGGTGATGTTGTCCGGGCCGCCGCTGCGCAGGGCCAGCTCGATCAGCCGGTCGGCGGTGGCCTGCGGGTCGGGGTCGCGCAGCGCCTCGGCCATCGTCTCGTGGCTCACCACGCCGGACAGGCCGTCGGAGCACAGCAGGTAGCGGTCGCCCGCGCGGGCCTCGCGCATCGAGAGGTCGGGGTCGACGTCCTGGCCGTTGAGCGCGCGCAGCAGCAGCGAGCGCTGCGGGTGGCTGTTCGCCTCGTCCTCGGTGATGCGGCCGTCGTCGATGAGGGTCTGCACGAAGGTGTCGTCGTGGGTGATCTGCGACAGCTGGCCATCGCGCACCAGGTAGGCCCGGGAGTCGCCCACGTGGCACAGCGCCAGCCGGCCGCCGGCGAACAGCACGGCGGTGAGCGTGGTGCCCATGCCCTCGAGCTCGGGCGACTCGCGGATGACCTCGCGCAGGTGCTCGCTGCCGTCGAACACGGCGTTGCGCAGCGAGGCCAGCATGTCGCCGGTGGGTGCGTCGTCGTCCAGGTGCTCCAGCGCGGCGATGACCACCTTGCTGGCCACGTCGCCGGCCGCGTGGCCGCCCATGCCGTCGGCGACGGCCAGCAGGCGCGGACCGGCGTACACCGAGTCCTGGTTGCTGCCGCGGATCAGGCCGCGGTCGGAGCGGGCGGCGTAGCGCAGCACCAACGTCATGAGCGCAGCTCCAGCACGGTCTGTCCGATCCGGATCGGTTGGCCCGGCGCGACCAGCAGCGGACCCTGCACGCGCTGCTGGTCCAGGTAGGTGCCGTTGGTCGAGCCGAGGTCCTCGACGTACCAGGCGCCGCCGCGGTTGGTGAGCCGGGCGTGGCGCGAGCTGGCGAAGTCGTCGGTGAGGACGAGGGTGGAGTCGTCGGCGCGGCCGATGAGGATGGCCTGCTCACCGAGGGTGATCTTGGTGCCGGAGAGCGGCCCGGCGGTGACGAAGAGGTTCTTCGGGCCGCGGTTGCCCTTCTTCTTGCCCGCCTGGGCGCGCGGGGGCACCGAGGACACCCGGCCGGTGCGCCCGCCGAGCAGGTCGGCGCGCACGACCCGGAAGGCGGCGAAGACGAACAGCCAGAGCAGCAGCAGGAACCCGAAGCGGAAGGCCTGCAGCACGATCTCGGCGGTCATGCGCCGTCCTGCCGGTAGACCAGCACCGAGTGGCCGATGCGGATGACGTCGCCGTCGGACAGCGGCTGCCGGCCGACGCGGCGGCCGTTGACCAGGGTGCCGTTGGTCGAGCCGAGGTCGTGGACGGCGGCCGTGGGGCCCTCGAGGACGACGTCGACGTGCTTGCGGCTGACCCCGGTGTCGGGCAGCCGGATGTCGGCCTCGGTGCCCCGGCCGATCACGTTGCTGCCGGCGGAGAGCACGTGCCGGGTGCCCGGGCCGTCCACGACGAGCACGTGGGTGACCCCGGGCCGCTGCCCCGAGCGGCCGACGACCGCGGGGCCGGCCGGCTCGCGACCCCGCAGCGGGGGCAGGGGCGGCAGCGGCGGGCGGGCCCCGGCCGGGGGCACTGGCGGCGGGCCGGCGTTCGGCGGTCCCGGGACGGGACCGCCCCAGTCGTCGGCGAGGTCGGTGGCGAAGCGCGGGGCGCGGCCGGCGCGGGGGTCGGCGACGTGCGAGGCGACCTCGAAGACCCCGGTGTGCAGCTCGTCGTCGCGCTCGAGGCGGACCTGGATGTCGCCGAAGGTCTGGAAGCCCTCGTCCTCCACGTGCTCGGCGACCATGTCGGCGAGCTCGGCGGCCAGCTGCTCGGACCACTCGGCGAGGTTGTCGTAGTCGGCCGGCCCCAGGCGCACGTCGTAGACGTTGGGCACCAGCACCCGCCCCTCGCCCATCACCTTGCGCTGCTCGGTGGCCTCGCGCTGGAGGGCCTTGGCGATCTCGGCCGGGTGCACCTTGCCCTTGAAGATGCGCGCGAAAGCGAGCCCGACCATGCCCTCCAGGCGCCGCTCGAAGCGCTGCAGCACGCCCACAGTCGCTCCCTACGCTCGGCTGACCTCCTACTGACTCCGTCGGCGATCGTAACCGGGACGGGCCCCGTGGTCCGGCCGACGAGCGCGCGACGCCCCGGGGAGATGTCGCTCGGAGGGGGCTGCTAGTGTTCTCCTCCGCCAGGGCAAGTGGCGGAATGGCAGACGCGCACGGTTCAGGTCCGTGTGTCCGAGAGGACGTGGGGGTTCAACTCCCCCCTTGCCCACAATGCAGACGAGAGGCCCCACCCGCTCCGGGTGGGGCCTCTCGTCGTCGATGGGGCCGCTCGTCAGGGCAGGTCGAGGAACCTCTCCACGTCGGCGGGGCGCCCGGCGACCACCACGACGCTGCCGTAGCTGAGCACGGTGTCGCGGTCGGCGTGGGTGAAGGAGGGCTGGTTCTCCGGGCGCACCGACACCACCGTGACCCGGTGCCGCCGGCGTAGCCCCGTCTCGCCCAGCGGCACGCCGACGATCTCCCGCGGCGGCCGGGCCTTGGCCACGACCCAGCCGGGGTCGAGCTCCACCCAGTCCAGCACCCGGCCCGAGACCAGGTGCGCGATCCGCTCGCCCATGTCCCGCTCGGGGAACACCACGTGGTGGGCGCCCACGCGCTCGAGGATGGTGGCCTGCTGCCGGGTGGTCGCCTTGGCCCAGATGGTGGGGACGCCGAGCTCGGACAGCAGGGCGGTGGTCAGGATGCTGGCCTCCAGCGAGCTGCCGATGGCCACCACCACCCGCGGGACGTCGGCGATGCCGATCTCGGCGAGCGCGTCGGGGTCGGTGGAGTCGGCGACCACGACCTGGTCGAGCCGGCCCGACAGCTTCTGCACGACGTCGGCGCGGTGGTCGACGGCGAGCACCTCGGTGCCCGTGGCGACCAGCTCGAGCGCCAGCGCGGTACCGAAGCGGCCCAGCCCGATGACGGCGACGGGGTCCTTGTGGTCAGCCAACGATGATCCTCTCCTCGGGCAGCCGGCGTCGGCGGGCGCGCTCGCGCAGGGCGAGCCCCGTCGCCAGGGTGAGCGGTCCGATCCGGCCCACGAACATCAGCACGACGAGCACCACCTGGGCGGCCGGGGGGAGCCCGGCGGTCACCCCGGTCGACAACCCCACGGTGGCGAAGGCGGAGACCACCTCGAACAGCACCTGGTCGAAGCCCAGGTCGGTCAGCGCCTCGACCACGAAGGTGCCGACCGCCACCAGCCCGAGGCCGAGCAGGGCCACCGCCAGCGCCTGCCGCTGGTTGGCGGCGGGCACCCTGCGGCGACCGACCTCGACGTCGGGGTCCCCGCGCAGCTCGGCCCACAGCACGTAGGCCAGCACGCCGAAGGTGGTCACCTTGATGCCGCCCGCGGTGCCGGCCGACCCACCGCCGATGAACATCAGCGCATCGGTGAGCAGCAGCGTCTCGGGTTGGTAGGCGGCGATGTCGAGGTTGTTGAACCCGGCGGTGCGGGGCATGACGGCGGCGACGAACGCGGCCAGCACCTTCGTCCCGCCGCCCAGCGGGCCGAGGGTCCCGGGGTTGCGGGCCTCGACGGCCAGGAACACCACCGTGCCGAACAGCAGCAGGGTGCCCGACCAGACCACGGTGATGCGGGTGAGCACCGACCACGACCGGGGGGTCCGCCACTCCCGGGCGAGCTCGAAGACCACCGGGAACCCCAGCCCGCCGACGACCACGGCCAGGCAGATGGTGAGGCTGACCACCGGGTCGTCGACGTAGCCCACCAGGCTGTCGGCCCGCAGCCCGAAACCGGCGTTGTTGAACGCCGACACCGCGTGGAAGACCCCGCTCCACACCGCCGCCGGCACGGCCTCGCCGTACCCCAGGGCGAAGCGCAGGGCCAGGACCACCGCGACCACCGTCTCGGCGGACAGCACGAAGACGACGACCCGGCGCACCACCGGCCGCAGGTCCGCCGCCGTCAGCGCCTTGGTCTCCACCTGGGCGACCAGCCGGGCCCGCAGCCCCAGCCGGCGGGAGACCAGCAGCGCCAGCAGCGTGGCCAGCGTGGCGATGCCCAGTCCGCCGGCCTGGATGAGCAGCAGCAGCACGGTCTGGCCGAACCCTGACCAGTAGGTGCCGGTGTCCACGGTGACCAGACCGGTGACGCAGACGGCCGACGTCGCGTGGAACAGCGCGGTGAGCAGGTCGGCCCGGCCGGGTCCCGCGGTGGCGACGGGCAGGCTCAGCAGGGCGGTCCCCACCGCGACCGCCGCGGCGAAGGCCGAGGCGATCACCCGGGCCGGGCTGCGCAGGGGACGGGCCGGACGGCGCCGGCCGCGGGCCGGGCTCACCGCCGGGGGACCCGTCCGACGACCACGGTCGAACGGTGCCACACCGGGTGGCTGCCGTGGGGGAGCGCCCGGCTGCTCAGGCTGCCTGGAACGAGCGCCGGGACAGCCCCAGGCCGTAGCCCTCGACGGTGGTGACCACGGGCCCGGACGGGTCGGTGGCCGCGCCGAGGGTGAGGAACAGCGGGGTGAAGTGCTCCACGGTGGGGTGCGCGTAGGGCATCCCGGGGGCGGAGCTGCGGAACCGGGCGAGCTCGTCGACGTCCCCGCGGGCCAGGGCGTCGGCGGCCCAGGCGTCGAAGTCCGAGGACCACCCCGGCACCACGTTCTGGGTGAACATCTCCCGGGTGAGGAAGGGCAGGCCGTGGGTCATGTGGCCAGAACCCACCACCAGCACGCCCTGCTCGCGCAGCGGTCGCAGCCGCTCCCCGAGGGCGAGCAGCCGGTCGGGGTCCTCGGTGGGCAGCGACAGCTGGAGCACCGGGATGTCGGCTGCCGGGTACATGATCTTCAGCGGCACCCAGGCGCCGTGGTCCAGCCCGCGCCGGGCGTGCTGGTGCACCTGCTCACCGTCGGGCAGCATGCCCACGACCTGGCGGGCCAGCTCCCCGGCGTCGGGGGTGTCGTAGCGGAACGTGTGGTACATCGGGTCGAACCCGCCGAAGTCGTAGACCAGCTCGCTGGGCCGCACGGCGCTCACCGACAGCGGGGCGGACTCCCAGTGCGCGCTGACCACCAGGATCGCCCGGGGCCGGGGCAGGGCGCGGGCCCAGTCGTGCAGCGGGTCCAGCCACTCGTCCTGCCCGAACGGGGTCGGTCCGCCGCCGTGGGAGACGTACAGGCTGGGCAGCGGCCCGTCGGCCGGTGTCCAGACCGGGTGCGGCTGCTCGGCCTCCCGGGCGGCGACGCGGCGCAGGTGGGCGGCGAAGGGGTGGGTGGCGGGGATGCGGGCGTCGGCGAGGGCGGTCGTGGTGGGCGAGGCGGTGCTCATGCGGGGACTCCTGTCGGGTGCCGTGCGACGTCCGGACGGCGTCATCCCGATCAGAGTATTTGATGTTTCAACAATTTTGTAGAGCGCCCGCGGAGCCCGTGCCGGTTCCCGGTGGACCAGCTGCGGGTGGTCCTCCGGGTCAGCGGCGCACAGGTGCCCTGCGGGTGGTGAGGGTGCGGGCCAGTAGCACCGCGCCCCACGGACCGACCACCCACACGGGCCACGGGTAGTGGAAACCGCCGGCCAGCGAGGACGCGACGTAGATGGTCCAGACCAGCAGCGCGGTCATGAGGTAGTTGCGCCATTCGTGGCGCAGCTTCTCCCCGTCGCAGCCGCCGCAGTCCTCGCCGGACCCCTCGGCGGGCGGGGCCGGCAGGTCAGCGGTGAGGACGGCGAGGTCGGCGTGGGTGCGCGCCGCGTAGGCGGCGGCCAGGCGCTCGTCGTACTCCTCGACGGTGAGACGACCCTCGTGGAGGGCCCGGCCGAGGACCTCGGCGACGGCGGTGCGGTCGGTGTCGGCGGCGCGGAGCTCGGCGGCGGGCATGCGGCAAGTCTTCCCAGCCGGGGGCCCGCGCACCATTGACGTCTGTCATCGATGTGCCCTCGCCGCCGTCACGGGTACGGGGTGGCGATGACCCACCGCGACACCGCCGCCGCCGTCCTGGACCAGCACGGCACCACCTACGCCACCGAGGCCGGCATCCGGGTGGCCGACACCCCGGCCCCGCTGTGGCAGCTGCTGGTGCTGGCCGAGCTGCTCAGCGCCCGCATCGACGCCGGCATCGCCGTCGCCGCGACCACCGAGCTGCTCGACGCCGGGCTGACCACCCCCGACCACATGCTCGAGGCCAGCTGGCAGGACCGGGTCGACGCCCTCGGCCGCGGCCACTACCGCCGCTACGACGAGCGCACCTCCCGCCAGCTCGGCGACCTGGCCACCCAGGTGCGCGACCGCTGGCACGGGGACCTGCGCCGGCTGGCCGACGAGGCCGACGGCGACGCCGGCCGGGCGGCCGCCCTGATGCAGGAGTTCCCCGGTTTCGGGCCGACCGGCGCGCACGTGTTCCTGCGGGAGGCGCAGGCGGTGTGGCCCTGGCTGCGCCCGCACCTGGACGACCGCGCGCTGCGCGGTGCCGAGCGGGTGGGGTTGCCCGCCGACCCGGCGGCGCTGGCCGACCTGGTGGACGGCGACGACCTGGCCCGCCTCGCCGCCGGCCTGGTGCGCATCTCGTTGCTGCCGGCCGCGGAGGACCCCCTCCCCGCGTGATCACGGACCCCAGGACGCAGGCCTACGGCGTGTCGCGCGCACAGGTTCGTGATCACCGCACCGGTCGCTGGCCGCACCCGCTCGTGGTGAGGTGACCCCGTGCCGATCGACCCGCACTTCCCGCCCTTCCTCGAGCGCCTCACCGCCGCCGGGGCCACCCCGCTGGTCACCGGCGACGCCGCCGTCGACCGGGCGCGCTACCGGGCGCTCTCGCTGGCCCGGCGCGGGGAGGGCTACCGGCCCGAACCGGTCGCCGACGTCGAGGACCGCACGATCGAGGGCCCGGCCGGTGACCTCGCCGTGCGCATCTACCGCTCGGGGCTGGGCCGGGTGGGCGACCGCACCCGCCCGGTGGTCGTCTGGCTGCACGGCGGGGGGTGGGCGGTCGGCGACCTGGACACCCACGACCCCGTGTGCCGGGCGGTGGCCAACCGGCTGGGCGCCACCGTCGTCGCCGTCGACTACCGGCTGGCCCCCGAGCACCCGCACCCTGCCCCGCTGGAGGACAGCCTGGCCGCCGTCCGGTGGGCCGCGCGCCGCTGGCCGACCGCGCCGCTGGTGGTGGCCGGCGACAGCGCCGGCGGTGGGCTCGCCGCCGGGGTCGCGCTGCGCTGCCGGGACGACGACGGTCCCGTGCTCGCCGCCCAGCTGCTGGTCTACCCCGGCCTCGACCCCTCGATGGCGATGCCCTCGACCGACCAGAACGGCACCGGGCTGTTCCTGGAGAAGGCCGACATGCGGCAGTTCTGGGACTGGTACGTGCCCGACGGCGGTGACCGGTACGTCGCCCCGCTCGGCACCGACCTGACCGGCCTGCCCCCGGCCGTGGTCGCCACCGCCGAGCTCGACCCGCTGCGCGACGAGGGCGACACCTACGCCGTCGAGCTGGCCGCCGCCGGGGTGCACGTCGTCCACCTGCCCGGGCCGGGGCTGGTGCACGGCTACTTCGGGCTGACCGAGATCGCGCCGTCGGCCGCCGTCCGCCGGGCCGAGGTGCTCGACGTCCTGGCCGACCTGCTCGGCACCCCGGGCATCACCCCCGACGCCGAGGCGTGGCCGACCACCGAGCCGCTGGGCGCCTGGCTCGAGCGCGGCGCCGCCCGGGTGGCGGTCGACCTGCGCGGCGGCGGGCTGCGCCGGCTCGCCGTCGGCGACTGGGACGTCCTCGACGGCTACCGCACCGGCATCGTGCCGAAGGGCCGCCGCGGCGGGTTGCTGGTGCCCTGGCCCAACCGGTTGCGCGACGGGCGGTGGTCGTGGGAGGGCAGCGACCTGCAGCTGGACACCACCGCGGAGGGCTCGGCCATGCACGGCCTGCTGTCGTGGCAGCCGTTCACCGTGCTCGCTCGCACGCAGGACACCGTCACCGTCGGCACCGTGCTCGAACCGCGGTCGGGCTACCCGTTCCGGCTGGCCGTCGCGGTCGACTACGGCCTGGAGCCCGACCGGCTGACCGTCACCGTCCGGGTGCGCAACGTGGGCACGCACGACGCCCCCGTCGGCGTCGGCATGCACCCCTACCTGCACGTGGGGTCCAGCCAGGACGGCGACGTCGGCGCCGCCGTCCTGCAGGTCCCGGCGCGCACGGGCCTGGACCTCGACGGCGGCCTGCCCACCGGTGGGCGGCACGCCTTCGACGGCGCGGTCGGCACCATCGGCGACCGGGCGCTGGACGACGCCCTCACCGACCTCGTGCGCGACGACGACGGCTGGGCGCGGGTGCGGCTGACCGGCCCCGAGGGCGAGCTCGAGCTGGCCGTCGACCGGGCCTGGCCGTGGTTGCAGGTCTACACCGGCGACACGCTGCCCGAGGGTCAGCGCCGCCGCAGCGTGGCGGTCGAGCCGATGACCTGCCCGCCGAACGCCCTGGCCGACGGCACCGACCTGGTCGTGCTCGCCCCGGACGAGGCGTGGTCGGGCAGCTGGACGCTCGGCTGGACCCCGGCCGGCTAGAGGTCCCCGCGGCGGGCCAGCTGCCGCAGCCGCTCGAACACCCGGCGGCGCACGAGGTCCTGGTCGCGCTCGGGCCAGTCGAGGAACTCCAGCGACGCCTCGACCCGTCCGTCGGTGGTCGGGTAGGCCCGGCGCACCCGCGAGGGGCCGGTGAGCAGCAGGTCCTCCGACAGCTGGAGCGTCACCGCGACCTCGTCGTCCACCGCCGGCCAGCCGTCCGCCAGGGGCCACCGCCCGCGCACCCCGGTCTCGCTGAGGTCCAGGCTGATCCCCTCCGCGGTGCGCGGACCGTCGGACAGGTCGGTGCGCAGCCCCACCTCGACGCGCACGGCGCCGCGCCGCTGGCCGTCGCGCACGACGCCCAGCGGTTCCAGGCGCCAGGTCGGTTCCGCTCCCGGGTCGACCTGCAGCAGCCGGGCGTCGCGCGCCCGGGGGCCGCGCCGGCTGGACCAGACCAGTTCGACGGTGTCGCCGACCGGCACGCGGACCCGCCGTCCCGTGCGGTCCTGGGCGACGGTGACGACGAGGACGCCGTCGGCGGGCTGCTCCTCCAGGACGAACGCGACCAGCAGGTCGTCGCGGTCGGGCACGTGCACGTCGAGCACGCTGCGGGGGCCGGGGAGCTCCTCGCCGTCGGTCATCTCGTCCACTCCTGGTCTCGAAGGCGGTCCAGGCTCGCACGCCCGCGTGGGACGCGGGGGGACCCCCGGCGCGGCACACTGCTGGCATGCAGGTGCTGGAGCTGTGGCGCTACCCGGTCAAGTCCTTGCAGGGCGAACGGTGCGCGGAGGTCGAGGTGGGCCCCGAGGGGTTCGTCGGCGACCGGGCGTGGGCGCTGTTCGACACCTCGACCGGGTTCGGGCTGACGGCCCGCCGCGTGCCCGAGCTGCTGTTCGCCGCCGCCCGCACCACCGGCGGTCGGCCCGATGTGGTGCTGCCCGACGGCACGGTGACCAGCGACGACGCCGTCCTGTCGGCCTGGGTGGGCCGCCCGGTCGAGCTGCGACCGGCCAGCTACACCGGCCCGCGCACCTACGAGAACCCCGACGACGTCGACACCGAGTCGCGCTGGAACCCGTTCTCCGGCGCCGACGGCGCCTTCCACGACAACGCGGGCTCGCGGATCACCCTGCTGTCCACCGGGTCGACCGGCACCTGGGCGCCGCGCCGGTTCCGGGCCAACGTGCTGCTCGACGGCGACGGGGAGGACGCGTTGGTCGGCCAGCGGGTGCGGCTGGGCACGGCGGAGCTCGACGTCGTCGCCCCGGTCCCGCGGTGCGTGATGACCACCCGCCCGCAGCCCGGCGGGGTGGGCCGGGACACCGGGGTGCTCAAGACCATCCACCGCACGCACGACGGCACGCTGTCGGTGGGCGCGATGCCCGTCGGCGGGGGTCGCATCGCGGTCGGCGACGAGCTGCAGGCATGGTGAACCCCGTGCAGACCGTGGAGCTCCGGCCGGGCGAGGACGTCATCCGGCTGGGTCAGCTGCTCAAGCTGGTGGACGCCGTCCCGACCGGTGCGCAGGTCAAGGACGTACTGGCCGAGGGCGTCGTGCGGGTCAACGGGGAACCCGAGGACCGCCGCGGCCGCCAGCTCCGCGCCGGCGACGTCGTCTCGATCGAGGGCCTCGGCGACGTCCGCGTCGGCTGACCTGCCACCGCCCGTCGAGTGCGGCGAGAGACCGGACGCCCGGCCGCTCACCGAGGACGGCCAGGTACTCGTCGTGGGGACGGCCGACCACGACGCCGTCGACGTCGGCCCCCCGCGTCGTCGCCGCGGACCCGAGGGCCCGCCGCCACCCCGTCGGGTCCGGTGGCTGGGGCCCGGGCGGCACCGTCACTCCGCCCGCCGCGTAGTAGGCCCTGCGCGCCAGGTCGTGCACGCGGGCCACGGCCTCGGCGTCGTCGGGCACACCGTCACGGATCGGCACCGGTTGATCATGACCCGTCGCCCTGGTCGACCAGGCGGTGGTGGGTGCGGCCGGGATCAGGACCGGTAGACGTCGCGGCGGTGGTCGACCCGGACGACGACCACCACGACCCGGTCGCCGTGGATCTCGTAGAGGACCCGGTAGTCGCCTCGTCGTTCGCTGTGCAGTCCGTCCAGGGGCGCCCGGAGCGGCTTCCCCACCCGTTCCGGGGCCTCGGCCAGCGGGCCGTGGATGAACTCGACCAGGCCACATGCTCCTCGACTGCACTGTTGTGGTGGTCTCGGGCGTCCTGAGACCACCACCGGGGCGCAGTCGGTGCCGGATCAGCGGGGCTGGCAGGTGGTCGGTGTGTACCCGGCTGTTCCACGTGGAACGGTGGCCGGGTGGCTCGTGTGCTGAGGGTGTCCGGTCCGCTCGACTTCGCCGCGATCCGCGCGGAGTTCGACGTCCCGGAGGAGTTCCCCGCCGACGTCCTGGCCGAGGCGGACCGGGTCGCGGCCGACCCACCGCTGCCCGAGCACGACGCCACCGACCTGCCGCTGGTCACCCTCGACCCGCCGGGCGCCCGGGACCTCGACCAGGCGGTGCACCTCGCACGACGGGACGGCGGCTACCGCGTCTCCTACGCCATCGCCGACGTCGGCGCCTTCGTACCGCTCGGCAGTGCGATCGACGCCGAGGCCCGCCGGCGCGGCCAGACCGTCTACTGCCCCGACGGCCGCACCCCGCTGCACCCGCCGCAGCTGAGCGAGGGAGCCGCCAGCCTGCTGCCCGGCCAGCTGCGCCCGGCCGCACTGTGGACCATCGACCTCGACGACCGGGGCGAGGTGACCGCCGTCGACCTGCGGCGAGCCCGCGTGCGCAGCCGCGCCCAGCTGGACTACGAGTCGGCCGGCGCCGACCTCCCCGCCGAGCTCGCGCTGCTGCCCGAGATCGGCCGCCTGCTGCAGGCCCGGGCCCGCGACCGCGGCGCGATCGAGCTGGGCACGCCGTCCCAGGAGGTCGAGCCCGGCCCGGACGGCGGCTGGACCGTCGTCTTCCGCGGCCAGTCCGACGTCGAGGGCTGGAACGCGCAGATCTCGCTGCTCACCGGCCGGTGCGCCGCGCGGCTGATGCTGGACGGCGGCGTCGGCATCCTGCGCACGCTGCCCTCCCCGGACCCCGGCGCGGTCCAGGCGCTGCGCCGGCTGGCCCCGGGCCTCGGCGTCGACTGGCCCGACGGCGCCGGCCCCGGCGACGTCGTCGCGACCCTCGACCCCGCGCAGCCCCGGCACGCCGCCTTCCTCGACGCGGCCACGAGCCTGCTGCGCGGGGCCGGGTACACCGCCTTCGACGGCGAGCCCCCGGCCGAGCCGGGGCACGGGGGCGTCGGCGGGCCGTACGCCCACGTCACCGCACCGCTGCGCCGGCTGGTCGACCGGTTCGGCACCGAGGTGTGCCTGGCGCTCGCGGCGGGGGAGCAGCCCTCGGCCGAGCTGCGGGCCGCCCTGCCCGAGCTGCCCGCGCTCATGGCGGCGTCGGAACGGCGCACCCGCGCCGTCGAGCGGGCCGTGGTCGACCTGGTCGAGGCCACCCTGCTGGCTGACCGGGTGGGTGAGGTGTTCGACGCCGTGGTGCTCGACGCCGAGGAGGAGCGCTCGACCGTCGTGCTCACCGACCTCGCCGTCCAGGCCCGCTGCGAGGGTCGGCTGACGCCGGGGCACGTCGTCCGGGTGCGGTTGACCGAGGCCGACCCGGCCACCCGCACCGTCCGCTTCGCCCCCGCCTGACAGGCCAACCCCCACCCCGCTCGGCTGCCGCCTGGGTCAACCCCACCGGCTGTCCCTCCTGCCCCGCTGTGACGTGGGGGAAGGGGCGCTGGGCTGGGCCGACCCGTGCGGCGGTGGGTGGAGCGGGGTGGTCGGCAGAGCGGCGGGGGTCGGCCGCTGCCCCGACCGCTGCCCCGACCGTCCGTGGGTGGTCCCGCCCGACGTCCTGGTGGAGGTGGCAGGCTCGACCGCGTGAGCACCCACCTCGCCGCGCGGCTGCAGGGCTTCGGGACGACGGTCTTCGCGGAGATGAGCGCGCTCGCGGTGGCCACCGGTTCGGTCAACCTCGGGCAGGGCTTCCCCGACACCCCCGGCCCGGCCGAGGTGCTCGACGTCGCCCGCGCCGCCATCGGCACCCCGCTCGACCAGTACCCGCCCGGCCCCGGCCTGCCGGTGCTGCGCGAGGCCGTCAGCGCCCACGTGCAGCGCTTCCGCGGGCTGGCCTACGACGCCGACACCGAGGTGCTGGTGACCGCGGGCGCCACCGAGGCGCTGGCCGGGGCGATGCTGGGGCTGCTCGACCCCGGCGACGAGGTCGTGGTCCTCGAGCCGCTCTACGACAGCTACGCCGCCGGTGTCGCGATGGCCGGGGGCGTCGTCGTCCCGGTGCCGCTGCGGCCGCCGCCGGCCCCGCCGGGCGAGGTCTCGACCGCACCGTGGACCCTCGACCCCGCCGAGCTGCGCGCCGCGATCACCCCGCGCACGAAGCTGGTGCTGCTCAACACCCCGCACAACCCCACCGGGAAGGTGCTCGACCGCGCCGAGCTCGAGCTGGTGGCCGACGTCGTCCGGGAGCACGACCTGCTGGCCGTCACCGACGAGGTCTACGAGCACCTGGTCTTCGCAGGCGCCGAGCACGTCTCGCTGGCGCAGCTGCCCGGCATGCGCGAACGCACCCTGGTGGTCGGCAGCGGTGGCAAGACGTTCTCCACCACGGGGTGGAAGGTCGGCTGGGTGTGCGGGCCGGCCGAGCTGGTCGCCTGCGTGCGCACCGCCAAGCAGTTCCTCACCTACGTCAACGCCGGGCCCTTCCAGCCGGCGGTCGCCGCCGGGCTGGGGCTGCCCGACGCCTACTTCGCCGGGATCGCCGCCGAGCTGGAGGGCAAGCGCGACCGGCTGGTGACCGGGCTCGCCGCGGCCGGGTTGCCGGTGGTCAGCCCGCAGGCCACCTACTTCGCCACCGTGCGGGTCGACGGCGACGCCCTGGCGTTCTGCCGGGAGCTGCCGCACCGGGTCGGGGTGGTCGCCGTCCCGAGCTCGGTCTTCTACACGCCGCAGCACGCGGACCTGGGTCGCGACCTGGTGCGGTTCGCCTTCTGCAAGCGCGACGAGGTGCTCGACGAGGCCGTCCGGAGGTTGACCGCATGAGGATCGCCGCGATCCAGCACGACATCGTCTGGGAGGACCGTGCCGCCAACCACGCCGCGCTGGCCGGCCCCGTGGCCCGGGCGGTCGACGAGGGCGCCGGGTTGGTGGTGCTCAGCGAGACGTTCTCCACCGGCTTCTCCATGACCGAGGGCATCGGCGAGCCCGAGGGCGGGACGTCGGCGCAGTTCCTGCAGGCCCAGGCGCGCCAGCACGGCATCTGGGTCGGCGGCTCGTGCGCCGAGGTCGCCCCCGACGACCCCCGGCCCTACAACTCCTTCGTGCTGGCCGGCCCCGACGGCGAGGTGCACCGCTACCGCAAGCAGCACCCCTTCACCTACGCCGGCGAGCACGAGCGGTTCCGGGCGGGCCGCTCCCCGCTGACCGTGCAGGTCGGCGACCTGCGGGTGAGCCTGTTCGTCTGCTACGACCTGCGCTTCGCCGACGCGTTCTGGGCGCTGGCCCCGGACACCGACGTCTACCTGGTGCCGGCCAACTGGCCCGCCGCCCGGCGCGAGCACTGGACGACGCTGCTGCGCGCCCGGGCGATCGAGAACCAGGCCTACGTCGTCGGGGTCAACCGGGTCGGCACCGCCGGCGACGGCACGCAGCACTGCGGGGACAGCCGGATCATCAGCCCGCTGGGCGAGCTGCTGGCCGAGGCCGGCGACGGCGAGCGCGTGCTGCTGGCCGACGTCGACCCGGCCGAGGTCGCCCGGGTCCGCGCGCGGTTCCCCTTCCTCGCCGACCGCTGACGCGCGGAGCAGGGTGCGAGGAACCCTCCACTTCCGCACTCCGGGGTCACCCGGGCGGCAGCACCAGCTCGGCCACGACCGCTCGGTGGTCGCTGCCGGGCAGGTCGTGCACCGAGAAGCCGGCCACGCCCACCCGGCGGTCCACCAGCACGTGGTCGATGGTCAACCGCGGCTGCGGCCGGCCCTCGGGGCTCCACGTGTGCACCAGGGCCTGACCGGTGCACGCCGCGGCGTCGACGTAGCCGCGAGCCAGCAACCGGCGGAACGACGCATGGTCGGGGGTCGCGTTGAAGTCACCGGCCAGCACCCGCAGCGCGTCGCCACCGGCGTCGGGGAGCTGGGCCATCTCCCGCTCCCAGCGGCGGGTGCGGGCGACGCTGACCGGGGGGTCGGTGTGCACGGCGGTGACCTCGAGGTCGGGGCCGCCGGGCACGGCCAGCCGGACGACGGGCTGCTCGAACCGACCCGGCGCCCCGCCCCGGTCGAGCACCTCCAACCGGGTCCACACCGCACCACCGGCCGCCGGTGGTGCGCCCGGCCGGTGCCCGCGCACGTGCTCGTGCGGCAGCAGCTCGGCCAGGCCGGCGTCGCGGAACGCGCGGTCGGCCGCCGGGGTCAGCTCGACCAGGCACAGCACGTCGGCGTCGAACCGGCGCACCAGGTCCAGGACGGCGTGCGGGTCGGCCCGCCCGTGCAGGAGGTTGGCCGACACCACGCGCACCCGGGGGCCCGCTGCGTCGGCGCCCCGGCCCCGGGTGCGGGCCGCGGTGGCACCGGTCAGGACCGCAGCCGCGGCGGCCGAGACCACGGTGCCGAGGGGGGACCGGCGGGCCAGGGCCACCCCGAGCGGCAGCGCCGACGACACGGCCGCGTAGGGCAGGAAGGACATGGCCGGCACCAGCGGCCACCCGCGCTCGGCGCCGGTGGCACGCAGCCCCGCGCACACCGCCCAGGGGGTGGCGAGGGCCAGGGGGAGGAGGTCGCGCCGCACGGTGGTCATCGCAGCCATGATCGACCACAGGGTTGCTGTTCACCTGGTTGCGGTAGAAAGCGCACCTCAACCCGTTGATCGAGCAGGAGTGGATGCACCGTGGCGACCGAGCACACCGAGATCGAGCGCAAGTTCGACGTCGACGAGGCGTTCGTGCTGCCCGACCTCTCCGCGGTGCCCGGGGTGGCGTCGGCGGGCGAGGCCGTCGTGCACGACCTGCAGGCCACCTACTACGACACCGCGGACCTGCGACTGGCCCGCGCGAAGATCACCCTCCGCCGGCGCACCGGTGGCCCCGACGACGGCTGGCACCTCAAGCTCCCGGCCGCCGCGGGCGCCCGCCGCGAGCTGCAGTCGCCCCTGGGCCGGGCGGTCAAGGCCCCGCCGCGCGCCGTCCTGCTGCCCGTGCTGGGCGTCGTCCGGCGCGCCCCGGCCGGCCAGGTGGCCACCCTGCAGACCCGCCGCACCGTGACCACGCTGCTCGCCGAGGACGGCCGGGTGCTCGCCGAGGTGGCCGACGACCAGGTCACCGGGACGGCGCTGCCGGCCGCCGCCGGCGAGGCCGCGGTCGTCTCCACGTGGCGCGAGGTCGAGGTCGAACTGGTCGACGGCGACGAAGAGCTGCTGAGCGCCGTGGGCGCCGAGCTCGAGGTCTCCGGGGCCCGCCCGTCGGCCTCGGCGGCCAAGCTCACCCGCGTGCTCGCCGAGCGGCTCGCCGGTCCGCCGCCGGCCGCCGTCCAGGACGAGGACGACGACGAGGACGACGTCGACGACGACGGCGCCACCCCGGTGGTGGCGGAGCCGCTGCCCGAGGGCAAGAAGGCCCGCGCCAAGGAGGTCGCGCGGCGCGCGCAGGCCGCCAAGGCAGCCGAGAAGGCAGCGAAGAAGGCGGCGAAGAAGGCCGAGAAGGCCGCCGCCGAGCAGGCCCGGGCGGCCGCGGTCCCCATGGCCGGCGAGGTCGTCGTCGCCGCGCTCGCCGAACAGCTCACCGCCCTGCAGCGCGCCGACCTCATGGTGCGCACCGACGTCCCCGACGGCGTGCACCAGGTGCGCGTCGCCGCCCGCCGGTTGCGCAGCATCCTGGCCGCCTACCGTCCCGTGCTCGACCGCACCGGCACCGACGCCGTCCGCGACGAGCTGCAGTGGCTGGGCCAGGAGCTCTCGGGCACCCGCGATGCCGAGGTCTCGGTCGAGCACCTGCGCGAGCTGGTCGCCGCCCAGCCGGCGGAGTACGTGCTGGGGCCGGTGGCGTCCCGGCTGCAGCAGGCCGAGCTGCAGGGCCAGACCCAGGGCACCGGGCAGGCGGTCGCCACGTTGAGCACCCCGCGCTACCTGACCCTGCTGGACACCCTGCACGCCCTGGTCGCCCAGCCCCCGCTGACCGACCTGGCCACCGAGCCGGCCGAGGAGGTCGTCGCCGGCGTGCTGCGGCACACCGTGAAGCGGCTGCAGAAGCTGGTGGACGCCGCCGAGGACGCCGAGTTCGCCGAGGACGGGCCGGGTGAGCACGGCGCGGGTGAGCACGGTGCTGCCGAGAGCCCGTACGAGCTGGCGCTGCACGAGGTGCGCAAGGCCGGCAAGCGGGTCCGCTACACCGCCGAGGTCGCCGCGCCCGTGCTCGACGGCCGCGGCAAGAAGAAGAACGGCGCCGTCATGGGCGTGGTCGACGCGATGAAGCAGCTGCAGGACGTCCTCGGCGACCGGCAGGACACCGTGGTCACCCGCGAGCTGTGCCGCACCGTCGGCCAGGCCGCCTTCGACGCCGGGGAGAACGCCTGGACCTACGGCCGGCTGCACGCCCTCGAGGAGGCCCGGGCGATGCAGGCCGAGCGCGACTTCTGGGCGCTGTGGCCGACGCTGGCCCCCGTGCTGAACGGGGTCACCCGCAAGCGCTGACAATGGGGCGGTGATCGCCTTCGCCGCCGTCGTGGCCCTCGCGATGGTGCTGCTGCACAGCTGGCTGTGGTTCCGGCTCGTGCGCAGCACCACCCGCCCGGGCCGGGCCCGGCGGTGGCTGACCGCGGCGACCGTCGTCCTGGCGCTGCTGCCCACCGCGGCGGTGCTGGGCCGGCGGTCGCTGCCGCTCCCGGTGCAGGCGCCGCTGGACTGGGTCGGCTACACCTGGCTGGCCGTGGCGTTCTACGCCTTCCTGGCCCTGCTGGTGCTCGAGCCGGTGCGCTGGGTGCTGCGCGCGCTGCAGCGCCGCCGTCCGGCCGTGGTGGACGCGATCCCGCCGGGACCGGCGGACGCACCCGTCGCCGAGCCGGCGGACGTCTCCCGGCGGCTGTTCCTGGCCCGCTCCCTGGCGGTGACGGCCGGGGTGGCCGCGGTCGGCACCGTCGGGTACGGCTCCTGGTCGGCCCTCTCGGCCCCCGTGGTGCGGCGGGTGCCGATCGCGCTGGCCGGCCTGGACCCGGCGCTGGCCGGGTACCGCATCGTCACGTTCTCCGACGGCCACCTGTCGGCGACCTACGGCGGACGCCGCTTCGAGCGGCTGGTGGAGATGGTCAACGAGCAGTCCCCCGACGCGGTCGCGGTGGTCGGCGACCTGGTCGACGGCGAGGTCGCCGAGCTGCGCCGCGACGCCGCCCCGCTCGCCGACCTCGTCAGCCGGGACGGGGCGTACTTCGTCACCGGCAACCACGAGTACTTCGTCGACACCGAGGCCTGGCTGCGCCACCTCGACGGCCTGGGCATGCAGGTGCTGCGCAACGAGCGGGTGGCGCTGCGCCGGGGCACGGGCACCTTCGACCTGGCCGGGATCGACGACCGGACGGCGGCCGCCTCGGGCCTGGCCGGGCACGGTGCCGACCTCGACGCCGCGCTCGACGGCCGGGACGACGCCGTCCCGGTGGTGCTGCTGGCGCACCAGCCGGTGCAGGTCGAGCAGGCCCGGCGCGCCGGGGTCGGGCTGCAGCTGAGCGGGCACACCCACGGCGGGCAGCTGTGGCCCTTCGACTACGCGGTGCGGCTGGACCAGCCCGCCGTGGAGGGCCTGTCCCGGCACGGCGACACCCAGCTGTACGTCACGTCGGGGGCCGGCTACTGGGGGCCACCCGTGCGGGTCGGGGCGCGGCCGGAGATCACCGTCGTCGAGCTCCAGCCCGCGCCCTGAGCCCGGTCAGATCGACCGCAGGGCGGCGAACGCCTCGTCGAGCAGCTGGGGGAGGGAGCTGCGGCCCGCACCGGCGGCCCAGCGGAGCAGGGCCGCGGTAGCCGCACGCAGGCAGGCGGCGACCACGACCACCGTCGCGGCCCCCTCGGGCGTGTCGGGGTCGACGCCGAGCTCGGCCACGACCACCCGGGCCGACCGGTTCTCCCGGTCGGCGCCGCGCAGCTGCAGCGTGTGGTCCTCCCGCACGTAGCGCCAGCGGCGCAGCAGCAGACCCAGCTCGTCCTCGTCCAGCCCGCTGACCATCCGCTGCACACCGAGCCGGATCTGCTCGGGGAGGGGGACGCCGGCGGGCTGGCCGGCGAGGTGGGGGCCGATCCAGTCGAGGTCCTGCTCGGGCAGGACGACGTGCTCCTTGGTGCGGAAGTAGGCGTAGAAGGTGGGCACCGAGACCCCCGCGGCATGGGCGATCTCGCCGACCGACACCGTCGCGTAGCCCCGCTCGTCGAACAGGGCGAAAGCAGCCGTCGTGATCCGGCGACGGGTCTCCGATCTTTTCTGCGCCCGCCAGTCTCGCTCTGCCACGAGGGGATCGTCCCAGGTGCTCGCGGTGCCCGCCCTGCGGCCGGACCGGATCAGCTCGGCACGTGCGGGCTGATCAGCACCGACAGCAACTGCTCGACCAGCACGCGCTCACCGGCCTCGTCACCGTCGGGGTCGGTGAACCAGCGGGCCATGACCGTCGAGCAGGCCGACTGCACCACCAGCGGGTGCAGGCCGTCGTCGGCCACCTCGCCGCGTCGACGGGCCCGGTCGAGCATCTCGAGCACCGCGTCGTTCCAGACCTCGACCGGCCCGATGGGCAGGCTGCCCGCCAGGGGGGAGTCGGGGCCGAGCGCGGGGACGGTCCGGCGCCAGGCCCGGGCCCGGGGGCTGCGCAGGGCGGCGCCGAGGGTCAGCAGCAGCCGGCGGCAGTCCTCGACCAGCGAGCCGGCGTCCTCGGTGGGCACCAGCTCGGGGTCGGGACCCTCGAAGGCGTCGCGGACCAGGTCGTCCTTGCTGGGCCAGCGCCGGTAGATGGTGGCCTTGCCGACCCCGGCCCGGCGGGCGACCTCGTCGAGGGCACACGCCTCGAGCCCGCCCTCGGCCAGCAGCGCGAGGGCCGCCTGCCGGATGGCGACGTCCAGGGCCGGGTCGCGGGGCCGGCCGACGGGCCGCCCGGTCACCGATGTGTCGGTCTGCAACTGTTGCCCCCGGCTAGGTCGGAACGGAATGGTCCAAAAGTAGGGCGTGCGGGTCCTCGATGCCAGACCTGGAGTCGCCATCGTCGAGCCGTAGTCGTCATGTCGTCTAGACGTCTGGCGATCGAGTACCTTTCGGGGCGTGGTCGTCGAGAGGGGTCGTCGGTGAGCCCGGACGCCGGGCCGAAGTACCTGGCCGTGCGCGAGCACCTGCGGCGCCGGGTCGCCGACCTGCCCGAGCACACGCTGCTCCCGCCCGAGCCGGTGCTGTGCGAGGAGTACGGGGTCAGCCGCATCACCCTGCGCCGGGCCGTCGACGGCCTCGTCGCCGACGGGCACCTGGTGCGCGAGCAGGGCCGCGGCACCTACGTGACCCGGCCCGGCATCCGGCACGAGTACCGCGAGAGCTTCGTGCACCGCATCGCCGGCTTCCACTCGGTCATGACCGAGCAGGGCGCCCAGGTCGGCACCACCGTCCTCGGCCAGCAGGTGCTCGCCGCCCCGCCGGCCGTGGCCACCGAGCTGCGCCTCGAGCCCGCCGAGCAGGTCGTGGAGCTGGTGCGGTTGCGGTCGGTCGACGGCCTGCCCAACCACGTCGTCCGCTCGTTCCTGCCGGCCGAGGACTACCCCAAGGCGGCCACCGAGGACTTCGGCCACGGGTCGCTCTACGAGTTCCTGCGCCGCGAGTACGAGGCCGACCTCGCCCGGGCCCGCATCGTGGTCGACGTCGGCACCGCCGGGGCCGAGGAGGCCGAGGTGCTGCAGGTGGTCGCCGGCTCGCCGCTGCTCGTCGTCCGCACCACGGTGCTCGACGGTTTCGGCAACCCGCTCGTGCACTCCTTCTCCCGGCTGCGGCCCGACGTCAGCCAGGTGGAGTTCGAGGTCTCGGTCAACGGCCGCTGACGGCGCGCCCAGGTCGTCGTCCTACCGTCTGGGGCGTGATCACCGCCAGCGGGACCCGTCGGGTGCCCGACCGACGAGCCGATGTCTGGGCGGCCCTGGCCGTCCTGCACCCCTACTGTGCGGTGTGCGACGTCACCTACGTCGTCGACGGGCCCACGAGGAAGGGCACCACGTTCGTGTGCGCCCCGGGCGAGGGCGCCCGACCCGGGGCAGGGGCGCCGAAGGGCACCATCGTGGAGTGGACGCCGGCCCGGGTCGTGGAGACCCGGTTGGAGCTGACCCCCGAGACGTGGACGACCCGCATCGAGCTCGCCGACGCCGGCAAGGGCGGGGCCGAGGGCACCGACGTCACCATCACCGTGACCCACGAACCGGTCGGGGGCTCCCGGTTGGTGCGCCTCGTGCAGCGCGGTGCGATCACCCGGCTCGTGCAGCGCACGGTCGACAGCGAGCTGGCCAAGCTGCCCGAGCACCTGGCCCAGGCCCGGCTCACCGGCGACGCGTGACCGCTGCCTCGTAGTCGGGGTAGGTGGCCAGCACGTCCTCGATCTCGACCATGTCGGGGAAGTCGGGGACGTCCTGGTGCTTCTTCATGAAGTCGACGGTCTCGGCCACCAGGTCGGCCTCGTCGCCGGACTCCACCCCCAGCTGCTCGAGCACCGACGGGGTGAGCCGGAACCAGGTCTCGACGTCCTCCTCGCCGTCGCTCAGGCGGACGACGTACTGCAGGTCGCCCTGGTCCTCGATGTCGTAGTCCTCGGCAGGCATGGCGCCCCCGTACCCAGGTCGGTCGCGTGCACTCAGACCGTGACCGACTCCCCAGGGGCCAGCCGCGTGTAGCTGCCCGGCACCCCCGGGCCGCCCTCGCCGAGGAAGTTCGCGCCGACCATCAACCCGGTCTCGTTGAGCAGTCCGTCGTGGACGGCGTAGGACTGCGTCGGGGCCACCGCGCGCACGTAGTCGACGAGCTCACCGGTCTTCGACCACGGCGCGTGCAGCGGGAGCAGGAGGGTCTCGACGCCGCCCTCGGGGACGGTCAGCGCGTCGCCGGGGTGGAACACCCGCCCGTCGACGAGGAACCCGACGTTGGCGATGCGGGGGATGTCGGGGTGGATCACGGCGTGCCACTCGCCCTGCACGCCGACCTCGAACCCGGCCGCGGTGAACGCGTCGCCGTGGCCCACCACGTGCACCTGCGGGCCGGCGTCGAGCTGCTCGGCGACCGACCGGTTGGTCCACACCTGCAGGTCGCCGTCGTCGGCCAGCGCGCGGCGGGTGCGCTCGACGTCGAGGTGGTCGACGTGCTCGTGGGTGACGAGCACCGCCGAGGCGCCGGTCCAGGCGGCCTCCTCGGTGAACGCGCCGGGGTCGACGAGCAGGCGGCGCTCGCCCTCGGACAGGACGACGCAGGCGTGCCCGTGCTTGGTGAGCTCCATGGTGGGACGGTGCCACGCCCGCATGCGCCGCGCAGCACGTGTCCCGGCGGCTCCTCAGCGAGTCCTCAGCGGCTCGGCAGTCGCTTCCCAGGGACGTGACACGCCGTGGTCACCTGCGGGTTCCCCACCTTGATGGTGGAGAGCTGACCAACCCGGACGGGTGATTCGTGGTGGGCGTCCCTGCGCCGGGCCCCGGGGGGCGCCGAACGTCAGGGCATGAGCGAACTCGTGTTGACCCTCGCCGCCGCCCAGGGCCGCAGCACCGGCACCTGGCACGCCGTCGAGCTGCACCGCAGCCCCTCGGAGCTGGACGGCGCCTGCGAGGTGGCCGTTTGCGGTGCCCTGGCCCGCGTCGACGCCGAGCAGGTCTGGGACGGCGCCGACGACGACAGCTGCGAGGCCTGCGCCGACCTCCTCTGCTGACCCGCTCCTCGGCGCACCCGCTGGCCGGGTGCGCTCCCGCAGGGTCATGCCGTCGACCGACCCGCCTCGGTGCGCACCTGACGGCCAGGTGCGCACCTCCGCGGACTCCTCGCCCCGCTGACCCGCGTGGGGGCGCGGTTCCCGCCGTGCTGCGCTAGTTGCCCCGGAACTCGGGCTTGCGCTTGCCGAGGAAGGCCTCGACGGCCTCGGTGTGGTCGTGGGTGTGGCCGAGCTGGGCCTGCAACCGCGCCTCGTGGGCCAGGGTGGTCTCCAGGGAGTCGGTGGCCGCGGTGGCCAGCACCTCCTTGACCGCGCGGTAGGCCGCGGTGGGGCCCGCGGCCAGCCGCCCGGCCAGCTCCTGTGCGGTGGTCAGCACCTCCTCGGCGGGCACCACGCGGTGCACCAGACCCCACTCCGCGGCCTGCTCGGCGGTGAACGGGGCCGGGAACAGCAGCAGCTCGGCCGCCCGGGAGCCGCCCACGCAGTGCACCAGCCGCGAGGCCAGGGCCGAGTCGCTGCCCAGGCCCACCCCCGTGAACGCGGTGGTGAACTTGGCGCCGGCGGCCGCGACCCGTAGGTCGCCGCCCAGCGCCAGCCCGAGCCCGGCGCCCGCGCACGCCCCGTTGACGGCCACGACGACCGGCACGGGGACAGCGGCCAGGGCCAGCACCATCGGGTTGTACTCGGTGACGACGACGTCGAGCGCCGGCTTGCCGTCGCGGATCTCCGCGACGTGCTGGGCGAGGTCCTGGCCGACGCAGAACGCCGTGCCCGTGCCGGTGATGACCACCGCCCGCACCGACTCGTCGATCGCCACGGCCCGCAGCTCGTCGATCATCGACAGCCGGATCTCGTGGGTGAGCCCGGGGGCGGGCAGAATCAGCGTCGCCACGCCACCGTCGTCGGTGCGCTGCACGGACATCGTCGTCTCCTCAGCCGTAGTCGTGGAACCCGCGACCGGTCTTGCGGCCCAGGTCCCCGGCGGCCACCTTGTCACGCAGCAGCTGCGGTGGGGTGAACCGGTCGCCCAGCGTGGAGGTCAGGTACTCCGCGACGGCCAGCCGCACGTCGAGGCCGACCAGGTCGGTCGAGCGCAGCGGGCCCATGGGGTGCCGGTAGCCCAGCTCCATCGCGGTGTCGATGGCCTCGGCGTCGGCCACGCCCTCCTCGAGCATGCGGATGGCCTCCAGGCCCAGCAGCACCCCCAGCCGGGAGGAGGCGAACCCGGGGGAGTCGCGGACGACGATGCCGGTCTTGCCCAGCTCGTCGGCCCACCGCCGGGCAGTGGCCACGACGTCGTCGGCGGTCTCGGCGGCGACCACGACCTCGACCAGCTTGGACGAGGGCACCGGGTTGAAGAAGTGCATGCCGACGAAGCGGGCCGGCCGGTCGAGCGCGGCGGCCAGCTCGGTGACCGACAGCGAGCTGGTGTTGGTGGCCAGCACCGCGTCGGGGGCGAGCACGCCCTCGACCGCGCGCAGCACCTCGATCTTCAGCGCCGGCACCTCGGGCACCGCCTCGACCACCAGCTCGCAGTCGCCGGGCAGCTGCGCCGGGGTGTCGACCATGTGCAGCCGGGCGGCGGCGTCGGCGACGGACCCCTCGAGCTTGCCGCGGCGGGCGGCCTCCTCGAGCCCGGCGACGATGCGGTCCTGCGCGGCCTGCGCCGCCTCGCTGCCGGCCTCCACGACGTGCACGTGCGCCCCGGTGCCGAGCAGCCCCTGGGCGATGCCGCCGCCCATGCGCCCACCCCCGACGACCCCGACGGTGCGGGCCATCAGACGCGCTCGACCAGCATCGAGACACCCTGGCCCACGCCCACGCACAAGGTGGCCAGCCCGCGGCGGCCGCCCTCGCGCTCGAGCCGGCCCATGAGCGTCACCAGGATGCGGGCGCCCGAGCACCCCAGCGGGTGGCCCAGGGCGATGGCGCCGCCGTCGGAGTTGACGATCTCCTCGTCG
This sequence comes from Klenkia sesuvii, assembly GCF_037083825.1. Taxonomy (NCBI): domain Bacteria; kingdom Bacillati; phylum Actinomycetota; class Actinomycetes; order Geodermatophilales; family Geodermatophilaceae; genus Klenkia; species Klenkia sesuvii. Next base: position 165,813 of record NZ_JBAPLU010000006.1, read on the forward strand.
ATGCCCAGCCGGCGCAGCACCCCGAGGGACTGGGCGGCGAAGGCCTCGTTGAGCTCGACGGCGTCGAGGTCGGCGACGCCCCACCCGGCCTTGGCCAGCGCCTTCTCGGTGGCCGGCACCGGGCCCAGGCCCATCACGTTGGGGGCGACGCCGGCGGAGGCGGAGACGACCACGCGGGCGCGGGGGGTGAGGCCGTGCCGCTCGACGGCCTCGGCGGAGGCCAGCACCAGCGCGGCGGCGCCGTCGGACAGCGGGGAGCTGTTGCCGGCCGTGACGATGCCGTTCTTCCGGAACACCGGCTTGAGCTTGGCCAGCGACTCGGTGGAGGAACCCGGCCGCGGGCCCTCGTCGCGGGTGACGGTGACGGTCTCCTTCTTGCCGACGACGTCGACCGGCACGATCTCGGCGTCGAAGCGGCCGGCCTCGGCGGCGGCGACGGCGCGGGTGTGGCTGCGCACCGCGAAGGCGTCGCACTCGTCGCGGGTCAGCCCGTCCAGCGCCGCGATCTCCTCGGCGGTCTCGCCCATCGAGAGGGTGATCTTGCGGGTGCGGGGGTCCTCGGGGTGCTCGACGGCGCGGTCGTGCGCGGCGAAGGTGGGGTTGACGAACCGCCAGCCCAGCGAGGTGTCCACGACCTCGCCGGGGCGGGCCCAGGGCGTGCCGGGCTTGGCCATCACCCAGGGGGCGCGGGTCATGGACTCCACCCCGCCGGCGATGGCCAGGTCCAGCTCGCCGGCCCGGATGGCCGCGGCGGCCGAGGCGGTGGCGGTCAGGCCCGAGGCGCACAGCCGGTTGGTGGTGTAGCCGGGCACGGTGTCGGGCAGGCCGGCCAGCAGCACGGCCATGCGGGCGACGTCGCGGTTGTCCTCGCCGGCCTGGTTGGCCGCCCCGAGCACGACCTCCTCGACGGCGTCGGCGGGCGCACCCGACCGGCGCAGGGCCTCCCCGACCACCAGCGCGGCCAGGTCGTCGGGGCGGACGCCGGCCAGTGCGCCGCCGTACTTGCCCTGGGGGGTGCGCACCCCGTCGACCAGGTAGACCTCGGACACCATCGTCACTCCTCGACTGGTTGCTGACCGTCCGGTCAGGTAATCGGACGGACGGCGACCGGGCAAGTTCATCTCCCGGCCAGTGGACCCCCACCGTTCATTTGACTCGTTCAAGATTGCACGGCAGGGTGGACGACGTGACGCAGACGCCGGAGCTGGAGCAGGCCCTGCGGGGCGCCGCGCTCCGGGTCACCCGGCCGCGGCTGGCCGTCCTGGGGGCGCTGCGCGAGCACGCGCACGCCACCACCGACGAGGTGCTGCGGCTGGTCCGTCGACAGCACCCCGAGGTCTCCCACCAGGCCGTCTACGACGTGCTGCGCGTGCTGACCGGCACCGGCCTCGTGCGCCGCATCGAGCCGCAGGGCTCGGTCGCCCGCTACGAGGTGCGGGTGGGCGACAACCACCACCACCTGGTCTGCCGCTCGTGCGGCGCCATCGCCGACGTCGACTGCTCGGTCGGCGCGGCCCCCTGTCTGACCCCGTCGGACAACCGCGGCTTCGTCGTCGACGAGGCCGAGGTCATCTACTGGGGTCTGTGCCGCGCATGCCACGCGGCACCCACCGTCCTGCCCACCCTCGACAGCCCAGCAGAGAGAGGCACGCGATGAGCGAGCACGACAAGTCCACGGTCCCGGCCGAGGACTACGACCAGACCGAGGTCGCCAAGGCGAACTCGGCCAGCACCAGCGAGAGCGAGAACCCGGCGATCAAGTCGCCCGAGCCGGTCCACGGCGGGCGCCCCCGCACCGAGCAGGACTGGTGGCCCAACCAGGTCGACCTCCGGGTGCTCGACCGCTCCGCCGCCGCCAACGACCCGCTGGGCCCCGACTTCGACTACGCCGCGGAGTTCGCGAAGCTCGACGTCGAGGCGCTCAAGCGCGACGTCGTCGAGGTCATGCACACCTCGCAGGAGTGGTGGCCGGCCGACTGGGGCCACTACGGCCCGCTGTTCATCCGCATGTCCTGGCACGCGGCGGGCACCTACCGCAGCGCCGACGGGCGCGGCGGCGGTGGCGAGGGCGGGCAGCGCTTCGCCCCGCTCAACAGCTGGCCCGACAACGCCAACCTGGACAAGGCGCGCCGCCTGCTGCTGCCGATCAAGCAGAAGTACGGCCGCAAGATCTCCTGGGCCGACCTGCTCGTGCTCGCCGGCAACGTCGCCCACGACGACATGGGCCTGAAGACCTTCGGCTTCGCCTTCGGCCGCAAGGACCAGTGGCAGCCCAGCGAGGTCTTCTGGGGCCCCGAGGACACCTGGCTCGGCGACGAGCGGTACGCCGATGCGAGCACCCCGCTCGACCTGGACGAGGGTCACCTCGCCGCCGTCACGATGGGCCTGATCTACGTCAACCCCGAGGGTCCGCAGGGCAAGCCCGACCCGGTGGGCTCGGCGCACGACATCCGGGTCACCTTCAGCCGCATGGGCATGAACGACGAGGAGACCGTCGCCCTCATCGCCGGCGGGCACACCTTCGGCAAGACCCACGGCGCCGGCAACCCCGAGCTCGTCGGGCCCGAGCCGAACGGCTGCCCGGTGCACGGCAACGGCCTGGGCTGGAAGAACGAGTTCGGCACCGGCAAGGGCGCCGACACCATCACCAGTGGTCTCGAGGGAGCCTGGACCCCCACGCCCACGACGTGGGACAACACCTACTTCGAGATGCTGTTCTCCTACGACTGGGAGCTCGGCGAGAGCCCGGCCGGGGCCAAGCAGTGGCACCCGACCAACCCCGAGGCGCAGGAGCTCGTCGCCGACGCGCACATCGAGGGCAAGAAGAACCCGCCGATGATGGCCACCACCGACATGGCCCTCGTCCGCGACCCCGGTTTCCGCGAGATCTCGAAGAAGTTCTACGAGGACCCGGAGTACTTCGCCGACGCCTACGCCCGCGCCTGGTTCAAGCTGCTGCACCGCGACATGGGCCCGGTCTCCCGCTACCTGGGCCCCGACGTCCCGACCGAGGAGCTCGTCTGGCAGGACCCGGTGCCGGCCGTCGACCACGAGCTGGTGGGCGAGGCCGAGGTCGCCGACCTGAAGCAGCGGCTGCTGGCCGCCGGCCCGACCGTCTCCCAGCTGGTGCACCTGGCCTGGTCGGCGGCGGCGTCCTACCGCGACACCGACAAGCGCGGTGGCGCCAACGGCGGTCGCATCCGGCTCGAGCCGCAGCGCGGCTGGGCGGCCAACGCCGGTGTCGACGAGGTCATCCCGGCGATCGAGCAGGTCAAGGCCGACTTCGAGGCCGAGACCGGCAAGCGCGTCTCCTTCGCCGACCTGGTGGTGCTCGCCGGCACCGCCGCGGTGGAGAAGGCCGCCGCCGACGCCGGGGTCCCGGTGACCGTGGGCTTCACCCCCGGCCGCACCGACGCCACGCAGGAGCAGACCGACCCGGAGAACTTCCGGTGGCTCGAGCCCCGCGCCGACGGGTTCCGCAGCTACCTGCTGCCGGGCAGCAAGCTGCAGCCCGAGCAGCTGCTGGTTGACAAGGCCTTCACCCTGGGCCTGACCGCCAAGGAGATGACCGTGCTGGTCGGCGGCCTGCGGGTGCTGGGTGCCAACACCGGCGGCGTGCAGCACGGCGTGTTCACCGACCGGGTGGGCGTGCTGAGCCAGGACTTCTTCCGGACGATCCTGGACCTCGGCATCCAGTGGCGGACCTCGCGCGACGCCGAGGACGTCTACGAGGGCCTGGCCGCCGACGGCTCCGTGGTGCACACCGCCACCGCCGCCGACCTGGTCTTCAACTCCAACGCCATCCTGCGCGGGATCGTCGAGGTCTACTCCTCCGACGACGCCGCCGAGCAGTTCGCGCAGGACTTCGCCGACGCGTGGACCAAGGTCATGGACAACGACCGGTTCGAGGTCGAGCACTGAGGTGAGCTGAGGGAACGGCCCCCGTGACGTGCGCGGGGGCCGCACCCGGGGCCCCGGGGAGTCCCCAGCCAGCTGGGAACTCCCTGGGGCCTCTATTCGTACCGCCGGGCTGGGCCTAAGGTATGCCTGCCCTCAGCCGGTCGGCCGGGGGTTCCCGTCCGTCGGAGGCTGCCGTGGGTGCGCTGTTCTTCCCCAGCTACCTGATCGGGCTGCGCGAGGGCCTGGAGATGGTCCTCGTCGTCAGCGTGCTGGTCGCCTACCTGGTCAAGACCGGCCGCCGCCAGCACCTGCTGCCGGTCTGGGGTGGGGTGGCGGCCGCCGTCGTCCTGTCGATCGGGTTCGGCGCGGTGCTGTCCTACGTCTCGTCCACCGTGCTCGGTGGGCCGGGTCAGGAGCTCTTCGACGCGATCACCTCCGTGGTCGCCGTCGCGCTCGTCACCTGGATGATCTTCTGGATGCGGCGCACCGCCCGGCAGCTGTCGGGCGAGCTGCGCGGCAAGCTCGACGACGCCGTGGGCCTCGGGCTCGGCGCCGTGGTGGGCATCGCGTTCGCCTCGGTGGTCCGCGAGGGCCTCGAGACCACCCTGCTGTTCTTCGCCTCCGCCCAGGGCGCGGTGAGCGCCACCCCGCTGGTCGGGCTGGCCGCCGGGCTCGCCAGCGCCGTCGTCCTCGGCGGGCTGCTCTACGCCGGTGCCGTGCGCATCGACCTGTCGCGGTTCTTCACCGTCAGCGGGGTCCTGCTGGTGCTCGTGGCCGCCGGCATCTTCAAGTACGGCGTCCACGACTTCCAGGAGGCCGGCGTCCTGCCCGGCCTGACCACCTACGCCTACGACGCGTCCGCGTGGCTGCAGCCGGGCAGCTGGTACGGCGCGGTGCTCGACGGCGTGTTCCACATCTCGGCCCAGCCGACCGTGCTCGAGGTCGTGGCCTACCTGGCCTACCTCGTCCCGGTGCTGGTGCTCTTCCTCCTCCCGGGTCGCTCGGCCCGGACCACCACCCCGTCGAAGACCACGGAGCACGTCGATGCGCACGCGTAGTACCCGCAGGACCGCCCTCGTCGCGGCTGGAGCCGCCTCCCTCGCCCTGCTGGCCGCCTGCGGCGGCGGGGCCGACGCCGGCAGCGGCGGGGGTGAGGCCTCCGACGACATCGCGGTGGCCGCCAGCGACACGAGCTGCGAGGTCGACGCCACGGAGCTCGAGGCCGGCACCCACGAGTTCACCGTGACCAACAACGGCAGCTCGATCACCGAGTTCTACGTCTACGCCGAGGGCGACCGGATCATGGGCGAGGTCGAGAACATCGCGCCCGGGGTGGCCCGCTCGTTGCTGGTGGAGCTGCCGGCCGGGGACTACCAGACCGCGTGCAAGCCGGGCATGACCGGCGACGGCATCCGCAACGCCCTCACCGTGACCGGTGAGGCCGAACAGCTCTCCGACGACGAGGCGCTGCAGGCCGCGGTCACCGACTACACCCGCTACGTGACCAGCCAGGTCACCGCGCTGCAGGAGCAGACCCAGGCCTTCGTCGCCGCGGTGCAGGCCGGCGACGTCGCGCAGGCGCAGGCGCTCTACCCCGAGACCCGGACGTACTACGAGCGCATCGAGCCCGTGGCCGAGAGCTTCGGCGACCTCGACCCCAAGATCGACGCCCGCGAGAACGACGTGGAGGAGGGCGACGCCTGGACCGGCTTCCACGTGCTCGAGCGCGACCTGTGGGCCACCGGTGACCTGTCGCAGTCGGGCCCGGTGGCCGACCAGCTCCTGTCCGACGTCGACGACCTGGCCACCCGGGTGCAGTCGCTCGAGCTGCAGCCCCTGGACCTGGCCAACGGTGCGCTCGGGCTGCTCGACGAGATCGCGAGCAGCAAGATCACCGGCGAGGAGGACCGCTACTCCCACACCGACCTCTGGGACTTCCAGGCCAACCTCGACGGCTCCCAGGCCGCGATCACCTCGCTGCGCCCGGTCATCGCCGAGGCCGACCCCGACCTGGCCACCGCGCTCGACGAGGCCTTCGCCGCCACCCAGGCCGAGCTCGCGCAGTTCGCCGCCGGTGACGGGTTCGTGCTCTACACGGCCCTGACCCCCGCCCAGGTGCAGGGGCTGTCGGACTCGCTCAACGCCCTCGCGGCCCAGGTCAGCCAGGTGCCCGCCGTCGTCGCGGGCTGATCGGGGACAGTGGGGTCATGAAGCTCTCCCGACGCGACTTCTTCGGCGCGGCCGGCGTCGGCGCGGCCGGTGTCGTCGCCCTCGGAGCCGGTGGCGTCGCGGCCGGCCGAGCGGCGTCGGCGGTCGAGGGCGGCGCCGCGGCCGGGTCGACCACCGGTGGGGCGGTGCCCTTCGAGGGCACCCACCAGGCGGGCATCACCACCCCGGCCCAGGACCGGCTGCACTTCGTCGCCTTCGACGTCACCACCGACGACCGCGCGACCCTGGTGCGGATGCTGCAGGCCTGGACCGAGGCGGCCCGCCGGATGACCCGCGGTGAGGACGCCGGCCCGGTCGGCGCGGTGACCGGCAACGAGTACGCCCCGCCGGACGACACCGGCGAGGCCATCGGCCTGCCCCCGGCCGGGTTGACGCTGACCATCGGGTTCGGACCCACGCTCTTCCGCACCGCCGACGGCGTCGACCGGTTCGGCCTGGCCGACCGGCAGCCGGCCGAGCTGGTCGAGCTGCCCGCCTTCGCCGGTGAGGAGCTGCGGCCGGAGATCAGCGGCGGTGACCTCTGCGTCCAGGCGTGCGCCGACGACCCGCAGGTCGCCGTCCACGCGGTGCGCAACCTGGCCCGCATCGGCCAGGGGGTGGTCGGCGTCCGGTGGTCGCAGCTGGGGTTCGGCCGGACGTCGTCGACGACGTCGGACCAGTCCACCCCGCGCAACCTGTTCGGGTTCAAGGACGGCACCGACAACCTCAAGGCCGACCAGCCGCAGGCGCTCGACCGGTTCGTCTGGGTCTCGGGCACCGGTACCTGGATGGACGGCGGTTCCTACCTGGTGAGCCGCCGCATCCGCATGCTGATCGAGGTCTGGGACCGGCAGAACCTGCGCGACCAGCAGGACACCATCGGCCGCACCAAGGGCAGCGGTGCCCCGATCGGCGCCACCGAGGAGTTCGACCCCGTCGACCTGGGCGCGCTGCCGCCGACCTCACACGTGGCCCTGGCCCACCCCAGCAACGCCGGGACGGCGATCCTGCGGCGCGGGTACAGCTTCGTCGACGGGTCCGACGGGCTGGGGCGGCTGGACGCCGGGCTGTTCTTCCTCTGCTACCAGTCCGACCCGGCCACCGGGTTCGTGCAGGTGCAGCGCAACCTGCGCACCGACAAGATGAATGAGTACGTCAAGCACACGTCCTCAGGGGTCTTCGCCTGCCCGCCGGGCCTGTCCGGCCCCGACGACTGGTGGGGCTCGGGCCTGTTCGCCTGATGGTCGCCGCCGTGGACCTGACCCTGGACGACATCCGGGCGGTGGTGGCGTTCGCCGCCGACTGCGCCGACCTCGTGCTGCCCGGGTTCGAGGACGCGGTGCCCGACGACGTCCGACCGCGGGAGGCGCTCGCCGCGGCGCGGACGTTCGCCGGGGGCGGCCCGCGCACCGTTGCGCAGCGGACGGCGGCCTTCGCCGCCCACCGGGCCGCGGAGGCGGCCCCCACCGAGGTCGCCCGGCTCGGCGCGCAGGCGTGCGGAGACGCAGCGGCCGCGGCCTACCTGCACCCCCTCGCGCAGGCGACCCAGGTGGGGCACGTCCTGCGGTCGGCTGCGTGCGCAGCGCGGGTGGCCGAGCTGACCGGCTCGGGTGCCGGGGTCGCGGACCTGGCCGGGCGCGCGGGCCCCCGGGTGCGTGCGGTGCTGCTGCGCTACCCGGCCGCACCGGGCGGGCGGTCGCGGCCGGCCCGGCTCGTGGCCGAGTTGGACGCAGCGGTCCGGGGCCTGCCCGGCTGACCGATGTCGCCGGGCAGGCGTTCTAGGAGTGCACCGCTGGTCGGACGCCCCACCAGCCGGGGACGGCGATCGGTGGCGTCGGAGTTCCTCCGCCTGACAGGTGGTCCCCGTGTAGGTACGTAGGTACTGATCGGGAGGTGTCATGGCGATCATCACGGCTCGAGAGTTCAACCAGGACGTCAGCGCCGCCAAGCGCGCCGCTGGTCGTGCGCCGGTGGTCATCACCGACCGTGGCCGGCCGTCGCACGTGCTGCTGTCCATCGAGACCTACGAGCAGTTGTGGGCGGCGGGCGGGACATCGTCGACCTGCTGAGCGCGGACGACGACGTCGACCTCGAGCCGGGCCGGGCCACCATCGACCTCAGGGTCCCCGACCTGTGACCTACCTGCTGGACACGGACGTCGTCGGCGAACTGCGCAAAGTCGACCCGGCGCATGGACGCCCGGGTGCAGGCGTGGGCGCGCGGGCAGGTGGCGCACAACCTCTTCATCAGCGCGATCACCGTGCTCGGGGTCGAGATCGGCGTGGAGCGGGTCGCACGCCGGGACCCGGACCGGGGAGCTGTGCTGCGCCGGTGGCTGGAGGACGGACTGCTGCCGGCGTTCGGCGGGCGCGTGCTGCCGGTCGACGTGCCGGTCGTCCGACGCGCCGCCTCGATGCGCGTCCCCGATCCACGGCCGGAGCGGGACGCCCTCATCGCGGCGACGGCTGCCGTGGCGGACTTCGTGGTGGTCACCCGCAACACGGCCGACTTCGCCCCGCTAGGGGTGCCCCTTCTCGATCCCTGGGCGGCGGGTTCCTGACACCGGATCGCCGCGGCTGCCTCGGCCAGGCACCATGGTCGCCGATGTCCACGGCGATGCAGGTCCTCGGTGGTCGGTACGAGCTGCGCTCCCGTGTGGGCTCCGGCGGCATGGGCCAGGTGTGGCGCGGCCACGACCAGCGGCTGGGCCGGCCGGTCGCCGTGAAGGTGCTGCGCAGCGAGTACGCGGGCGAGTCCGAGTTCCTCGGCCGCTTCCGGGCCGAGGCCCGGCACGCCGCGCTGCTGGCCCACCGCAACGTGGTCGCGGTGTACGACTACGGGGAGACCACCGCCGCCGACGGCGAGGCCCTGGCCTACCTGGTGATGGAGCTGGTGCTCGGCGAGTCGCTGGCCGCCGTGCGCCGGCGGCTGGGGGCACTGCCGCCGGAGCAGGTGGTCGAGGTGGTGGCCCAGGCCGCCGCCGGGCTGGGTGCGGCGCACGAGATGGGGGTCGTGCACCGCGACGTGAAGCCGGCGAACCTGCTGCTGCGGCCCGACGGGTCGGTCGCGGTCACCGACTTCGGCATCTCGTGGTCGGCCGAGAGCGTCGCGCTCACCCGCACCGGGCAGGTCATCGGCACCGCGCACTACCTGTCGCCGGAGCAGGCGCGCGGCGAGGCGGCCACCCCCGCCAGCGACGTCTACGCGCTCGGCATGGTCGCCTACGAGCTGCTCGCCGGCCGTCGCGCCTTCGAGGGCGCCAGCTCGGTCGCGGTGGCGCTGCGCCAGATCCGGGACGAACCCGAGCAGCTCCCGGACTCCGTACCGGCGCCGGTGCGCGAGCTGGTGGCCGCGATGCTGGTCAAGGACGCCGCCGCGCGGCTGCCCGACGGGGACGCCGTGGTCGCCGCGGCGGCCCGGGCCCGTCCCGGCGCCGGCGAGGAACCCACCGAGCTGCTGGACCTGGTGCCACCGGCCGGGGTCACCGCGCTGCTCGACCCCGGCCTCGTGCCCACCACCGCCGCCGGGGCCGGCGGCGACGGCGCGACGGCCGCCTCGGCCGCCGCGGTCCCCACCGGCTCGGTGGCCACGGCGGGGACGGCGACCACGGGTGCGACCCGGCGTCGGCGAGGGCTGGTGCCGGCCGGCGTCCTCGCCGCGCTGCTGCTGGTGGGTGGCGGTACGGCGGCGCTGCTGGGGCTCGGCGGCTCCACCGCGCCCGGGGGCGCCACGGCCTCGGCCGCCACCAGCGGCTCGGCGAGCGGCTCGACCGAGGGGGTGGCGACCCCCGCTCCCGTCGTCCTCGACGGCGCGGACTACGTGGGCCGCCCGCTCGAGGAGGTGACCGCGGAGCTGACCGCGCTCGGGCTCGCGGTGGTCCCCGAGGAGGTCGTCGGCGACGGGACCGGCGCCGGGCTGGTGACCGCGGTGGACCCCACCGGTACGCCACTGACCGCCGGCAGCTCGGTCACCGTGCGCTACGCCTCGGCCGCCGTCCCCACGACCGAGGCGCCGACCGAGGCTCCGACCGAGGCTCCGGCGCAGCCACCGGCGCCGGTGACCCAGGTCAACACCGTGGCCCCGGCGCCGCAGGCGCCCGCGCCGACCGCGGTCGAGCCCCCGGCGGGACCCGGACCGCGACCGGGCACCGGGAACGGCGGCGGCAACCCGGGCAACGGGAACGGCAACGGCAACGGCAACGCGGGGAACGGCAACGCCGGCGGGAACGGGAACGGCCGGGGCGGCCCGGGCTGAGCGACCTGCGCGTCAGGAGGCTCGGCGGCGCGCCAGCCAGACGCCGCCGGCCAGCAGCACGGTGGCCAGGGTCAGCACGAACCCCCGGTTGCTGGCCGCCGCGCCGGTGAACACGACCACCAGCACCCAGAACAGGCCGACCCCGGCGGCGCCGGCGGCACCCAGCTGCCAGGCCTGGGTGCGGTCCAGACCCCCGCGGCTGGGGACGTGCGGGACCAGGGCGAGCAGCCCGGCCAGCGTGGCGAAGACCGCCCACGCGGGGAGGGCGGTCCACGCGGAGGCGGCACCGGAGACTGGGGCCAGCGACAGCCCGAGGAGCAGGAGCACGAGCCCGACCACGCCGACCACGCTCGCGGTGAGGGCGGCCCGGTCGGCGGTGCTGCGGTCCCGCGGACCGCGCGGGCCCCGTGGCCGCGCGCCCACGCGCGGGCCGGTCGAGACCTCCGGGCCCGGCAGCGGCGGCGGGGCCGGGAAGGCGCCCTCCATCGGCCCGGTCGGCTGCGGCGGGTACGCCGGGTCGTAGGCCGGCTCGGTGGCGTGCGGCGGGTGGGCCGGGTCGTACGGCGGCTCCGGCTGGCGGCCGGGGACGTTCTCGGCCGAGGGCTGCGGGGGGTACGGCGGCTGGCTCACGCGGGCCACCGTAGCGGCGCCTACTGTCGGATCCGTGGGAGCACGCGCAGGGATCGTCGTCACCGGCACCGAGGTCCTGACCGGCCGGGTCACCGACCGCAACGGTCCGTGGCTGGCCGAGCAGCTGCGCCGGCGGGGGCTGGACGTCGGTCAGGTGGTCGTCGTCGGCGACCGGCCCGAGGACCTGCGCTCGGCGTTGTCCCACCTCTCGTCGACCAACGACCTGGTGCTCACCTCGGGCGGGCTCGGGCCCACCGCCGACGACCTGACCGCCGAGGTGGTCGGTGACTTCTGCGGCCGCCCGTCGGCCGTCGACGAGGAGCTGGCCGGGCGCATCGCCGCGATCGTCGAGCGCCTGATGGCCCGTCGGGGGTGGCGGGTCGACCCGGCCGCCACCGAGGCCGGCACCCGCAAGCAGGCCCGGGTGCCGCACGGCGCCGTCGTGCTGGAGCCGGTGGGCACCGCGCCGGGTCTCGTCGTCCCGCCGGCCGAGGGTGACGGACCGCCGGTCGTCGTCCTGCCCGGGCCGCCCAGCGAGCTGCAGGCGATGTGGCCGGCCGCGCTCGAGGCGGCGCCGGTCCGCGCCGTGCTGGACCGCGCGGTCGAGCTGCGGCAGGACACCCTGCGGCTGTGGGGCACCCCCGAGTCGGAGCTGGCGGCCACGCTGCGCCGGGTCGAGGACCAGCTCACCGGCCTGGAGATCACCACCTGCCTGCGCGACGGCGAGCTCGAGATCGTCACCCGCTACGCCCCCGACGCGGCCGGCGCCTACGGGCACCTGGTCGACGCGGTGCGTGCCGACTACGCGGCCACCCTGTTCAGCGAGGGCCCCGACGTCGACACCCTGGTCGCCGGCGCGCTGGAGGAGCGGTCGCTCACCGTCGCCACGGCCGAGTCGTGCACCGGCGGGCAGCTGGTGGCCCGGCTCATCGACCGTCCCGGGGCCTCGGCGTGGGTGCCGGGCGGCATCGTCTCCTACGCCAAGAGCGCCAAGGAGCAGCTGCTGGGGGTGTCGGCCGAGACCCTCGCGACGGTCGGTGCGGTCAGCCCCGAGGTGGCCCGGCAGCTCGCCGACGGCGCCCGCGCGCGGCTGGGCGCCGACGTCGGCATCGGGGTCACCGGCATCGCCGGCCCGGGCGGCGGCAGCCCCGACAAGCCTGTCGGGACGGTGCACCTGTGCGCCGTGGGTCCCGAGGGGGTGGTGACCCGCTCGCTGGTCGTCCCCGGCGACCGGGCCGCGTTCCGCGGGCGCACCGTCACCGTCGGCATGCACCTGCTCCGCGCGCTGCTGCTCGGCGGCCCACCGGCCTGATCACGTTCCACGTGGAACCCACCTGGATATGGGGGGCGGCATGAGCTCGCTGCGGCTGCACGCCACCGGAAGCGTCCACCCCGACGAGGCGTGGGACCGCTACCTGCACCCGGCCAAGTGGTCGGACTGGTCGCCGCAGATCCGGGGCGTGGAGACCGACGCCGTGCGCATCGACCCGGGCGTCACCGGCCGGGTCGTGGGCCCGCTCGGGCTCCGGGCGCCCTTCGTCGTCGACGCCGTGGACGACGCGGCCCGGGAGTGGACCTGGTCGGTCGACATCGGCCCGGGCACGCTGGTCCTCGTGCACTGGGTGCGTCCCGGGCCCGACGGCGGGACGACGACCGGCCTGCGGGTGTCCGGGCCGCTCCTGCCGGTCGTGGGCTACGTGCCGCTGGCCGCCTTCGCGCTGCAGCGGCTGGTCCGTCCCTGACCCGGCTCGACCGCCGCCGGCCGTCGGGCCGGGCCGTAGGGTCACGGGGTGCACGCGACCCACACGGTGACCAACCAGGTGCCGCCGCTGGTCGGGCACGACCCGGTCGGCGGGGACACCGCGCTGGTCGAGGCGTGCCTGCGGCACGCCGACGAGCTGACCCTGGACTCGCTGGAGGACCTCGGCGCGCTGGCCGGCAGCGACCAGGCCGCCGAGTGGGGCCGGCAGGCGAACGAGAACCCCCCGGTGCTGCGCACCCACGACCGCACCGGGCACCGCATCGACGAGGTCGAGTTCCACCCGTCCTGGCACGAGCTGATGAGCGCCGCCGTGGGCCACGGGCTGGCCGGCACCCCGTGGGCTCTGGCCGCGGCCGGCGACGCCCACGCGCACGTGCGCCGTGCGGTCGGCTACCTGGGCTGGACGCAGGTGGAGGCCGGCCACGGCTGCCCGGTGACGATGACCTACGCCGTCGTCCCCGCGCTGCGCCGGGCACCCGAGCTCGCCGTGGTCTTCGAGCCCGGGCTGACCTCGACGTCCTACGAGTTCGGCCTGGCCGACCCGCGCACCAAGGCCGGCCTGGTCGCCGGGATGGGCATGACCGAGAAGCAGGGCGGTTCCGACGTGCGGGCCGGGACCACCCGCGCGGTCGCCCGCATCGACGGCACCTATCACCTCACCGGGCACAAGTGGTTCACGTCGGCGCCGATGAGCGACCTGTTCCTGGTGCTGGCGCAGACCGAGGAGGGCGTCTCCTGCTTCCTGGTGCCGCGCATGCTGCCCGACGGCGAGCGCAACGTGTTCCGGTTGCAGCGCCTCAAGGACAAGCTGGGCGACCGTGCCAACGCCTCCTCGGAGGTCGAGTTCGACCGGACGGTGGGCTGGCTGGTCGGGGAGCCCGGCCGCGGGGTGCGGGCCATCCTCGACATGGTCACCACCACCCGGCTGGACTGCGTGCTGGGCTCGGCCGCCACGGTCCGCGCGGCGCTGACCCAGGCCCTGCACCACGCCCGGCACCGGTCGGCGTTCGGTGCGCTGCTGGTCGACCAGCCGCTCATGCAGAACGTGCTGGCCGACGTCGCGGTGGAGAGCGAGGCCGCCACCGCGCTGGCGATCCGGCTGGCCGCCGCGCAGGACGCCGGCGAGGCAGACTTCCTGCGGCTGGCCGGCGCGGCCGCCAAGTTCTTCGTCTGCAAGCGCACGCCGGCCGTGGTGGCCGAGGCCCTCGAGGTGCTCGGCGGCAACGGGTACGTCGAGGAGTCGGTGCTGCCCCGGCTCTACCGGCAGGCGCCGCTGAACTCGATCTGGGAGGGCAGCGGCAACGTCATCGCCCTCGACGTGCTGCGGGCGATGGAGCGCGACTCCGCCTCGGTGGCCGCCGTGCTGGCCGAGGTCGAGGCCGCGACCGGGGCCGACGACCGGTTCGACGCCGCGGTCGCCGGCCTGCGCGCCGAGCTCGCCGACCCCGCCGACCTGGCGTTCCGCGCCCGGCGGGTGGCCGGCCAGCTGGCGCTGTGCCTGCAGGGCTCGCTGCTGCTGCAACACGCCCCGGGTGCGGTGGCCGACGCCTTCTGCGCCACCCGGCTGGCCGGTGACCGGGGCAGCGTGCTGGGCACCCTCCCCGCCAGCACCGCGGTCACCGAGATCGTCGACCGCGCGGTGGTCGCGCCCGCCTGAGGCTGGGACGATCGGCGGGGTGACGCAGCGCAAGCCCGAGGGCATGGCGTTCGAGACCTGGGTCGAGCACCAGATCCGGACGGCGGACGAGCGGGGTGACTTCGCCGACCTGCCCGGTGCCGGCAAGCCCCTCCCGCGGCGCGACGGGCCCGAGGACACCTACGCCTGGGCGATGGCCTGGGCCCGCCGGCAGGAGCCCGACGCCTCGTTCCTGCCGCCGTCCCTGGCGCTGGGCCGCGAGCGCGACGACCTGCCCGGCCGGCTGGCCGGCCTCACCAGCGAGGACCGGGTGCGCGCCGCCGTCCGCGAGTTCAACGCCCGGGTGGCCGCCGCCTGGCGGCAACCGCTGGACGGGCCGCCGCTGGTGGTCCGCATGCACGACGAGGAGGAGCGGGTGGCCGAGTGGCGGGCGCACCGGCCGCCCCCCGCCGAGCCCGAGCAGGTGGACGCGCAGCAACCGCCACGCCGCGGTGGGTGGTGGCGCAGGCGCCGGTGAGTGCCGGTTACGGTCGGTCGGTGACGGTGCTCCAGGGGTCGGTCAAGTCCACGATCGACCGGGTGTGGGACTCGTTCTGGTCCGGCGGGATCTCGAACCCGCTGGAGGTGATCGAGCAGATCACCTACCTGCTGTTCATCCGCAGGCTGGACAACCTGCAGACCAACGCCGAGGCGCGGGCGAAGCTCACCGGCAAGCCGGTGCAGAACCCGGTGTTCGGCCCGGACGAGCAGAACCTGCGCTGGCAGTACCTCAAGAACGAGGAGCCCGGCGTCATGCATGCGCTGGTCGCGCAGGGTGTGTTCCCGTTCCTGCAGCGGCTTGGTGGCGACGACTCCACCTACGCGCACCACATGCGGGATGCCCGGTTCACCATTCCCACGCCCGCGCTGCTGGCCCGGGTGGTCGACATGCTCGACGAGCTGCCGATGGAGGACCGGGACACCAATGGCGATCTGTACGAGTACATGCTGGGCAAGATCGCCACGGCCGGGCACAACGGCCAGTTCCGGACGCCGCGGCACATCATCGAGCTGATGGTCGCGATGACGGCGCCCAAGCCGGGCGATACCATCTGCGACCCGGCCTGCGGGACGGCCGGATTTCTGGTGGCGGCGGGGGAGTACCTGCGCCGTGAGCATGCGGGGCTCTTCCACGACGCCGGCGCCAGTCGGCAGTTCCACCACGAGATGTTCCACGGCTACGACTTTGACTCGACGATGCTGCGCATCGGCAGCATGAACATGCTGCTGCACGGGGTCGAGCAGCCCGACATCCGCTATCGCGACTCGTTGAGCGAGGGCGCCAGCGGTGACGAGGGCAGGTACTCGTTGATCCTGGCGAACCCGCCGTTCGCCGGCAGCCTGGATGCCGAGACGGTGGCCAAGGATCTGCAGAAGGTCGTGAAGACCCGCAAGACCGAGTTGCTGTTCATGGCGCTGTTCCTCAGGCTGCTCAAGCCCGGTGGCCGCGCGGCGGTGATCGTGCCCGACGGCGTGCTGTTCGGGTCGTCGACGGCGCACAAGGCGTTGCGCCGGATGCTGGTCGAGGACCAGAAGCTGGACGGCGTGGTGAAGCTGCCCAGTGGTGTGTTCAAGCCGTACGCCGGGGTGTCGACGGCGATCCTCTTCTTCACCCGCACCGACTCGGGCGGCACCGAGGATGTCTGGTTCTACGACGTGCGCGCCGACGGCTTCACCCTCGACGACAAGCGGAACCCGACGATGGCGAACGACCTGCCGGACGCCCTGGCCCGCTGGGCCGAGCGCGACAGCGAACGCGAGCGTGCCCGCACCGAGCAGAGCTTCACCGTGACCAAGGCCGACATCGTCGCCCAGGGCTACGACCTCTCCCTGAACCGCTACAAGGAGGTCGTCCACGAGGAGGTCGAGTACCGCGACCCGCTGGAGATCATCGCCGAGCTGGAGCAGATGGAGAAGGAGATCCAACAGGGCCTGGCGGAGCTGAAGGCCATACTGTCGTGAATTGGCCGGTCGTATCCCTCGGTGAGGTTGCTGCCATAGACCGAGTCAGTGCAGATCCGACCACCCTCGATCCCTCGACTCCTTATGTGGGCCTTGAGGACATCGAGCGAGGCGGGCGGCTGATCGGGCGCCGATCCATCGGAGAAGCGCAGGTAACTAGCAATAAATTTCGTTTCGACGCACCGCACGTCCTTTTCGGCAAACTGAGGCCGAACTTGGCTAAGATTGCTCGGCCCAACTATTCCGGTGTGTGCAGTACAGATATCCTGCCCATTCGGGTCGGCAACCGATTGGATGCCGGCTACCTGACCCACTACATGAGGCAACCAGAGGTCGTCGCCTGGTCGGCATCCCAATCGGCGGGAGCCAACCTTCCTCGGTTGAGCCCTAACGCTCTTCTTGGTCTGGTCCTGCCGCTCCCGCCGCTCGATGAGCAGCGGCGGCTTGCGGTGATCCTGGACAAGGCCGAGTCGGTGGTCCGCTCTTGGAGTCGGGCAAAATCCGCTGCAGACGGACTAGCGGGAGCAATCTTCGATCAAATGTTCGGTGACCCCGTTCGAAACATGCTGGGGTACTCCGTGCGTGAGCTCAAAGACTGGGTCGACCCTCGATCCCCGATCACCTATGGAATTCTGAAACCTGGGCCCGACGAACCCGACGGTGTTCCATACATTCGCGTTGTCGACATCCGGGACAATGAGATATTGACGGGCTCCATACGTCGGACCAGTGCGAAGATCGCGGACTCGTACCGCCGGTCGACGGTCGCTTCAGGCGATCTCGTGATATCCATACGCGGCCATGTTGGCCGGCTAGGAGTTGTGCCACCCTCTCTCGACGGTGCGAACATCACCCAGGACTCCGCGCGCCTCCGTATAGCCGGGGCCGCCGGGTCGTATGTTGCGGCCGCATTGGAGACACCTGCGATGGTCCACTGGATGGCGCAGCGCACGAAAGGAGTGGCTGTCCGCGGAATAAATATCGGCGATCTCCGGCAGGCTCCGGTGCCAGTGCCGCCAGAACCTGAGATCGAGAGATTTGCTGCGGCCAGAGCCGAGGTCCAACGTTTTCGACGAAAAGCTCTAAAGCAAATGTTCGAAGCGACCTGTCTTGCTCGATCTTTGCAGCAACGGGCCTTCTCCGGGCAGCTTTGATTCACGGTCTCACCCTTGGTGCGCGGACCACCCGACGACGATTTCGCTTGCGTCACCTCGGTACGTCCGCCATCGCCGTTCGCTCTGTTCCCACTCGACCTTGAACCCGTGATGCACCTTCGTGTGGTGCCGTTCGCACAGCAACGCGGTGTTCTCCACCGATGTCTCACCGTGATCAGCGACCCACTCCCTGACGTGGTGGGCGTCGCACCACCACGTCGGGGCTGAGCAGCCGGCGAAGACGCATCCTCCGTCGCGGGCCTCGGCGGCCTTGCGGATGTGGGCGGGCACCAAGCGCTGCGCTCGGCCGATGTTCAGCGGCATCCCGTCGGGGCCGAAGAGCACCCGGGTGATGATCGAGTCGCAGGACAGCTGCTGGGCGGTGGTGTTGGCGACGATCTGGCCCGATCCGAGCCGGGCGGCGTCGCTGACGACATCGGTGTCGAGCAGGTCCTCGGCGGAGATGGTGACCGCGACCTGGGCGCGGTGCTTGCGCAGCATCGGCACGTCGTCACCGCACGCCAGCTGGGCGTCGGCCAGCTGCACCAGGGCGTCGCCCATCTGCTGGGCGTGGTTGCGGTCGTCGTCGGCGATCCGGCCGGCCTGCTGGAAGGCTGTCAGCACGGTGGACACCTTCTCGAAGCCGAGGGCGTCGAGCCGTCCGTGGATGGTGCCGCCGCCCGACGCCGAGGGCGTGAGATGCAGCTCGCGCTGCTTCGTCGGGTCGGGCTCGGGGCCGTCGGGGTCGATCCAGTCGAGCAGTCGCTTGGTCACCGCGGGGAGCGCTTCTGGTGAAGTGCCCGTGGCGGTGTCAAGGAGTGTCTGCTCGATCTCGGCGACGTCGGCGCCCAGCTCAGCCGCCGCGCTCAGCCGGGCGGGTGTCGCGACAGCTGCGACCACGGCCGTCTGGTCTGGGGTCACGCGCCCTTCGACGGCAGCCGCGGCCCAGGCCGGCAGCTGCTCCAGGGTGCGCCCGGCACGCACGGCACGGGCTGCCGTCGCCGGGGAGACGTTCAGGTGGCCGACCTGCCATGACTTCATGCTCTTGTGGCCGTCGAACTCGGCGGCCTGCGCGCACTCGGCGGCCCGGACGGCCTGCGCCCGAGCGGCGTCGACGACGTTCTGCAGCTGGGTCAGACCGCGCACCCGGGCCAGCAACTCGGCCGCCTGCACCGCCGAGCCGCCGGCGGGTTCGGCCCCGACCAGGCCCTGTGCGCTGGCCAGGACGGCCGCGATGTCGGCCGGCAGCTGCATCGACACCTGCCGGGCTGCGGCCCGCGCCGCGGCCTTCTCCTCCTCGTGCAGATCGCCACCGCCCGACGCCGAACCGCCCGCGAAGGCACCACCGTCCGGGAAGGGGTCGAAGCCGCCGTCGAGACCCACAACCCCTCCTCGTTAAGTCGAACACGTGTACGAACGATACCGCAGTCGAGGTGGTCGAGCAAGACGAAAGAGCAGCTCAGGCCGGCGATGAGCCAAGAAGACCCCGGGCGACGAAACCAGCTTCGGGACGCCGTCGTGACAGATACCCAGACGAAAACGATGGAGTCTCGTAGGGTGACGCCTCGGCCACCGTGCGACACCCGAGGCCGCTGACCGACGGGGGCAGGGCACCGACCGATGAGCAACTTCGGCTTCCTCGCGCAGGACTGGCCCGTCGTCCACGCCGACTGCGTCCGCGCCGAGTCCTACCTGGGCTCCGACCCGCGCGGCACCTGCATGTATGCGCGCCGGGCCGCCGAGCAGGTGGTCGCTCACGTCTACACGGTCGACGCGCTACCGCTGCCCTACCGGGACGACCTCGCCGGCCGCATCGCCGAGCCGGCGTTCAAGAACCGGGTGCCGCAGGGCATCACCACCAAGCTGACCTTGCTGCGCAAGCTGGGCAACACCGCCGTGCACGACAGCAAGCCCATCCCGCCCCAGGCGGCGCTCGACGCCACCCGCGAGTTGTTCCACGTGGTCGTCTGGACCGCGCAGCGCTACTCCCGTATCCCCGGCGCCGTCCCCGTCGCGGCCCGCTTCGACCCCGCTCTGGCGCGCCGAGCGGCCCCGCTCAGCCACGACGATGTCCGCAAGCTGGCGGAGAAGTTCCGCCAGCAGGACGAGGAGCACGCCCGGGCACTCCGCGAACGCGACGACCTCGCGGCGGCGCAGGCCGCCGAGATCGCCGAGCTGCGGCAGCAGATCGCCGACGCCCAGGCCGCGCACGCCGTCGCCGACACCCACGACTACGACGAGGCCACCACTCGCACGGCGCTCATCGACGAGCTGCTCCGGGAAGCCGGTTGGCAGCTCACCGATCCCCGTGACCGCGAGTACCCGGTGACGGGTCTGCCGGTCGGGTCGGGGAACGGCCGAGCGGACTACGTGCTGTGGGGTGCCGACGGGTTGCCGCTGGCGGTCGTCGAGGCGAAGCGCACGAGCGTCGACCCGAACGCCGGCCAGCATCAGGCCAAGCTGTACGCCGACGCCCTGCAGCAGATGCACGGACGCCGTCCGGTCATCTTTTGGACCAACGGCTACGAGACCTGGATGTGGGACGACGCCGCGGGCTACCCGCCGCGCCGGGTCGAGGGCTTCCGCACCGCCGACGAGCTGCACCTGCTCGTCCAGCGGCGCAGCATGCGGGCCTCCCTCGCCGACATCCCGATCAGCGACACCATCGTCGAGCGCCCGTACCAGCTCCGTGCCATCCGCGCGGTGGGCGAGGCCTTCACCGACAAGCAGCGGGCCGCGCTGCTGGTGATGGCCACGGGGTCGGGCAAGACCCGCACCGTCATCGCGTTGGTCGACCAGCTCATGCGGGCGGGATGGGTCAAGCGGGTGCTGTTCCTGGCCGACCGCCAGGTGCTGGTCAAGCAGGCGGCCAACGCCTTCAAGGCGCACCTGCCGAACGTGACCACGATCAACCTGCTCGACGAGAAGTCCGCCGACGGTCGCGTGTTCGTCTCGACCTACCCGACGATGCTCAACCTGGTCAACGCCACCGACGGCGGCCGGCGGCTCTTCGGGCCGGGCCACTTCGACCTGGTCGTGGTCGACGAGGCGCATCGGTCGGTTTACCAGAAGTACCGCGAACTGTTCAGCTGGTTCGACGCCCTGCTCGTCGGTCTGACCGCCACGCCCAAGGACGAGATCGACCGCAACACCTACTCGCTGTTCCACCTCGAGGACGGCGTCCCCACCGACGCCTACCCCCTGGGCGACGCGATCGACGACGGCTACCTCGCCCCGCCGCGGGCGTTGTCGGCCCCGACCCGGTTCCTGCGCTCGGGCATCCGGTACGACGACCTCTCCGAGGAGGAGAAGGACGAGTGGGACGCCGTCGAGTGGGGCTCGGACGACGGCGCCGCCCCGGACGGCGTCGACCCCGAGGAGCTCAACCGGTTCCTCTTCAACGCCGACACCGTCGACCGCGTGCTCGCCACGCTCATGGAGCACGGCATCAAGGTCGCGGGCGGGGACCGGCTCGGGAAGACGATCATCTTCGCGAAGAACCAGGCGCACGCCCAGTTCATCCAGCAGCGCTTCGACGACCAGTACCCGGGTTTCGGGGGTGGTTTCGCCGCCGTCATCACCCACGCGGTCGCGATGTCGGCGCACCTCATCGACGAGTTCAGCGAGCCGGAGAAGGCGCCGCACATCGCCATCTCGGTGGACATGCTCGACACCGGCGTCGACGTGCCCGAGATCGTCAACTTGGTGTTCTTCAAGCTGGTCCGCTCGGCCAGCAAGTTCTGGCAGATGATCGGCCGCGGCACCCGGCTGCGCCCGGACCTCTTCGGGCCCGGCGCACCCAAGACCGAGTTCCTGGTGCTGGACGTCTGCGGGAACGTTGAGTACTTCGGCGCCGGCATGCCGGGGACGACCGGGTCGCTGCAGAAGTCCCTCACCCAGCGCCTCTTCGAGGCCCGACTGGGGCTGGTCACCGGGCTGGACTCCCGCCTGACCGCCGACGCCGACCTCCCCGAGGTGGGCCACGGGGAGCAGTCCGAGCGGGGGCTGCGGGTCGACCTGGCCTGGGCGATGCACGACGTCGTCGTCGGCATGAACGTGCACAACGTACTGGTGCGCCCGCACCGGCAGTGGGTCGAGACCTACGCCGACTGGGCGGCCTGGCGCCGACTGGATCCGGTCAAGGCCGATGAGATCGGTCAGCACCTCGTGGGTCTGCCCACCTCGGCAGGCACGGACGACGAGGGGGCCAAGCGCTTCGACCTGCTCCTCCTCCGCTGCCAGCTGGCCCGGCTCGATGACGACGGCGTCCTGTTCGAGCGGCTGCGCACCCAGGTGGGGGACATCGCTTCGGCGCTGCTGACGCAGACGTCCATCCCGCTGGTGCAGGCGCAGGCCGAGCTGCTGGCCGAGCTGGCCGGGGACGAGTGGTGGATCGACGTCGACCTCCCGCGGCTCGAGATGGCCCGCCGCCGGGTGCGCGGGCTGGTCCGCTTCGTCGAGCGCGAGAAGCGCGCCGTCGTCTACACGGACTTCGCCGACGAGTCGGGGCCGGCCGTGCCCGTCGTCCTGCCGTTCAGCAGTCCGGGCACCGACCTGGCCCGGTTCCGGGAGAAAGCCCAGGTGTACCTGCGGCAGCACGAGGACCACGTCGCGCTGCAGCGCCTGCGCCGCAACCAGCAGCTCACCGCCATGGATCTGGCGGAGCTGGAGTCGATGCTGCTCGCCTCCGGCGCCGGGTCCCGGGAGGACATCGAACGCGCGAGCCAGGAAGCAGAAGGTCTGGGCATCTTCGTGCGGTCCCTCGTCGGGCTCGACCGCCGGGCCGCCGAGGCCGCGTTCGCCGAGTTCTCGGCCGGCACCGGCTTCAGCGCCGCGCAGCTCCGCTTCATCGAGCTCGTCGTCGACGAGCTGACCGCCAACGGCGTGATGGCCGTGGACCGGCTCTTCGACTCGCCCTTCAGCGACAACGCGCCGCAGGGCCCGCAGTCGCTGTTCGACGACGACCAGGTGAAGCGGATCGTGACAGTGCTGACCGACGTGCGACGAAGCGCGACGGCAGGAGGCATCTCGGTGGCGTGACCCCCTACGGCGAGGAGACACAGTGAATGCTGAGAGCTGGGACGACGCCGATGGAGGTCGCTACGGTGCCTGAGGAGATGTCCGACTACGACGCGCGGGCGTGGGCTGCGGTCGAGAAGTGGCGCGAGGGCAAGCTGAACGGCACCTCGAAGAGCCTTGTCCCTCGCAACGTGTCGACACGGGTCAAGCAGGTGGCCCACCGCGCGCACGAGTCGGTGGATGCGGTGCCCGGGGCCGCTCACTTCGAGGAGGCCCTGGAGAAGGCGTTCACCGGCATCTCCGACGTGGCCTCGCGTGCGGCCATGGCGAGCGTGCGTTCTGGTGCGGTGGTGTCGTCCTTCCAGAAGGCCGGACACGACGTCGAGGACGTTGACGACATCCGCGCGCTGGACCTCGATGTCATCGACAAGGTGCGGCCGCAGCTCGCTCTGGCGTACATGGCCACCGCGACCGCCGAGGGAGCGGCTGCCGGTCTCGCCGTCTCCGGCGGGGAGCTCGCCATCCTCGGCGGAGGCATCGTCGGTGCTGGGGCAGGCGCGGCTCCAGGCGCCGGGATGGTGCTGGGGACGCTGGCCGCGGATGCCGTCGCCGTCCTGGTGGGTGCCAACCGGGCGGTCGCCCACGTGGCTGCCTACTACGGCTACGACGTCCGCCAGCCCGAGGAACGGCTGATCGCTCTCGGCGTTCTAGGCCTCGGCACGGCAGCCGCCACCGGAAAGGCAGCTGCCTACCTCCAGCTCAACAAGCTCGTCCAGCAACTGGCGCGCAGGGCCACCTGGCAGCAGCTGCGGAAGAGCGCCGTCACCAAGGTCGTGGACCAGGTCTTCCTCCGGCTCGGCATGCGCTTGACCCAGCGCAAGCTCGGTCAAGCCGTACCTCTCCTGGGAGTGGTGATCGGAGCCGGTCTGAACGCCACCTTGATGCGAACGGTCGTCGACGACGCCGAGCACGTCTACCGGGAGCGGTACCTGCGGGACAAGTACGGACTGGACGCCGTCCAGCCCGCTCCCGCCACCACGGGGGACACCATCGACATCGTCGAGATTGTGGACGCCGAGATTGTCGACGATCTGGATGGTCGTTCTGCGCCATGATGCGCTGAACGTCGGCGTTCCGACACGACGAGCACGATGGTGGTGACCCACGGTGCGGGCCGGGGCGGCTAGCGTGGGCACGATGGCGATCGACCTCAGGCGGCGGTTGGGCCCGCCCCGCGCGGTGCCCGGACCGGGCCGGCAGCCCGTCGTCCCGCCGCTGGTCACCCCCCGGTTGCGCCTGCGGCCGATCCGGGCGACGGACGGCGACGCGGTCGTGGCCCTGCACGGCGACCCGGAGGTCATGCGCCACCTGGGGACCGGGCGGCCGGTGCCCCCCGCCCGGGTGCGCGACCGCGACCTGCCCCGCCTGCTGGCCCACCACGGCCCGCTGCCGCTGGGCTACTGGGCGGCCGAGGACCGGGCCACCGACGCCTTCGTCGGCTGGTTCGAGCTGCGCCCCATGGTCACCGAGTCCGTCGCCGCGGTGGAGCTGGGCTACCGGCTGCGCCGGGCGGCGTGGGGTCGCGGGCTGGCCACCGAGGGTGCCCGGGCCCTGGTCGACGCGGCCTTCACCGGCACCGACGTCGACGAGGTCGTCGCCACCACCCTGGTGGTGAACACCGGTTCGCGGCGGGTCATGGAGAAGCTGGGCCTCACCTGGCGGCGGACGTACCTGGACGACCGCACCGCACCGATCACCGGTGCCGAGCTCGGGGAGGTCGAGTACGCCCTGGCGCGGGTCGACTGGCGGCCGCGGCGGCCCGAGGCGTTCCACCGCCGGCAGCCCCGCCGCTGGGCCCCCCGCCGCGCCTGAGCCGCCCCACCGCGGCCCGTGCCTGTGCGGCCTCCTGCGGCCGGGCGTCAGGCCCGGTCCACCAGCAGCAGCGCGTAGGCCGCCAGCGTCGAGGCGTCGGTGATCCCGCCCGAGCGGATGCGGGCGACCAGCTCCCGCTCGGCGACCAGGGCCTGCACCATGTCGGCCTCGCTGGCCTCGCGCGCCGGCGGGCCCGGGGTCAGGTCGGTGGCCAGCCAGACGTCGAAGCGCTGGGTCGACAGCCCGGGTGCGTCGTCGAGCCGGCCCAGGTGACGCAGCCGCCCGGCCCGGAACCCGGTCTCCTCGGCCAGCTCGGTGCGGGCGAGGTCCTCCGCGGAGCCCGTGTGCCCGGGCGGCCACCCGCCCTGCGGGAACTCCCAGGACCGGCGACCCAGGGGGTGCCGGTACTGCTCGACGAGCCAGAACCCGTCGTCCTGGGCCGGCAGCACCACCGCGTAGTCGGGACGCTCCACCACGCCGTAGACGCCCGTGCTCCCGTCGGCCAGCACCACCGTGTCCTCGCGCACCCGTGTCCACGGGTTCCGGTACACCTCTCGGCTGCTGGTGGTCTCCACCGGCCCAGCCTGTCAGGCCTCGGCGACGGCCCGCATCGGCCCGGGGAGGTCGGAGAGGTCGGGCTCGGGCCGCGCGGCCACCTCGAGCACCGCGGCCAGGTGCCGGGGGAGGTCCTCCTCGAGGCGCACCAGGGCCTCGGCCGGCGGGGTGCCGCCGACGATGCGGCGGCGGTGCACGTGGGCGTGGGTGCGGGTGATGGCGACCAGCAGGGCGGCGGCCAGCCGGGCGTCGGTGCCGGGCAGCTGCTCCTCCACGACGGCGGCCAGGTCGCCCTCGGAGTGCGCGAGGAGCGTGCGCTCGTACTGCGCCAGGGCGGGGGACGAGTCGACCTGCGCGGCCATGGCCAGGTTGTCGGGGTCGGCCAGGGACCGGAGGTAGCCCAGGGTCTGCTCGGCCAGCTGCGCGACGAGGGCCTCGGCCGCCGTCCGGTCCCGCGTGGGGACGACCGGGCGGGTCATGGCCTCCAGGAAGGGCATGCGGCCCAGGAAGAACAGCGCCTCCTTGCTCGGCGCGTGGTTGAACACGGTCTGCACCGCCACGTCGGCGGCCTCGGCCACCTGCAGCACGGTCGTGCGGTCGAACCCCTGCTCGAGGAACAGTCGGCGGGCCTCGGTGAGGATGAGCTGCCGGGTCCGCTCGCGCTTGCGGTCCCGCCTGGTCGTCTGCACCGCCCCACCTCCTCCCGATTTCGTCCGACTTGGTCCGGACTCTAGGAGATGCCTGTGAGCCACGGCCAGCGACCATCCGATCGCGCTCCGTCCCGGGCTGCGACCATGGTCGGGTGCAGACCCCGGGCCGACGAAGGGCGCGGCGGGCGACGTCCCCGGCCGGGCCCCCCTCGCGGGTGGTCGCCCCGGGCACCTCGTCGCCCCCGGTCGCGTCCACCGGGCACACTGGCCCGGTGACCTCGCCCGACAGCCCCGACCCCGAGCCCGGCTGGGCGCCGGCCGCCGACGGCGACCGGGCCACCGACCGGGCCACCGACCGTCGTCCCTCGCTCGACCTGCTGGTCTGGGACGCCCCGAACATCGACATGACGCTGGCCACGGTCATCGGGGCCCGGCCCACGGCCGCGTCGCGGCCGCGGTTCGACGCGATCGCCTCGTGGTTCGTGGGTGGGGCCGGCGAACCCGGCCGGGACGGCGTCGACGACGTCGAGGCCTGCGTGTTCGCCAACGTGCCCCCGCAGCACGTCACCAGCCTGCGCGGCTGGGTCGAGGCCCTGCGCAGCTTCGGCTACTCGGTCTTCGCCCGGCCCAAGAGCCGCCCCGACGACGACATCGACCAGTCGATGCTCGACCACATCGAGGTCCGGGCGGCCAGCCACCGGCTGCGCCGCCTCGTGGTGTTCTCCGGTGACGGCCGCAACTTCGCCGAGCCGCTGGAGGAGCTGGCCCGCGCCGGCACCGACGTCGTCGTGGTGGCCTTCTCCGAGGTCGCCGGGTACGCCAGCTCCTCGGACCTGCTGCACTTCGTCGACATCGAGGACGTGCCCGGGGCGTTCGCGGCTCCGCTGGACCGCGTCCGCCTGGACGCCCTCCCCGTCGACGGTGCGTGGCTGCGCCCGACGAAGAGCCTGCGCGACGCCGCGGCCGCCTACGCCAGCAAGCACCCGTGACCGCGGCCGAGGGCACCAGCACCGACCCCGACACCGGCGGTTTCTCCGCCGCCGTGCCCAGCCCGCAGGAACCGGTCGACCCGGCGCCGTCGCCGGGCAGCGTGCTCGTCCCCGGCGAGACGGTCTGGCGCATCGAGCGGGCCACCCAGCACGCGGTGTTCGTCGACGCCGCCGACTACTTCGCCACGCTCAAGCAGGTCGTGCTGCAGGCGCAGCGACAGGTGCTGTTCATCGGCTGGGACTTCGACCCCCGCATCCGCCTGGACCCCCGCTCGCCGGGCCGGGGCCGCGAGGACCGGGTGGGCCGGGTGCTGGAGGCCGCCGTCCAGGCCAACCCCGACC
Source organism: Klenkia sesuvii (assembly GCF_037083825.1). Classification (NCBI taxonomy): domain Bacteria; kingdom Bacillati; phylum Actinomycetota; class Actinomycetes; order Geodermatophilales; family Geodermatophilaceae; genus Klenkia; species Klenkia sesuvii. The sequence continues at coordinate 192,785 of NZ_JBAPLU010000006.1, forward strand.
TGTTCATCGGCGTGCTCCAGTGGGACCTGGGCATGTTCGAGGCGCTCGGCCGGGGGCTGGTGCCCATCGTGCTGCTCAACCGGCGCACCTCCGACCGGTTCCAGATGCGCGTCGACGCCCACCACCCGTTGGGCGGGGCGCACCACCAGAAGATCGTGGTGGTCGACGACTGCCTCGCCTTCGCCGGCGGCATCGACGTGACCGCCGACCGGTGGGACACCTCCGACCACCTCGACCGCCAGCGTCACCGGCACCGGCCGCGGTCGCCGCGCACCACCCAGCCCTGGCACGACGTCACGAGCCTGGTGTCGGGGCCCGCGGCCAAGGCGCTCGGCGAGCTGGCCCGGCGGCGCTGGGCGGCCGGCACCGGCGAGCAGCTCGACCCGGTCGACGGCGTCGAGCACTGCTGGCCCGAGCAGGTGCCGGTGCTGCTGTCCGACGTCGACGTCGCCATCTCCCGCACCCGCCCGCAGCACCGGCAGTGGGAGCTGGTGCACGAGATCGAGGACCTCTGGCTGGCCATGGTCGCCAGCGCCACCACCGCGGTCTACATCGAGAGCCAGTACTTCGCCAACCGCCGGGTGGCCGAGGCGATCGCCGCCCGGTTGCGGGAGGCCGACGGCCCGGAGTTCGTCGTGGTCAACCCCGAGACCGCGGACGGGTGGCTGGAGGAGAAGGCGATGGGCACCGCCCGCGCCAAGCTGCTGGGCATGGTCCGCGAGGCCGACGCCCACGACCGGTTCCGCATCTACGTGCCGGTCACCGACCAGCGCAACCCGGTCTACGTGCACGCCAAGGTGTGCGTGGTCGACGACCGCCTGCTGCGCATCGGCTCGTCGAACCTGAACAACCGCTCGATGGGCCTGGACACCGAGTGCGACCTGACCATCGAGGCCGCCGCCGACGACCCCCGTCGCGAGGAACGGGCCACCGCGGTGCTGGGCATGCGCGACCGGCTGCTGGCCGAGCACCTCGGGGTGGGACCGGACGACGTCGCCGCCGCGGTGGCCGAGCACGACGGGTCGTTGATCGGGGCCGTGGAGAGCCTGCGCCGGGACACCGGCCGGTCGCTGCGGCCGTTCCGGCCACCGCGCCAGGGCGTGCTGGAGACCCTGCTGGCCGACACCGAGCTGCTGGACCCCGAGCAGACGCCCAACCGGGCGCAGCGGGTCATCGCCCGCGTGCAGCGGCACGGCAAGCGGCGCACCCGCGCCTGAGCCGCCACCCGGCTCGGTTAGGGTGCCCTCACATGAACGGGCACCCGACCACCGCGGCCGGCCTGCTGCGCCGTGCGCTCCGCCGGCACCCCCGCCGGCTGGGTGCGGCCACGCTGCTGCTGTCGCTGCACCAGGCGTGCGAGGCGCTGGTGCCGGTGGCCATCGGGGTCACCATCGACCGGGCGGTGAGCACCGGCTCGGTGCCCGCGCTGGTCGCCTCCCTCGGGGCCACCGCGGTGCTGTTCGTCGTCCTGTCGCAGGCCTACCGCTACGGCGCCCGGCACGTGGTGGCCGGGTGGTTCACCGAGACCCACCTGCTGCGCGTGGAGGTCGCCGCCCGGGTGCTGGACCCGCACGGTCTGCAGGGTGCCCCGCCGACCGGTGAGCTGCTGAGCACCGCCACCAACGACGCGGAGCGGGCCGGCCGGGTCATCGAGGCGGCATCGCTGGTGGTGGCGGGCACCACGGCCCTGCTGGTCTCGGCGGTCGGCCTGCTGGCGATCAGCGTCCCGCTGGGCATCGGCGTCCTGGTGGGCACGCCGCTGCTGGTCGGGCTGCTCCAGCTGCTGTCGCCGTGGCTGACCCGGCGGACCGCGTCGCAGCAGGCCGACCTGGCCCGTACCGCCGGCGCGGCCACCGACCTCGTGCGGGGGACCCGCGTGCTGCGCGGCATCCGGGCCGAGGACGCCGCGACCGACCGCTACCGGCGGACCAGCGCCCGGGCCCTGGCCTCGACGCTGCGCGCCGCGGGGGCGGTCGGCACCTACCGCGGGGCGACCGTGCTGGGCAGCGGCCTGTTCGCCGCCGCCGTGGCCGGCGTGGCCGGGGCCATCGCGCTGGACGGCGGCATGACGGTCGGCCAGCTGGTGACCGTGGTCGGCCTGGCCCAGTTCCTGGCCGAGCCGGTGGGTCTGCTCGGGTTCGCCGGGCAGAAGGTCGCCGAGGCGCGCGCGTCCGCGGCCCGGGTGGTGGGCGTGCTGTCCGCCGAGCCGCTGCACCCGCCCGGCCCCGTGCCGGCGCCCGGGCCGGGTGCGCTGACCCTGCCGCAGGTGGGGTTCCACGTGGAACCGGGTGCCGTCGTCGGTGTCGTGGCACCCGACCCGGCCGACGCCGAGGACCTCGTGGCGCTGCTGGGCGGCCGCCGTCCGGTCACCCCGGGCGAGCTGCTGCTCGACGGGGTCGACGTCGCCGGCCTGGACCCGGCCGGCGTCCGGGCGCGGCTGCTGGTCGAGCCGCACGCCGTGGTGCTGTTCGAGGGCACGCTCCGCAGCGCCGTCGACCCGGCCGGCACCGCGCCCGACGACGACGTGCTGGCCGCGCTCACCGCGGCCGGCGCCGCGGACCTGGCCGACCTCGAGCTCGCCGTGACCGACCGCGGCCGTTCCCTGTCCGGCGGGCAGCGGCAGCGGGTCGCACTGGCCCGGGCCCTGCTGCGCCGGCCCGAGGTGCTGGTGCTGCACGACCCCACCACCGCGGTCGACGCGGTCACCGAGGAGGACATCGCCGAGGGACTGGGCCGCGTGCGTCGCGGCCGCACGACGCTGCTGGTCACCAGCAGCCCGGCGCTGCTGGGCCGTTGCGACCGGGTGCTCGTGCTGCGCGGGGGTCGGGTGCACGCCGACGGCACGCACGGTGCGCTCTCGGCCGACCCCGGCTACGCCGCGGCGGTGCTGCGGTGAGCGCCCCGCTGCTGCCCGTCGCCACCGGACGGCGGGCGGGTCGCGTCGTGGGTGAGCTGCTGCGCGAGCACCCGGTGGCCGGCGCGGCGGCCGCGGTGTCCGCCGTCGCCGCCGCGGCCGCGGGGCTCGCCGCCCCCGCCGTGCTCGGGCGGTTGGTCGACGCGGTCGACACGGGTGGGGGCTCGGTGTGGCCCTACGTCTGGGCGCTGCTGGGGGCGGCGGTGCTGGCCGCCGTCCTCACCGGCATCTCGACGGTGCTCGTCGCGCGGCTCGGCGAGACCCTGCTGGCCCGGCTCCGCGAGCGGGTGGTCGACCGGGCGCTGCACCTGCCCTCGGCGACCCTGGACCGGGTGCGCGGCGGCGACCTGCTGTCGCGGGTCGGCGACGACGTGGCGAAGGTGGCCGAGGCGGTCGGCAGCGCGCTGCCGCAGGTGGCCGGCGCCGGGCTCACGGTGCTGCTCACGCTCGTCGGCCTCGGCGCCCTCGACTGGCGGTTGGCGCTGGCCGGACTGCTCGCCCTGCCGCTCTACGTCCTCGCGCTGCGCTGGTACCTGCCGCGCTCGGCGCCGCGCTACGCCGCCGAGCGGGTGGCCCTCGGCGAGCGGTCGCAGGCGCTGGTGGCGTCGGTGCAGGGCGCCGACACCGTGCACGCCTACGCCGACGAGGCCCGTCACCGTGCGGTGGTCGACGACCGGTCCGCCCGGGCCCTGGCCATCACCGTCGACGTGTTCCGCCTGTTCACCGACTTCGGCTGGCGGATGAACCGCGCCGAGTACGTGGGTCTGGCCGCCGTCCTGGCGGTGGGGTTCACCCTGGTGCGTGCCGGCGACGTCACGGTCGGCGCGGTGACCACCGCGGCGCTGCTGTTCCACCGGTTGTTCGGCCCGCTGGGGCTGCTGCTGTTCACCTTCGACGACGTGCAGTCCGCAGGCGCCTCGCTGGTGCGCATGGTCGGCGTCGCCGACCTCCCCGAGGTGCCCCCGGGCACCCCGGTGCGCACCGCGGCCCGGCCCGCGGTCGAGCTGCGCGGCATCGGCCACGGCTACGGCGGTCCGCCGGTGCTCGTCGACGTCGACCTCACGATCGCGCCCGGGGAGCGGGTCGCCCTGGTCGGGGCGTCGGGGGCGGGCAAGACGACGCTGGCCGGGGTGCTGGCCGGGGCGCTCGAGCCCACGGCCGGCCAGGTGCTGGTCGACGGCGTCCCGGTGGCCGACCTGCGCGACCACGTCGGCCTGGTCAGCCAGGAGGTGCACGTCTTCGCCGGCACGCTGGCCGACGACGTCCGGCTCGCCCGGCCCGGGGCCGGCGACGCCGAGGTGGCGGCAGCACTGCGCACGGTCGGGGCGGGGTGGGCGCAGGCACTGGGCTGGGACACCCTGGTCGGCGACGGCGGGCACGAGCTCACCGCGCCGCAGGCCCAGCAGCTGGCGCTGGCCCGGCTGGTGCTCGCCGACCCCCCGGTCGCGGTGCTGGACGAGGCCACCGCGGAGGCGGGCAGCGCGGGCGCCCGCGACCTGGAGGAGGCCGCGCTGGCCGCCACCGCCGGCCGGACCACGCTGGTGGTCGCCCACCGGCTCACCCAGGCCGCCCGGGCCGACCGGGTGGTGGTGCTGGCCGCAGGTCGGGTGGTCGAGCAGGGCACCCACGCCGAGCTGGTCGCCGCGGGCGGCCGGTACGCCGACCTGTGGTCGGCGTGGACCGCCCGCGGCTGACCCGCAGCTGCTCGCCGACGGCGTGGGCGGCGCGGTCCCGGTCTGCGTCCCGGTGCCGTCGGGGTGGCCCGGTCCGGGTCGCCGGGCGTCCCTGGTCGGATCGTTGCACCGGGATGGGCTGAGACGCACCGGATCGAGGGCAGCGAGCAAGACCCGTGGCTCGACTGCGTCGTCGCCCGGTCCGACCATGGAGTGCACGACCTCCCCGCGCAGCAGGCCGGGGTGGCGTCAGGTGCCGCGGCCTCGTGCCGCGGCCTCGAGCCGTGGCAGGAGGAGCGGCATGACCGCGTTCGTGGGTGTGCAGGACATGGCGCGGCTGCTGGCCGCCACCGGTGTGGGCCCGGCGATCGCCCAGGTCGCCGAGCGGGTGCACGCGGACTTCGTGCGCTGGGCCGAGTTCGACAAGACCTCGCGGGTGGCCAGCCACTCGCCGGTCGGTGTCATCGAGCTGATGCCCACCAGCGACGGGCAGCGCTACGGCTTCAAGTACGTCAACGGCCACCCGACCAACCCCGAGCGCGGCTTCCAGACCGTCACCGCGTTCGGCGCGCTGGCCGACGTCGACACCGGCTACCCGCTGCTGCTGGCGGAGATGACGCTGCTCACCGCCGTGCGGACGGCGGCGACCTCCGCGGTGGCCGCCCGCGCGCTGGCCCGGCCGGGGTCGCGGCGGCTGGCCCTGGTCGGCGCCGGCAGCCAGGCGGAGTTCCAGGCCTGGGGGATGCGCACGGCGCTCGGCATCACCGACCTCGCCGTGTTCGACCCCGACCCGGCCGCCGTCGCCACGGTGGTGCGCCACCTGGAGCCGGCCGGGTTCACCGTCACCGTGTGCGCCACACCGGGCGAGGCGGTGCGCGGCGCGGACGTCGTCACCACCTGCACCGCCGACAAGGCCCGGGCGGTCGTGCTCGACGCCGCCGACGGCGCCCCCGGCACCCACCTCAACGCCATCGGCGGTGACTGCCCGGGCAAGACCGAGCTGCCCGTCGAGCTCGTGCGCACCGCGAGCGTGTTCGTCGAGTTCGAGCCGCAGACCCGCGTGGAGGGCGAGATCCAGGCGCTGCCGGCCGCTTCGCCGGTCACCGAGCTGTGGGAGGTGCTCACCGGTCGCCGGCCGGGCCGCACCTCGGCGCAGGAGATCACCCTGTTCGACTCGGTCGGGTTCGCCGTCGAGGACTTCAGCGCGCTGTGCTGGCTGGCCGACGCGGTGCAGGGCTCACCCTGGTCGACCGACCTGGACCTGGTCGCCGACCCGGCCGACCCCAAGGACCTCTTCGGCCTGGTCGCCGCGGCCGGGGCCCCGCTGCCCGCCTGACCCGATCGGGCGAGGCCTCTTCTGCGGGGTGCAACAAGGTGCCACACTGCCGGAGTCGGGTGCTCCCGGGCTCGAGAAGTGGGCCCGGGGCACCTGACCTGGTCTAGCGGCAGGAGCCGACCGAGATGCCGTGTGCGGTGAGCCAGGGGACGGGGTTGCGGCGGTCGGCGTAGAGACCGCCGTAGTGCGTCTCGACGTGCAGGTGCGGCCCGGTGGACTGGCCCCGGTTGCCCACGGTGGCCACCTGCTGGCCGGCGGACACCACCTGCCCCGGACGCACGGTGAAGGTGTCGACGTGCCCGTAGAGGGTGACGACGCCGTCGGCGTGCTGCACGTAGACGGCCTGGCCGAACCCGTTCGCCGGGCCGGCGTCGAGGACGACCCCGCCGTCGGGGGTGTGGATCGGCGTGCCGATGGGCGCGGCGATGTCGATGCCGAAGTGCGTCGTGCCCCACCGGGAGCCGTAGCAGGAGGTCACCCGGCCGGCCACCAGCGAGCCGGCGCCGGTGGCCTGCACGCTGACCTCGGCGACGGCCTCGGCGGCTGCCGCCTCAGCTGCCTCGGCGGCGTCCTCGACCCCTTGCGCCTCGAGCAGTGCCGTCTGCGCGGCGAGCAGCTGGGCGTCGAGGTCGGCCTTCTGCGCGCTGACCGCGTCGAAGGACTGCTGGGCGGCGGTCACCTGCTGCTGGGCGAGGGCGTCGGCCTCGGCGGCGGCCGTGGCGGCCGTGCTGAGCGCGACCACGGCCTCCTGGGCGGCGGTGTCGGCGAGCTGTTCCTGGTCGCGCACCAGCTCGACGGCCTCCAGCCGCGAGGCGCGGTCCCGGCCGAGCTGCTCCAGCGTGGCCGCCCGCTGCAGGACGTCCTCGGGGCTGTCGGCGTCCAGGAGCACCTCGGCGGTGCCGAAGCTCTGCTGGCCCATGAACGCCTCGCGGCCCAGGGTGGCGACGTCGGCCTCGGCGGCCTCGGTGTCGGTCTGGGCCTGCTCGAGCAACGCCGCGGTGGTGGCCTGCGCGGCCTGGGCGGTGGCCAGCTCCGCCTGGGCGATGCGGTCGGCGTCGGCGGCGGCCTCGGCCAGCACGGTCGACCGGGACAGCTCGTCCTGCGCGGCGGCGACCTGGGCGGCCACCCGGTCGACCTCGGCCTGCGCGGCGGTGACCGCGGAGGCGTCGACGGGGGCGGCGGTGGCGGGGGCAGCAGCTGCGGCGAGCGCCACCACTGCCCCGGCGACGAGGACGGGCAGGCGGCGACGCATCGTCACGACGCTAACCGAGGGTGACCCCCGATGTCACGGTCGGGTAACGAAGACCCAGGTCAGGCCAGGCTGCCCCGCGGGCTGGGGGTGCCCCCGTGCACGGGGACGCCGGAGGCCAGCCGGGCCCACACGTGCTTGCGCCCGCCCTGGCTGGACCAGCCGTGCTCGACCGACAGCTGCGCGACCATGGGCAACCCCATGCCGCCGAAGGCGGGGTCGCGGTCGACCGCCGGCACCGGCGGCCGGTCGACCGCCTCGTCGGACAGGCTCAGCACCCAGCCGTCGTGGCCGGTGGCCACGATGACCGCCTCGACCAGACCCCCGCCGTGCCGCAACGCGTTGGAGGCCAGCTCCTCGAAGGCCAGCAGCAACCCCTCGCGGGCGTCCTCGGTGGAGGAGGAGGCGAGGGAGGGATGGGCCAGCCGGGCTCGCAGGTCCATCCGCACCCGGGAGGCGTCGTGCACGCTCGGTAGCTGCCAGCGCCAGACGTCGCCCGGCATGTCGGGGACCGGCGCCTGCGGCCACGAGCGGTCGGGGTGCACGGGTGGCGTCCTCCTCTCGGGCGTCGGGGCACCGGTCGGTGCGGTCGTGCCCATCCTGACCGACACGGTCCGGACGCGCAGCCGGAGGCGGCGGGGGAGACTCCTCCCGTGACCCTGCCGGAGGAGCTCGAGGGGCTGCAGCAGCGCGTCGCCGGGCTGCCGCTGGCGCTGGCGACGCCGTCCCGGGACGCAGCGGTCCGGGCCGTGCGCTCGGTCGTCGACCAGGTCGAGGACTACCTGCTGCCCCGCCTGCGCGACCTCGACGCCCCACTGCTGGCCGTGGTCGGCGGGTCGACCGGGGCGGGGAAGTCGACGTTGGTCAACAGCCTGCTGGGCGAGCAGGTCAGCACGGCCGGCGTGCTGCGCCCGACCACCCGCACCCCGGTGCTGGTGTGCGCCCCCGCCGACCGCGGCACGTTCGCCGACGGCCGGGTGCTGCCGGTGCAGGTGACCGTGACCCCCGCGCTGCCCCCCGGCCTGGCGCTGGTGGACGCCCCCGACGTCGACAGCGTGGTGGAGAGCAACCGCGACCTGGCCGGTCAGCTGCTGGCCGCCGCCGACCTGTGGGTGTTCGTGACCACCGCGGCCCGCTACGCCGACGCGGTGCCGTGGGACCTGCTGAGCACCGCCGCCGAGCGGGGCACGGCGTTGGCCGTCGTCCTGGACCGGGTGCCGCCCGAGGCGGTCGAGGAGGTCGCCGCCGACCTCACGGGCATGCTGGCCCGCGCCGGGCTGGGGTCGGCCCGGTTGTGGGTGGTGCCCGAGGTCCCGCTGCGCGACGGCTTCCTGCCCGAGGAGCAGGTGGCCCCGCTGCGCGGCTGGCTGCACGAGCTGGCCGCCGACGCCGGTGCCCGGGCCGAGGTGGTGCGGCAGACCCTGGCCGGTGCGCTGGCCAGCCTCGACGAGCGGGTCGCGGGCATCGCCGCTGCCGGGGACGAGCAGGTCGCGGCGGCCGGGGCGCTGCGGGCCGCCGCGGACGCCGCCACCGCACGGGCGGCCGCCGCCGTCGACGAGGGCGTGCGCAGCGGCACCCTGCTGCGGGGCGAGGTGCTGGCCCGCTGGCAGGAGTTCGTCGGCACCGGCGAGTGGATGCGCTCGCTGCAGGCCGGCATCGGGCGACTGCGCGACCGGGTCACCGCCGCGGTCACCGGGCGCACCACCCCCGCCGAGGACCTCACCGGTGCGCTGGAGAGCGGCGTCGAGCACCTGCTGCGCTCGGCCGCCGAGACCGCGGCCGAGGAGACCGTCACCGCCTGGCGGGCCCTGCCCGGCGGGGCCGCGCTGGTGGCCGGCCGGGAGCGCGAGCTGGCCACCGTGGGCTCCGGGTTCACCGAGGCCGCCGGCCGCACGGTGCGCGACTGGCAGGGCGCGGTGCTCGAGCTGGTGCGCGGCGAGGGCGCCGGCAAGCGCACCCGGGCCCGGGTGCTGTCGTGGGGGGTCAACGGGGCCGGGGCGGTCGTGATGGTCGCGGTGTTCGCGCAGACCGCCGGACTGTCCGGTGCCGAGGTCGCGGTCGCGGGTGGGACGACGGTCGTGGGCCAGCGGGTGCTGGAGGCCGTGTTCGGCGACTCGGCCGTGCGCCAGCTGGCCGACCGGGCGCGCCGCGACCTCGACGAGCGCACCGCGGCCCTGCTGGCCGCCGAGCGGGCCCGCTTCACCGAGCTGCTGACCGGCACCGCCACCTCCGAGGACGTCGCCGGCGTGCGTGCGGCGGCCGAGGCGACCGCCCGGGCCCGTGGCTGACCTGGCCACCCGGCTCGCCGGGCTGCGGGAGGCCGTCGAGCTGGCCGAGGGGCGGCTGGCCGTGCCCGAGGTGGGCCGCGCGCGGGCGCTGCTGGCCAAGGCCGGTGCCCGCCAGGCCCTGGGCGAGGCCACCGTGGTCGCGCTGGCCGGCGCCACCGGCAGCGGCAAGTCCACCCTGTTCAACGCGCTGTCCGGCGCCGAGGTCAGCACGCCCGGCGTGCGTCGGCCGACCACCGGGGTGGCCCACGCCACCGTGTGGGGCGACCCGCAGGACGCGCTGCTCGACTGGCTCGAGGTACCCCGCCGGCACCGGCACGACGCCGACCCCGCCCTCGACGGCCTGGTGCTGCTGGACCTCCCCGACCACGACAGCGTGCGGCTCGAGCACCGGCTGGAGGTCGACCGGCTGGTCGAGCTGGTCGACGTCCTGGTGTGGGTGCTCGACCCCGAGAAGTACGCCGACGCCGCCGTCCACGACCGCTACCTGCGGCCGCTGGCCGGGCACGCCGGCACGCTGCTGGTGGTGCTCAACCAGGCAGACCGGCTGCCGGCGGCCGACCTCGAGGCCTGCCGGGCCGACCTGCGCGGGCTGCTGGACGCCGAGGGCCTGGCCGAGGCCGCCCTGCTCACCGTCAGCGCCCGCACCGGCGCCGGCCTGCCCGAGCTGCTGGCCGGGCTCGCCGACCGGGTGGCCGCGCGCCGGGCGGCCACCGAGCGGCTGACCGCCGACGTCCGCGGGGCGGCTCGGGCGTTGCAGGTGCACTGCGGGACGGCGGCCGACGTCCGGGCCGACGAGCGCGGCCTGACCCGGGCGCTGGCGAGCGCGGCCGGGGTGCCGGCGGTGGTGGCGGCGGTCGAGCGCTCGACGGTCAGGGCCGGGACGGCGGCGACCGGCTGGCCCGTGGTGCGGTGGGCGGGCAAGCTGCGCCCGGACCCGCTGCGCCGGCTGCACCTGGGCGACGCGGCCGCCCGCAGCTCGCTGCCCACCCCCGGGTCGGTGCAGCAGGCAGCGGTGGCCACCGCGGTGCGGCGGGCCCGCGACGACGCCGGCGAGGGTCTGCCCCTGGCGTGGTCGGACGACCTGCGGCGCACCGTGGAGGTGCACACCGAGCGGCTGGCCGACCGGCTCGACCAGGCGGTCACCGGCACCGACCTCGGGTCCGGGCGCACCCCGCTGTGGCAGCGCGGCGTCGGGGCCCTGCAGTGGGCGGTGACCGCGGCCGCGCTGGTCGGGGCGCTCTGGCTGCTCGGACTGGTGGTGCTGGGCTGGCTGCAGCTCGACGACGTCGTCCCGCTGCCCAGGGTCGAGGGCCTGCCGCTGCCCACGCTGCTGCTGGTCGGCGGCCTGCTGGCCGGCCTGCTGCTGGCCGTGCTGGCCCGGCCGTTGGTCGGCGTCCGGGCCCGGCGCCGGGCGCGGCGGGCCGGCCGCAGACTGGAGCAGGCGGTCGCCGAGGTCGGCCGCACCGAGGTGCTGGCCCCCCTGCGGGAGACCGCCGAGGACCACGTGAGCTTCTGCCGAGCCCTCGAGCGGGCGGCCGCCTGACCCGCGGCCGGAGCTCGTGCGGGCGGTCAACCCGAGGGCGGGACCACCGGCGCGGTCGGGCCAGCCGGTGGCACGGACTCCGGCGGCATGCCCGAGACGTCCAGCCGCAGCAGCAGACCGGTCATCTCCAGCGGCCCGGTGACGATGCGGCTGGTGGCGATGACCCGCACGTGCTTGTCGGCCGCCTCGGGGTGCTGGCTGACCCACACCAGGGCGGTCACCCCGGCCGATCCGAAGAACACCACCTCGGAGAGGTCGACCACCAGGCGCCGGGGCGCTCGCCGCAGGGCCTGCAGCAGCTCGTGCTGCAGGGCCGGGCCGTAGGCGGCGTCGAGGGTCCCCGCGACGTGCGCGACCAGCTCGCCGTCCCCGCTCTCGGCGGTGGTCAGCGAGAAGCCCCCGTCGCCGTGCCCCTCCACGAGGAGGTCAATGTGCCACCGGGGGGCGCGGCAAACCTGGGTCGTGACCACATCGTGATCCGCTCCGACGTGCAACGGGTGGGGCTGGTGTGACACGGTCGATGCCGTCCAAGAAACGGATCGGGGCGTTCCCGGTTTCCCGACCGGAGGTCACCGGCACATGTGGCAGTACCTCGTCGACCGGCGCGAGCTGATCGCCTTCCAGGCCTACCAGCACGTCAGCCTGGTCGTGCAGTGCGTCGTCCTGGCCACCGTCCTCGCCGTCGGGCTGGCCGTGCTGGCCTACCGCAGCCCCCGCATCACCGGGCTGGCCAACGGCGTGTCCGCGATCGGGCTGACGATCCCGTCCTTCGCCCTGCTGGGCCTGCTGCTGGCGCCCTTCGGGTTCGGCATCACCCCGGCGGTCGTCGCCGTGGTCTTCTACGCCGCGCTGCCGGTGCTGCGCAACGCCGTCGTCGGCCTCGCCGGGGTCGACCAGTCGCTGGTCGAGAGCGCCCGCGGCATCGGCATGAGCCGGCTGGCCACGCTGTGGCGGGTCGAGCTCCCGCTGGCCTGGCCGGTGATCCTGGCCGGCGTCCGGGTGTCCACCCAGATGGTCATGGGCATCGCGGCCGTCGCCGCCTACGTGCTGGGCCCCGGGCTCGGCAGCCTCATCTTCTCCGGACTCTCCCGGCTGGGCGGCGCGAACGCGCTCAACGCCACGCTCGTCGGGACCATCGCGATCGTCCTGCTGGCCCTCGTCCTGGACGTGGTGCTGGTCGGGATCGGTCGCCTGACCACCTCGAGGGGCATCCGTGTCTGAGTCAACGCCGACGACCACCGTGGCCGAGGAGCGCACCGTCAGCGGGGTGTCCATCCGGCTGGAGGGGGTCACCAAGCGCTACCCCGGCCAGGACGTGCCGGCGGTCGACACCGTCGACCTGGACATCCCGGCCGGCCAGACGGTCATGTTCGTCGGGCCCTCGGGTTGCGGGAAGACCACGCTGCTGAAGATGCTCAACCGGCTCATCGAGCCCAGCGGCGGCAAGATCTTCCTCGGCGACGAGGACGTCACCGGCCAGGACCCGGACACGCTGCGCCGCCGCATCGGCTACGTCATCCAGGCCGGCGGCCTCTTCCCGCACATGACCGTCGGCACCAACATCGGCCTGGTGCCGGGCATGCTCGGCTGGGACAAGAAGCGCATCGCCGAGCGCACCGACGAGCTGCTCGACCTCGTCGGCCTGGACCCCGACGTCTACCGCGACCGCTACCCCAAGGAGCTCTCCGGCGGGCAGCAGCAGCGCGTCGGCGTGGCCCGCGCGCTGGCCGCCGACCCGCCGGTGCTGCTCATGGACGAGCCCTTCGGCGCGGTCGACCCGATCACCCGCCAGCGGCTGCAGGACGAGCTGCTGCGCATCCAGGAGGAGCTGGGCAAGACCATCGTCTTCGTCACCCACGACTTCGACGAGGCCGTGAAGCTCGGCGACAAGATCGTCGTGTTCGACGTCGGCGCGCGGGTCGTGCAGTACGACACCCCCGAGGCGATCCTGGCCGAGCCGGCCGAGGACTACGTGGCCGACTTCGTCGGCGCCGGCGCCACCCTCAAGCAGCTGACCCTGGCCCGGGTCAGCGACACCGAGCTGCACACCCCGGTCACCGCGACCGTCGGTGAGGCCAGCGCCGCCGTGGTCGCCCGCGCGGAGGAGGCCGGCGAGCGCTACGTGGTCGTCGTCGACGGCCGCGGCCGGCCGGTCAGCTGGCCGTCGGTCGCCGAGCTCTCCCGCACGACGTCGGTCCCCGGCGGGCGGGACGAACGGCTGCCCGTGGTCGGCCTGCGGTCGACCCTCAACGACGCGCTCGACGCCATGCTGGCGGCCAGCCAGGGCGGCGTCGTCGTCACCGGACGGCGGGACACCGTGGCGGGCGTGCTGGTCGTGGAGCAGGTCATGGCCGCGATCCAGTCCACCCGCAGCGAGGTGCGCGGGTGACCGTCACCGCCGGGGCCGAGGACACCCGCGAGCAGGCCGAGGACGCCCCCACCCGGCGGCGCGGCCGCGACGTGCCGTGGCGGGCGCTGCTGCTGCAGCCGCTCCTGATCGCGGTCGCGGTCGTGGCGTTCGCGGTCTGGCGGGCCAACGCCGAGCTCAGCGACGCCGAGGCGCGGCCGCTGGGCTGGGACGCGCTCTCCGGCACGATCGTGGACCACCTCGAGCTGGTCGCGGTCTCGGCCGTGGTCGTGCTGGTCGTCGGCATCCCGCTGGGCGTGCTGCTCACCCGCGGGCCGTTCCGGCGGGCCACCCCGCTGGTGCTCGGCGTGGCCAACACCGGCCAGGCGGCACCGGCCATCGGCCTGTTCGTGCTGCTGGCGACCTGGCTGGGCTTCGGCTTCCGCTCGGCCGTCGTCGCGCTGGTCCTGTACTCCGTGCTGCCGGTGCTGAGGAACACGATGGTTGGCCTGCAGGGTGTCGACGCCCGGCTGGTCGAGGCCGGCCGCGGCATGGGCATGAGCGCGCTGGCCGTGCTGCTGCGGGTGGAGCTGCCACTGGCGGTGCCGGTGATGCTCTCCGGCGTCCGCACCGCACTGGTCCTGCTGGTCGGGACGGCGACGCTGGCCACGTTCATCGACGGCGGCGGGCTGGGCCTGCTCATCACCACCGGCGTCAACCTCGACCTGGACTCGTTGCTCTACAGCGGCGCGCTGCTGGTGGCCCTGCTGGCGCTGGCCGTCGACTGGGCGGGGCGGGTCGTGGAGACCATCGCCCGGCCGAAGGGACTGTAGATGAGACGCGTCGTCGCCGCCCTGCTCACCGCGCCGCTGCTGCTCGCCGGGTGCGGGCTGCAAGCCGCCAACCAGTACACCCCCGAGGCCGAGCCCGGCACCATCCAGCCGGTCGCCGGCAGCGAGGGCGTCCAGCTGGTCGTGGGGGCGAAGAACTTCACCGAGCAGCTCATCCTCGGCAAGATCGCCGTCATCGCGCTGCAGACCGCCGGGTTCGACGTCCTCGACCGGAGCAACATCCCCGGCTCGGTCCCGGTGCGCGTCGGGTCGACGTCGGGTGAGTTCGACATGAACTGGGAGTACACCGGCACCGCCTGGCTCACCTACCTCGGCATGGCGGAGGGCATCCCCGACCGCGAGGAGCAGTACGAGGCGGTGCGCGAGGCCGATCTGGCCAACGGCCTGACCTGGCTGCCGCCGGCGGAGATGAACAACACCTACGCCTTCGCGATCCGCAGCGAGGCCGCCGCCGACCTCGGGGTGAGCCGGCTGTCCGACATCGCCAATCTGCCGGTCGAGGACCGCACCTTCTGCGTCGAGGCCGAGTTCGCCAGCCGCAACGACGGGTTCGTGCCGATGCTCGAGGCCTACGACCTGCCGCTGGGCAGCCCGGACGGCGTGCCCCGCGACAACGTCTCGACCCTCGACACCGGTGCGGTCTACACCGCCACCGACCAGGGTGCCTGCAACTTCGGCGAGGTCTTCACCACCGACGGCCGCATCGAGTCCCTCGACCTCACGGTGCTCGAGGACGACCGGCAGTTCTTCCCCGCCTACAACGTGGCGCCGGTGATCTACACGCAGACGCTCGAGGCGCACCCGGAGGTGGCCGACGTGTTCGCCGAGATCACCCCGTTGATCACCGACGACGTCATGATCGAGCTCAACCGCCGGGTCGACGTCGACGGCGAGGAACCGGTCGACGTCGCGCTGGACTGGATGCGCAGCGAGGGTCTGGTCTCCTAGGGGGGTGCCCGACTTCGACGACGTCGCCGACGAGCTCTACGCAGTGCTCCCGGCGGAGTTCGTCGGGGCCCGCACCGACGCCGTCGCCGAGGCCAAGCGCACCGACAAGGCCCTGGCCCGGCGCATCGGGGAGCTCGGCAAGCCGACGCTGGCCGCCTGGACGGTGAACCTCCTGGTCCGCGAGGCCGGTGACCAGGTCACCGAGCTGGTCGACCTGGGCGACCTGCTCCGCCGCGCGCAGGACGACCTCGACCCCGACCAGCTGCGCGCCCTGGACAAGCAGCGCCGGCAGGTGGTCCGGGCGCTCGCGCGCGAGGCCGGCAAGTTCGCCCGCCGGGCGGGGCACCCGGTGAGCGACCAGGTGCTGGTGCAGGTGGAGGAGACGCTGAAGGCCGCCGTCGCCGACCCGGCCGCGGCCGAGGTGGTGCTGGCCGGCCGGCTGACCGGGGCGCTGACCTACAACGGGATCGGGGCGCCGTCGGAGACCACGACGACGACCGGGCGCCCGCCCCGCCGTCCGACCGCTCCGTCCGAGCCGCCCCCGCCGCCGGTGGACCTCGGCGCCGCCCGCGCAGCCAAGGCCGACCGGGCCGCCCGCCGCGAGGCGGAGGAGAAGCTGCGGGCCGCACGAGCCACGCTGCGCGCCGCCCGCACGGCCGTGGACGACGCCGTCGGCGAGCTGGACCAGGCCACCGCCGCCGCACGCGAGGCCGCGCAGGCCGCAGCCGCCGCGGGCACGGCCCGGGACGACGCGCGCGCCCGGGTCTCGGAGCTCGAGGAGGCGCTGGCCCAGGCGCGCGAGCGGGCCGGACAGGCCGACGACGAGGCGGCCACCGCCGAGCGCGGCGCCGAGCAGGCCGACGCCGACCGGGCCGCCGCCGAGGAGGACCTGCAGCGCGCCGAGGCCGACCGCGACCGCGCCCAGCAGGTGGTCGACGAGCTCACCTGAGCGTCCTGGCCGATCAGTTGATGATCTCGGCGCGTTCCACGTGCAACAACGCGGCCATCCGGTCGCGCCAGCCCTGCAACGCCTCCGGGGTCAGCCGGGGCCAGTCCTCGACCTCGCGCACCACCCGCAGCGGGTCGGTGCTGCGGTAGGAGCGGGTCGGGTTGCCCGGGAACTTCTTGTCGGTGACGTTCGGGTCGTCCTCGAACGGGCCGGTCGGCTCGACCTCGTAGACGTGCGGGACGGCGGAGCCCGAGACCAGCTCGACGGCGATCTCGGCCGCCAACCCGGCACCGTCGACCAGTGCGGTGAAGTAGACGTGGTTCATCGTGATCTCGGGCCGGTAGTTCGACGGCCGCCCGGCGGTGAGCAGGTCGCCCGGCCGCAGCGCGGCGGCGGTGCCGTGGAAGAAGGGTCCGGGGTCGTCGGCGGCAGCCATGCCGACATGCTCCCGCCGGCGGGCCGCGTGCGGTAGGCCGACGTCGTCCTGGTGGTCAGGCCACCGGCCGGCCCGGGCCGCCCCGAGCACCGGGCGGGGGCTGCTCGGCCAGCAGGTCGCCGAGCACGGCGACCTGCCGGGCCAGCTCCCGACGTCGTCCCTCCAGGCGCTCGACCTCCTCGCGCAGCCGATCCTGCAGGTGTCCGGTGCGCTCGTGGGCCGGGGCGTCGAGGCAGGGCAGCAGGTCCTTGACCACGGCCGTGCCCAGCCCACCGGCCAGCAGGTGCTGGATGGTGATGACCCGGTCGACGTCGGCCGCCTCGTACACCCGCTGGCCCGACGGTGAACGCGCCGGCCTCAGCAGACCGACGTCCTCGTAGTGCCGCAGCGAGCGCGGGCTGGCGCCCGAGAGCGCGGCCATCCGCCCGATCCGCACCGCGACCTCCTTGCCCCTCACACCGGTGTGAGGACCGATCCTGCCCGCATGGGACAGAACCGTGTGCACCAGCTCCGCGTCGTCGTGGAGGCCCCCGACTTCGACGAGGCGCTCGTCTTCTTCCGCGACGTCCTCGGCCTGCCCGAGACCGCCGCCTTCGCCGCGGGCGGGGACGAGCGGGTCGCAATCCTCGACGTCGGCCGGGCGACGCTCGAGCTGGCGACCCCGAGCCACAAGGTGGCCATCGACCGGGTCGAGGCCGCGGGCCGGCCCAGCCCGCCGATCCGGTTGGCGTTCGAGGTGCTCGACACGGCTGCCGAGACCGATCGGCTGGTCGACGCGGGCGCCGAGCTGGTGGCCGAGCCGGTGCGGACGCCGTGGCGGTCGATCAACTCCCGGCTCGACGCGCCGGCCGGCCTGCAGATCACCCTGTTCCAGGAGACGGCGGTACGCCGTCCCGGGCGTCAGGCCCCGTAGGAGCTGATCCGGTCGACGAGGAACTCGACGGCTGCCTCGCTGTCCACGGTCTCGGCCACCGCGACGCCGTGCTCGGCGACCGACCGGTGGTCGACCAGGGTCTGCCCGCGGGCCGCCCCCAGGGTGGTGTCGACGACGACGTCGCGCCGCACGGTGCCCAGGGTGCCGGGCGTGATCGCCTCGGTGAGCGCCAGCGCGTCGTGCACGCAGACGCCGTCGATGCCGTAGCTGTTCCGCGCGGAGTCCACGTACTGCTGCAGCACCGCGGCGGCGGTGGCGCCGACCCGGCCGCCGGCGTCGCGGAACCGGTCGATGCCGGCCTGGGTGAGCACGGTGGGCAGGGTGACGTCGAGGCCGACCATCGTCACCGGCAGGCCCGACCGCAGCACGGCCTGCGCGGCCTCCGGGTCGGCCCAGGCGTTGAACTCCGCGGCCGCGGTGACGTTGCCGCCGCGGGTGGCCGACCCACCCATCCACACGACCCGGCCGATGCGGGCCGCGGCCTCGGGGAAGACGTGCAGCAGCAGGGCCAGGTTGGTCAACGGGCCGATCGGGGCGACGGTGACGGTGCCCGGCTCGTGGGCCATCAGCAGGTCGGCCAGCGCCACGACGGCCGGGCGCGGGTCGACCGCGGCGGGGGAGGCCGGCAGCTCGACGCCCCCGAGCCCGGCCGCGCCGTGCACGTGCCCGGCCCGCTCGGGCAGCGGGTGCACCAGCGGGCCGGCGGCGCCGGCGGCCACCGGTACGTCGCTGCGCCCGGCCAGGTGCAGCACCCGCAGCGCGTTCTCCGTGGTCTGGGCCAGCTCGACGTTGCCGTGCACCGCGGTGACCAGTCGCAGGTCGACCTCAGGGCTGGCCAGGGCGAGCAGGATCGCGAGCGCGTCGTCGATGCCGGGGTCGGTGTCGATCACGAGGGGGGTGCGCGGGGCCACGGGTCAGAGCCTGCCCCACTACGATGGGCGCCGTGCACCAGGGCATCGACGACTTCGCGATGCCCGACCCTGCGCAGGTCAGGGAGGCGACCGACCTGCTGCGCATGCTGTCGGACCCCACCCGGTTCTCGGTGCTGTGGGCGCTGGCCCAGGGTGAGAGCAACGTGGCCTGCCTGGCCGAGCTGGCCGGCACCTCCGCGACGGCGGTCAGCCAGCACTTGTCCAAGCTGCGGCTGGCGGGCCTGGTCTCGGGCCGCCGCGAGGGCACCTTCGTGTACTACACCGTGGCCGAGGGGCCGCTGGGTGCGCTGCTGGTCCAGGCGCTGCGCGCGGTGGGCGCCGACCCGCGCGCCGTCCGCCGTCCCTGACCCCGCCCGTCACACGCGACACGCCCGCCCCACCGGCACCGCGCCGAGGTCATCGACCGCGCCGCGCCGGCCGACCTGCGGAAACACCGTTCCGGGTCGACATGTGGGCCGGTTGAGGGGCGGGTCACCGGTCGGCGACACGGCGTGCGCAACGGTTCGGTCACGCGCACTCCAGGACGTGTCCCGGAGTGCCGGCCCCGTGCGTCCCACGGGTCACTCTTCTCCCTGACCGCAGTCCCTTCCCCGGCTGCGGTCCACGCTTCGAGCAGGAGAGGAGAGACCCATGTCCGAGACGCTGCAGTACCCGGTCATCCGGCCCAGCAGCGCTGCTCGGCTGCGGGCAGCGGACACCGACGGACGGCACGGGCGCGCTGTCGAGCTGACCAGCCTCACGTCGGCCGAGCGGGTGGCCCGGGCGCAGGCTGCGGTGGCGGCGCACCAGACGTTCACCGTCGCCCGCCTGGTGCCGGCCCCCGCGCGGCGGCCGGGCTCGCCGGCCCGCCTGGTGGCCTGGATCCGTGCCGGTGTCCACCGGCTCGCGTCCTGGGGTGCCGGGCCCGACGGCGAGAACCTCGCGTGGGGTCCGCCGGCTGCCGCCGCGCTGGCCGCTGCTGTCGCCCGGTCCGAGCCCGCGCTCCGGCACCGCGCACCGGACGACGACGACCCGGTGCCCATGCGGGAGCTGCCGAGCACGCCGACCCGTCCCGCGACCGACGCCGTGCCCGTGTGCCGGCACCGCGCACCCGACGACGACGACCCCGCGCCGATGCGGGAGCTCCCCGGGCCGACGACGCCCCGGCCCGCCAGCTCGGCCCGCGCGCTCCCGGCAGCGACCCCGGCGCGCCGGGTCGCCACCCCCGCGCTGGTCCCGGCGTCCCGTCCTGCGGTGCGGACGCGGCGTCGTGCGGTGGTGCGGGGGGTCGCCTGGACCTCGTGCGCCTCGGGGTCGGGCAGCCTGCGCCCCAGTGGAGGGGCTCGTAGGTTGGACCGGTGTTCACGACCCGCCCCGAGCTCGCCGGCACCTTCGGCATGGTCGCCTCGACGCACTGGCTCGCCAGCTCGGCCGGCATGGCGACGCTCGAGGCCGGCGGGAACGCGTTCGACGCCGCTGTCGCTGCCGGCTTCGTCCTGCACGTCGTCGAGCCGCACCTCAACGGCCCGGGTGGCGAGGTCCCGATCGTCTTCGCCCGCGGCGGGAGCGGTGGGTTCGCGGGCCGGGCCGCCGTGCTCTCGGGCCAGGGGGTCGCCCCCGGCGCAGCCACGATCGATGCGTTCGAGGCACTCGGTCTCGAGCTGGTCCCCGGTACGGGCCTGCTCGCGGCCACCGTCCCCGGTGCTGTCGGTGCCTGGCTGACCCTCCTCCGCGACCACGGCAGCCTGCCGCTGGACGCCGTCCTCCGCTACGCGGTCGAGTACGCCGAGTCCGGCCACCCGCTCTCCCCACGGGTGGCAGCGACCGTCGCCTCGGTCTCCGAGCACTTCTCCACCCACTGGCCGACCTCGGCCGCCACCTGGCTCGCCGCCGACGGAGCTCCTCCGGCAGCGGGTCGCCTGTTCCGCAACACAGCTCTCGCCTCCACCTACCGCAGGCTGCTCGACGCAGCGCGCGGACCCTCCCGGGAGGCAGGCATCGATGCGGCGCTCGCGGCCTGGTACTCCGGATTCGTCGCCGATGCGATCGACGTGTTCTCCCGGCGCCCCGTGCGCGACGACTCCGGTCGCGACCACGCGGGCTTCCTCACCGGGCACGACCTGGCCAGCTGGCGGGCGGTGTACGAGCCCCCGGTCACGACCGACTGGCGAGGGTGGGACGTCTCGAAGGCCGGGCCGTGGTCCCAGGGACCGGCGCTGCTGCAGACGCTGGCGATGCTGGACGGGGTCCCGGGGCTGGCGCCGGGCGAGGGAGCAGGGCAGCAGGCGCCACCGGCCGAGGTCGTCCACGCCACCGTCGAGGCGGTCAAGCTGGCCATGGGCGACCGCGAGGCCTGGTACGGGGACGTGCCCGACGTCCCGCTCGACCACCTGCTCGACCCGCAGTACACCGCCGCGCGGCGGGCGCTCCTCGGTGACACCGCAAGCCTGACCTTGCGGCCCGGTGCACCGGACGGGCGCCCGCCCCGGCTCCCCCGGCACGTGACGAACCCGTCCGGGTCCTTCTCCGCCGGTGCGGGCGTCGGCGAACCGACCGTCGCCCGCACCGGCGAGCACATCACCGAGCGCGACGGCACCACCCGGGGCGACACCTGCCACGTCGACGTCGTCGACCGCTGGGGCAACGTCGTCTCGGCCACCCCCTCGGGTGGCTGGCTGCAGAGCTCGCCGACCATCCCCGAGCTGGGCTTCCCGCTCGGCACCCGGGCCCAGATGTTCTGGCTGGACCGCGGTCTGCCCAACTCCCTGGCGCCGGGCAAGCGGCCGCGCACCACGCTCACCCCGACGCTGGCCCAGGACCGCTCCACCGGCCGCTGGCTGGCCTTCGGCACCCCGGGCGGGGACCAGCAGGAGCAGTGGCAGCTGTGCTTCTGGCTCGCGCACACCGTGCGCGGCCTGGACCTGCAGGCCGCGATCGACGCCCCCGCCTGGCACACCACGGCGTTCCCCTCGTCGTTCTACCCCCGGGAGACCGTGCCCGGCGAGGTCGTCGTGGAGTCCAGGGTCGGGGACGACGTGGTCGCCGACCTGCGCCGCCGGGGGCACACCGTGGTCGTCGCCGACGCCTGGTCGCTCGGCCGGCTCTCCGCGGTCAGCGCCGACCCGAGCACGGGCCTGCTGACGGCGGCGGCCAACCCCCGCGGCATGCAGGGCTACGCCGTCGGCCGCTGACCCGCCCGCCGGGGCAGCAGCCGCAGTG
>NZ_JBAPLU010000007.1:0-203484 GCF_037083825.1 Klenkia sesuvii
ACGCCGCGGGGGGCGGGGGACGCCGGGGGCGGCAGGGACGCGGGACGGCGGTCAGGCGCCGGGCATCAGGGAGTCGAGGTCGAGCACGCGCACGTGGATCACGTTGCGCTGCTGCAGGGCCGCCCGGAGCGCGCGGTGCAGGCCGTCCTCCAGGAACAGCTCCCCGTGCCACTGGACGGCGTGCGGGAACAGGTCGCCGTAGAACGTGGAGTCGTCGGCCAGCAGGGCGTCGAGCTCGAGCTGCCGCTTGGTGGTGACCAGCTGGTCGAGCCGGATCTGCCGGGGCGGGATCATCGCCCAGTCCCGGGTCGAGAACCCGTGTTCGGGGTAGGGACGCCCGTCGCGCACCGCCTTGAAGATCAGTGCCCGACTCCCCTCAGACCGTGGCCCGGGGTCCCCGGGCCGCACCACCGCGACCCACCCTAGTGGGGTCCGCCCGCGGCCCGAGGTGCGGGACGGGGTGCGTGTCCGGTCGTATGCTGATCGCTGGCACTCGGGATCGGTGAGTGCCAGACGGACGGCGGACGGGAGGTGGCACGTGGCCCACGAGGACCGCCGGTTGCAGGTCCTGCGGGCGATCGTCCAGGACTACGTCTCGACCAACGACCCGGTCGGGTCCAAGGCCCTGGCTGCCCGGTACGACCTGGGCGTGTCGCCGGCCACCATCCGCAACGACATGGCGGTGCTGGAGGAGGAGGGGTACATCGCCCAGCCGCACACCAGCGCCGGGCGGGTGCCCACCGACAAGGGCTACCGCTTCTTCGTCGACCGGCTCTCGCAGGTCAAGCCGTTGTCGGCGGCCGAGCGGCGGGCGATCGAGCGCTTCCTCGACGGCGCCCTGGACCTCGACGACGTGCTCAGCCGCACGGTGCGCCTGCTGGCCCAGCTGACCCGCAACGTGGCCGTCATCCAGTACCCGACGCTGTCGCGCTCCGCCGTCCGGCACCTGGAGGTCGTGCAGCTGGCCAGCAACCGGCTGCTCGTCGTCCTCATCACCGACACCGGCCGGGTCGAGCAGCGGGTGGTCGAGATCCCGCCGGTCACCGACGCGCCGACCGGCGTCGACCCGGTCGCCGAGCTGCGCACGCTGCTCAACGGGGCCTTCGTCGGCGTCAAGCTGGCCGAGGCCGGGCTCACGGTCGCCGACCTGCTCGACACCGCGCCCCAGCACCTGCGCGGGCTGGTCGCCGCCGTCAGCGCGACCCTCGTCGAGACCCTCGCCGAGCCCGGTGAGGACCGCCTGCTGGTCGGCGGCACCGCCAACCTGACCCGCGGGGGAGCGCTGGACTTCCCCGGCTCGCTGCGCCCGCTGCTGGAGGCGCTCGAGGAGCAGGTCGTGGTGCTGCGGCTGATGGGCGAGGTCGACCCGGGCCACGTGCTGGTGCGCATCGGCGAGGAGAACGCCCACGAGGGCTTCACCGGCGCGTCGGTGGTGTCGGTGGGCTACGGCTCGGCCGGGGGCACCACCGACCTCGCCCTCGGGGGGCTCGGCGTCGTCGGGCCCACCCGCATGGACTACCCCGGGACCATGGCTGCGGTACGAGCCGTGGCCCGCTACGTCGGCCAACTGCTGGCCGAGAGCTGAGGACTGAGAAGACAGTGGCAACGGACTACTACGGCGTGCTCGGGCTGGCCCAGGGGGCCACCGACAAGGAGATCAAGAGCGCGTACCGCCGCAAGGCCCGCGACCTGCACCCCGACGTGAACCCCGACCCGGGTGCGAAGGAGGAGTTCCAGCAGGTCAGCCGGGCCTACGAGGCGCTGACCGACCCCGACAAGCGGCGCATCGTCGACCTCGGCGGCGACCCCTTCGAGACCGGCGGCGGGGGCGGGGGAAACCCCTTCGGCGGCGGCGCCGGCTTCGGCGGCCTGGGCGACATCATGGACGCCTTCTTCGGCGGCGGCACGGCCACCCGCGGCCCGCGCAGCCGCACCCGGGCCGGGGGGGACGCCCTGATCCGGGTCGAGCTCGACCTGGCCGAGACCGTCTTCGGCACGACGACCGACATCACCGTCGACACCGCCGTCCTGTGCACCGCCTGCACCGGCGCCGGCACGGCCCCGGGCACCCACCCCGCGCAGTGCACCACCTGCAACGGGCGCGGTGAGGTGCAGAGCGTGCAGCGCTCGTTCCTCGGCCAGGTGGTGGCCTCCCGGCCCTGCCCCACCTGCGCCGGCACCGGCCAGGTCATCCCGCAGCCGTGCCCGCAGTGCGCCGGCGACGGCCGGGTCCGCGCCCGCCGCACGATCCCGGTCAAGGTCCCGGCCGGGGTGGAGGACGGCATGCGCATCCGGCTGTCGGGCCACGGCGAGGTCGGCCCCGGCGGCGGCCCCGCCGGTGACCTGTACGTGGAGGTGCACGAGCGCCCGCACGACGTGTTCACCCGCGACGGGGAGGACCTGCACTGCCGGGTGACCCTGCCGATGACCGCCGCCGCCCTGGGCACGACGCTCACCCTGCGCACCCTCGACGGCGACGAGCCGCTGGACATCAAGGCCGGCACCCAGTCGGGCAGCGTGCTCACGCTGCGCGCGCACGGCGCCCCCCGGCTGCGGGCGACCGGCCGCGGCAACCTGATGGTGCACGTCGACGTGCAGACCCCCACCAAGCTCGACGGCGAGCAGGAGGAGCTGCTGCGCACGCTGGCCGCCGCCCGGGGCGAGGACCACCCCGAGGCCAGCCGGGCCCAGCACAACGGCCTGTTCGGCCGGGTCCGCGACGCCTTCAACGGCCGATGAGCGAGCCCGCCGAGCTCGCCCCGGACGGCGCCCCCCTGTTCCTGGTGGACGAGCTCCCACCCGGGGACACGGTGCTGGTCACCGGGCACGAGGCCCGGCACGCCGTGGACGTGCTGCGCCTGACGGCGGGGGAGCGGGTGCGGGTCGCGGACGGCGCGGGCACGGTCGTCGCAGGCGTCGTCGCCGCGGCCGGCACCGAGGGCCTGCAGGTGGAGGTGCTGAGCCGGCACGAGGTGCCCGTGCCCGAGCCCGAGCTGGTGCTGGTGCAGGCCCTGCCCAAGGGTGACCGCGGTCCGCTGGCCGTCGAGCTGGCCACCGAGCTGGGGGTCGACCGCATCGTGCCCTGGACGGCGTCGCGGTGCGTGACCCGCTGGCGCGACGACCGCGTCGACAAGGGCCTGGCCAAGTGGCGCTCGGCCGCCCGGGCCGCCAGCAAGCAGGCCCGCCGCCCGCGCGTCCCCGAGGTCACCGAGCCGATGAGCACCCGGGAGGTGTGCGGGCTGCTCGGCGACACCGACCTCGCGCTGGTGCTGCACGAGCAGGCCCGCCGCCCCTTCGCCGCCGTCGACCTCCCGGCCGAGGGGGTCGTGGCCGTGGTCGTCGGCCCCGAGGGCGGCATCACCGACGGCGAGGCGGTGGCCTTCCGGGCGGCCGGCGCGGTCGTCGTGCGCCTCGGCGAGGAGGTGCTGCGGACCTCGACCGCCGGCCCGGCGGCCCTGGCCGCGCTGAGCGCCCGCACCCGCTGGACCTGACATCTAGGGTCCTGCACGTGACCGACTGCCTGTTCTGCCGCATGGTCGCCGGGGAGATCCCGGCCGACGTCGTGCACGAGACCGAGCGCACCCTCGCCTTCCGGGACATCAACCCGCAGGCCCCCACCCACGTGCTGGTGATCCCCAAGGACCACCACGCCACGGCGGGTCTGCTCGTGGGCGCCGACCCGCAGCTGCTGGCCGAGGTGGTGGCCGCCGCGCACGCGGTCGCCGTCGCCGAGGGCCTGGCCACCGCGGAAGCCCCCGAGCCCGGCTACCGGCTGGTCTTCAACTCCGGACCGGCCGCCGGGCAGACCGTGCACCACGTGCACGGCCACGTGCTCGGCGGCCGCGACCTGGGCTGGCCGCCCGGCTGAGCTGCTGCATGATCGGGGCGTGACCACCCCCGCAGCCCCCGTCCGGATCGAGCGCGACGGGGACGTCGCCGTCCTCGTGCTCGACAACCCGCCGCTGAACCTGTTCGACGCGGCCACCTTCGACGCGCTCGAGGCGCGGGTCGCCGAGCTCGCCGACCTCACCGACCCGGGGCGCCCCGACCGGGCCCGCGCCGTGCTCGTGCGGGCCGAGGGCAGGGTCGTCTCCGGCGGGGTCGACGTCACCGTGTTCGCCGGCATCGCCGAGGGTCCCGACCCCGCCGGGGAGGGTGGCGCGCTGTGGGCCCGGCTGCTGGGCATCGCCCAGGCCGTGGAGGACCTCCCGGTGCCGACCGTGTTCGCCGCGCACGCCCTCACCCTCACCGCGGCCTTCGAGCTCGCGCTGGCCTGCGACCTGCTGGTGGCCACCGAGCGCGCCTCCTTCGGCCTGGTGGAGATCGTCGTCGGGCTGACCCCGTCGATGGGCGGCCCGCAGCGGCTGGCCGAGCGGGCCGGGAGCGCCCGGGCCAAGGAGCTCGTGTTCACCGGGGAGCGCTACGACGCCGCGACCCTGCACGGCTGGGGCGTGGTCAACCGGGTGCTGCCGGCCGAGGGCTTCACCGAGGCCGCCCTGGCGTTCACCCGTCGGCTGGCCGCCGGCCCGACGGTCGCGCACGCGGCCACGAAGACGGTCGTGGCGACGGCGGTGCGCGCCGGCGTCCGGGCCGCCGACGTCGTCGTCCCCGCGGTGTCCGGTGCGTTGTTCACCACCGAGGACCTGCGCTCGGCCACGGCGTCGTTCCTGGCCGACGGGCCGGGCCGGGCCACGCACGCGGGTCGGTGAGCGCGGGAAAGCGGGCGCCGCGCCCCCGGCGACCGGCGTAAGCTCACGCCGGTCACACTCCCGTCGCAGGAAGGCAGGGTCGAGCGTTCTTGCCCGACACCTCTCCGAGCACCACCCCCGCCGAGGGCCCCGCCCCGGTGCGGACGTCGATCACCGTGCCCGAGGGCGTCCCGATGGTGGCCCTGCTCGGGTCCGCCGACGAGCTGCTCCGGCTGGTCGAGACCGAGCTGGCCGCCGACGTCCACGTGCGCGGCAACGAGATCACCCTCACCGGCGCGCCCGGTGACACGGCCTTCGCCGTCCGGGTGCTCGACGAGCTGATCGCCCTGGTCCGCCGGGGCCAGACGCTGCGCCCCGACGAGGTGCGCCGCGTCGTCGGCATGCTCCGCACCGGCGGCAGCGAGCGGCCCGCCGAGGTGCTCAGCCTCGACATCATCAGCCGCCGCGGGCGCACCATCCGGCCCAAGACGCTGAACCAGAAGCACTACGTCGACGCCATCGACCGCAACACCGTGGTGTTCGGCATCGGGCCGGCCGGCACCGGCAAGACCTACCTGGCGATGGCCAAGGCCGTGCAGGCCCTGCAGACCAAGCAGGTCGACCGGATCATCCTCACCCGCCCGGCGGTCGAGGCCGGGGAGCGGCTGGGCTTCCTGCCCGGCACGCTCAGCGAGAAGATCGACCCCTACCTGCGGCCGCTCTACGACGCGCTGCACGACATGGTCGACCCCGAGTCCATCCCGCGGCTCATGCAGTCGGGCACCATCGAGGTCGCGCCGCTGGCCTACATGCGCGGCCGCTCGCTGAACAGCTCGTTCGTCATCCTCGACGAGGCGCAGAACACCACCGCCGAGCAGATGAAGATGTTCCTCACCCGCCTGGGCTTCGGTTCCAAGATGGTCGTCACCGGCGACGTCACCCAGGTCGACCTGCCCGGCGGCGCGCAGTCGGGCCTGCGGGTGGTCCGCGACATCCTCGCCGACGTCGACGACATCCACTTCTCCGAGCTCACCAGCTCCGACGTCGTCCGGCACCGGCTCGTGGGCGACATCGTCGAGGCCTACGACCGCTACGACGTCGCCACCGCCCCCCGCACCGCCGACCCCGTGCGCGGCTCCGGGCCGCGGCGGCAGAAGGGCAGCTGACCCGTGGCCGTCGAGGTCGCCAACGAGTCCGAGATCGCCGTCGACGAGACGTCGTTGACCGGCATCTGCCGGTTCGTGCTCGCCGAGATGGGCGTCAGCCCGCTGGCCGAGCTGTCGGTGCTGTGCGTCGACGTCGAGTACATGGCCAGCCTGCACGAGCGGTGGATGGGCGAGAAGGGCCCCACCGACGTGCTCGCCTTCCCCATGGACGAGCTCGACACCAAACGGCCCGACGACCCCGAGCCGGGCCCCGAGCTGCTCGGCGACGTCGTGCTGTGCCCGGCGGTGGCGATCCGGCAGGCCCGCGCGGCCGGCCACACCATGGACGACGAACTGCTGCTGCTGGCCACCCACGGCGTGCTGCACATCCTGGGCTACGACCACATGGAGCCCGACGAGGAGAAGGAGATGTTCGGCCTGCAGGCCGACCTCCTGAAGAAGTTCGCCGCGGTGCCCCGCGACCAGGTCACCGGCGAGGAGACCGCGCCGCGATGAGCTCCACCGCGATCACCCTGTTGGTGATCGCCGTCCTGCTCGTCCCCGTCGCCGGGGTGTTCGCCGCCGTCGACTCCGCCCTGGCCGGGATCTCGCGTGCCCGGGTCGAGACGCTGCGCCGCGACGGCGTCCGGCGGGCGGAGACCCTGCTGAAGGTGGTCGAGGACCGCGCCCGGCACGTCTCGCTGCTGCTGCTCCTGCGCATCGCGTGCGAGACGACCGCCGCCGTGCTCATCGGCGTCATCCTCTTCGTCGAGTTCGACGGTGTCGGTGCCGGTGTGCTCACCGCCGCGGCGCTCATGACCGTGGTCAGCTACGTGCTGGTCGGGGTCGGGCCGCGCACCCTCGGTCGGCAGCACGCCTACCGGATCGCCCTCGCCGCGGCCGGCCCCACGCGGCTGCTGGGCCGGTTGCTGGGCCCGGTCTCCACCCTGCTGATCCTCCTCGGCAACGCGATCACGCCCGGGCGCGGGTTCCGCGACGGCCCGTTCGCCACCGAGGTGGAGCTGCGCGAGCTGGTCGACATGGCCGAGGAGCGCGGCGTCGTGGAGAGCGACGAGCGCGACATGATCCAGTCGGTGTTCACCCTGGGCGACACCATCGCCCGCGAGGTGATGGTGCCCCGCCCCGACGTGGTGTTCGTCGAGAGCACGAAGAACCTGCGCCAGGCGTTGGCCCTGGCGCTGCGCAGCGGGTTCAGCCGCATCCCGGTGATCGGGGAGAACGTCGACGACATCGTGGGCGTGGTCTACCTCAAGGACCTCGTGCGGCGGACCCAGGGCGACCAGGACGTGAGCCGCATCCGGGTCGAGGAGATCATGCGGCCGGCGTCGTTCGTGCCCGAGTCCAAGCCGGTCGACGTGCTGCTGCGCGACATGCAGGCCCGCCGCATCCACATGGCGGTGGTCGTCGACGAGTACGGCGGGTTCGCGGGCCTGCTCACCATCGAGGACATCCTCGAGGAGATCGTCGGCGAGATCGACGACGAGCACGACACCGTGCAGCGCCCACCGGTCGAGGAGCTGCCCGACGGGTCCTACCGCATCACCGCCCGGTTGCCGGTCGAGGACCTCGCCGACCTGTTCCGCGTCGAGCTGCCCGACGACGACGACGTCGAGACCGTCGGCGGCCTGCTGGCCCGAGCCATCGGTCGGGTGCCCATCGAGGGCTCGGAGACCGTCGTCGGCGAGCTGCACCTGGTAGCCGAGCAGACCGGGGGCCGCCGCAACCAGATCGACACGATGCTGGTGCGCCGGGTCGAGGATCCGACCGAGGAGCCCGAGGTCGAGGAGCCGGCGGTCGACCCCGACGACGAGGAGCGCGCCGAGCGCCGCGCCCGCCGCAAGAAGGAGAAGAAGGAAGCGGCCGCAGCCGCCGCGGCGGCCGCAGCATCCGGGTCCGAGCCGGACGAGCCGGCCGGGCCTGCGGTGGCCGAGGCCCCGGTGGGTGCCGACGGCGGAGCTGCGAAGCTGTCGGGGTGACCGACCTGCAGCCCGAGGACCAGAAGCTCGTGACGCTCGCCCGCTCGGCCCGCGGCCGCACCGGGGCGCCGGAGGGCGCCGCCGTCCGCGACACCGACGGGCGCACCTACCTGGCGGCCACGGTCGCGCTGCCCTCGCTGCAGCTGTCCGCCCTGCAGGCCGCGGTGGCCGCCGCGGTGTCCTCGGGTGTCGAGGGCCTGGAGGCGGCGGCGGTCGTCTCCGGTGCCGGCGCGGTGGAGGAGGCAGGGCTGGCCGCCGTCCACGACCTGAGCCCGGACGCCCCGGTGCACCTCGCCGGCCCCGACGGCGCCCTCGTGCTCACCACCTGAGCGCGCGGGCGTCGGATGCCGACTGTGCAGTTGCGTTCGCGACACCTCCGCCACGCCGACCCGGGCGACCGCGACTGCACACTCGCCGGTCAGAGGCCCAGCCTCTTGGTCAAGTGGACGAGGATGACCGTGGCGGTCAGGGGCTCGCGGTGGGTCTCCCGGTAGCCGAGTCGGGCATAGAGGCGCAGGTTGGCCGTGCTGCGGTGACCGGTGAACAGGGTGGCCGTGGTGCAGCTGGAGGCCTCCTCCGCGGCGGCGAGCAGACGGGAACCGAGTCCCCGGCCCTGCAGGTCGGGCGCGACCACCAGGCGCCCGACGTGCAGCACGCCGTCCACCGCACGGGTCCGGACGGCGCCCACCAGGCGTGGACCGAGCCAGGCAGCGGTGCAGGACGACGCCCTGAGCTCGGCGGTCAGCTCGTCGAGGGTCTGGGTGAGCGCGGGTAGGCGGGTGTCGTCGTACAGCTGCGCCTCGGTCACGTACGCCGCGCGCTGCAGCGTGAGCAGCTCCCCGACGTGGCCGGCCGTCAGCGGGCCGAGCACGATCTCGTTCACCGGTAGACCGTGCCCATCGCGGCGCGCACGCGGTCGAGGGTGGCCTCGGCGAGGGCGTTCGCGTGCCGGTTGCCGTCGTCGAGCACGCGCAGCAGGTACCCGGGGTCGGCGGCCAGCTCGCGGCGGCGGGCCCGCAGTGCCCGGAACCGTTCGTTGACCGCTTCGGTGGTGAGGGCCTTGAGCGCTGCCGAGCCGTCGAGACCCTCGGCGAGGTCGGCGGGGTCGCGGTCCAGGCAGAGACCGGCCAGCTGCAGCAGGGTCGCCACCCCGGGCCGCTCGGCCGGCTCGTAGGTGATGTCGCGCCGGCTGTCGGTCACCGCCCGCTTGATCGCCCGGGCCGTGGTGTCCTGGTCGTCGCCGAGCCGGATGGTGTTGCCCCGGCTCTTGCTCATCTTGTGGCCGTCGAGGCCGAGCAGCAGCGGGGTGTCGCTGAGCAGGGCGTCGGGCGTGACGAACAGCGGGGCGTAGCGCTGGCCGAACCGGCGGGCGACGTCGCGGGTCACCTCCAGGTGCGGCAGCTGGTCGCGGCCGACCGGCACCAGGTTCGCCCCGCAGAAGAGGATGTCGGCGGCCTGGTGGACGGGGTAGGTCAGCATCAGCCCGGACACGGCGCGCCCCGCGTATCCAGCGACCTCGTCCTTGACGGTCGGGTTCCGCTCGAGCTCGGCGACGCTCACCAGGCTGAGGAACGGCAGCAGCAGCTGGTTCAGGGCCGGTACTGCGCTGTGCACGAAGACCGGTGTGCGGGCCGGGTCGATGCCGGCGGCCAGCTGGTCGGCCAGCAGGTCGAGCACGCTGGCGCGCAGGTCACCGGGGTCGTCGCGGTCGTAGATCACCTGGTAGTCGGCGACGACGAGCAGCACCTGGACGCCGAGGTCCTGCAGTCGCACGCGGTTGGCCACCGTGCCGAAGTAGTGCCCCAGGTGCAGTGCGCCGGTTGGCCGGTCGCCGGTCAGCACCCGGTAGCGGTCGGGGTGGACCGCGAGGTCGGCCTCGATCTCCGTCGAGCGGATCGCAGCCTGGTGGAAGGACGAGTCATGCATCGGGGTCTCCAGCGGGGAGGGAGCGCCCGAGGGGGAGGCCCACGCGTCCGGTGAGCTGCCGACGGGCAGCTCGGGGACGGGTCAGGTCACGGCTGCGCGAGCAGCTGCCACCAGGTGGTCGGGGACACGAACACGCGGTCAGGCTAGCGGGTCGACCCACCCCGGCGTCGGTTGGTCCGCGACACGGCATGGACCAACGGGCGCTCGCGGGGGGTGACCCACTCAGCAGCAGGGTCAGGGCAGCGGGTGGCCGAGCGCGTCGGCGAACTCCTCGGGGTCGCGGACCCAGACGGTGAAGGCCCGGTCGGCCGCGCCGTCGGCGGACAGGTGCCGGACGACGACCCGGCGCCGCCCCGGCCACCACCCACCCCGTCGCCTGGCCCGCGGCCAGTCGGCCGGCGCCGGGGCGAGCACGACGTCCTCGACCAGCACGAGGGGGACGACCCCGAAGGACGACGTCTGGCGCAGCCCGGCGATGTCGGTGGACACCGCGTGGTCGGAGACGGTGAACCGACTCGTGGCCAGCACCAGCACGAGCAGCCCCAGGACGACGGCCAGCGGCGCCTCCTGCCGGGCCGCCGGCCAGCCGCTGATCAGCCCCAGCGCCACCAGCCAGACGACGACGGCCAGCACCGTGGCCAGCGCGACCCCGGGGCTGACGAGGTTGTACTGCCAGTACCGCAGCGGGGCCGGGGTGACCGTGACCGAGCGCTTGGGCCCGCGCCGGGCGAGGAAGCCGTAGCTGGTCACCTGGCTGGTGTGCCGCTCCCGGTCGCGGGCGGCGCGCACCGCGGGCGGCTCGTCGTCGGGTCGTCGCTGTCGGCGGGCCATGGCGTCCATCCTCGCAAGCGCTGTCGGACCCCGGTGGGAGACTGGTCGGCGTGAGCACCCCCGACGCGCCGTACCGCAGCGGCTTCGTGGCCCTGGTGGGCCGGCCCAACGCGGGCAAGACCACGCTCACCAACCGCCTCGTCGGCGACAAGGTCGGCATCGTCAGCAACCGGCCGCAGACCACGCGGCACGCCATCCGCGGCGTGGTGCACCGGCCCGAGGGCCAGCTGGTGCTGGTCGACACCCCCGGCCTGCACAAGCCGAAGAGCCTGCTGGGCCAGCGGCTCAACGACGTCGTGCGCGACACCCTCGCCGAGGTCGACGTCGTCGTGTTCTGCATCCCCGCCGACCAGCCGGTGGGTGCCGGCGACGCGTACATCGCCCGCCAGCTGGCGAACGTGAGCACCCCCGTCGTCCTGGTGGTCACCAAGACCGACGCGGCGTCGAAGAAGCAGATCACCGCGCAGCTGGTCGCCGCCTCCCAGCTGGTCGAGGCCCGCGAGGTCGTGCCGGTCAGCGCGGTGGCCGACGAGCAGGTCGACCTGCTCGCCGACCTGCTCATCGGCATGCTGCCCGAGGGCCCGCCGCTCTACCCCGACGACCAGCTCACCGACGACGACGTCGAACGGCAGATCGGTGAGCTGGTGCGCGAGGCCGCGCTGGAGAAGGTGCGGCAGGAGGTGCCCCACGGGCTGGCGGTCAGCGTCGAGGAGATCATCCGCAAGCCCGACCCGCGCGACCCCGAGGCGGTGTTCACCGAGCTGCACGTGCTGCTGCACTGCGAGCGCCCCAGCCAGAAGCCCATGCTGCTGGGCAAGGGCGGGGCCACGATCAAGGCGATCGGCAGCGAGGCCCGGGTGGGTCTGGAGCAGCTGCTCGGTGGCCGGGTGCACCTCGCCCTGCACGTCACCGTCCTGGGGGAGTGGCAGGACGACCCCAAGAAGCTGCAACGGCTGGGCTATTGAGCAGCCGAGGCGACGACGGAGCCGAGCCATGAGCACGGTGCCGAAGTCGTTGTACCGCGACGAGGGCGTCGTCCTGCGGGTGCAGAAGCTCGGTGAGGCCGACCGCATCGTCACCGTGCTCACCCGCCGCACCGGCAAGGTGCGCGCGGTGGCCAAGGGCGTGCGCCGCACCAAGAGCAAGTTCGGCGCCCGGCTCGAGCCGTTCAGCCACGTCGACCTGCAGCTCTACACCGGCCGCAACCTCGACATCGTCAGCCAGGCCGAGTCGCTGCACTCCTACGGCCCGAAGATCGTGGCCGACTACCGGGCCTACACCGCCGGCACCGCGGTGCTCGAGACGGCCGACCGGCTCACCGCCGAGGAGAAGGAACCCTCGCTGCGCATGTTCCTGCTGGTCATCGGCGCGCTGCGCAGCCTGGCCGAGCAGACCCACCCGCCGGGCCTGGTGCTCGACGCCTTCCTGCTGCGGGCCATGTCGGTGGCCGGGTGGGAACCGGCCCTCACCGACTGCGCCCGCTGTGCCGAGCCGGGCCCGCACCGGCACTTCTCGGTCCCCGGGGGCGGCATGGTGTGCCCGGCGTGCCGACCCACCGGGTCGTCCCTGCCCAGCCCGGTGACCGTCGAGCTGCTCGAGGCGCTGCTCACCGGCGACTGGGCGACCGCCGAGGCCAGCCAGGGCATCAACCGACGTGAGGGGAGCGGGCTCGTGGCCGCGTTGCTGCAGTGGCACCTCGAGCGCGGGCTGCGCTCGCTCAGCCTGGTCGACCGCACATGAGGCGCGGTGCAGCGCGGGAGGTCCGGCCGCCGAACCCGCACCCCTCCGGCGCCGTGCCACCGGCGATCCCGCGCGACAAGGTGCCGCACCACGTCGCCGTCGTGATGGACGGCAACGGCCGGTGGGCCAAGCAGCGTGGGCTGCCGCGCACCAAGGGGCACGAGGCGGGGGAGTCCTCGCTGTTCGACTGCGTCGAGGGCGCCATCGAGCTCGGCATCGGTGCCATCAGCGCCTACGCGTTCTCCACCGAGAACTGGAAGCGCAGCCCCGAGGAGGTCCGCTTCCTCATGGGGTTCAACCGCGACGTCATCCGGCGCCGGCGCGACGAGATGCACGAGCTGGGGGTCCGGGTGCGCTGGGCCGGTCGTCGGCCGAAGCTGTGGGGGTCGGTGATCAAGGAGCTGGAGATCGCCGAGGAGCTGACCCGCGACAACGACGTCCTGACCCTGACGATGTGCGTGAACTACGGCGGGCGGGCCGAGATCGCCGACGCCGCGGCGGCGATCGGCCGCGAGGTGGCCGCCGGCCGGCTCGACCCCGACCGGATCACCGAGAAGACCGTCGCCCGGTTCCTCGACGAGCCCGACATGCCCGACGTCGACCTCTTCCTGCGCAGCTCGGGGGAGAACCGCACCTCCAACTTCCTGCTGTGGCAGAGCGCCTACGCCGAGCTGGTCTTCCAGGACGTGCTGTGGCCCGACTTCGACCGCCGTCACCTCTGGGCCGCCTGCGAGGAGTACGCGTCCCGCCAGCGCCGCTTCGGCTCGGCCTGACTCAGCCGAAGCGGGTGCTCTCCTCCGACCACCACGACGTGAGGTCGGACAACCCCTGCCCGCCGGTGCCGGCGTCGGTGCCGGCGACCACCAGCACCCGCTGGTCGGCCTCGGTCCAGAACAGCACGGCCTGCCCGCGGGGGGTGGCGTAGCAGGCCACCCGCCCGGCGGTCTGCTGCTGCTGGTCACGCCAGTAGTAGTAGCCCTGCGACCCGGGGCAGCTCTGCGACGACGACAGCGGCGACAGGTCCTGGTCGTCGACCATCCGCAGGAACGCCGCGTCGGCTGCGCCGGCGTCCTCGAACCGGGAGACCTGCACCGAGGACGGGCCGGGGCGCTGCGGGCCGGGCCCGCAGTCCAGCCGCGCGGTCTCCCCCAGCGACGACGGGTCGGCGGAGGTGCAGTCGTCGATGGCGGCGGGGAGGACGCCGCGGAGCTCGGCCTCCGCCGCCGACGTCGTCGGCGGCGCCGAGCTGCTGGCGGACGGCTCGTCGGCGGACCCGCCGGTGGCGACCACCCCGACGACCACGGCCACCGCGGCCACCGCGGCGGCGGCCGCCCCGCCGGCCGCCCACGGGGCCCAGCGCCGCCGGCCCGTCGTCGCCGGGCCCCACCCGGGGCCGGACATGCCGATGGCCTGCGGCGCCGGGGGAGGCGGCCCCGGCGCGGTGGCCGCCTCGTGCTGCGGGACGACCCCACCGGAGGTCAGCGCGGCGCGGGCGGCGGCGGCCATCGCCCCGGCGGTGGGCCAGCGCTGCCCGGGGTCCTTGGCCAGGCCGCGGGCGACGACGGCGTCGAGGCCCGGGGGCAGCCCGCCGCGCAGCGCCGAGACCGGTGGGGGGGTGGTGTGCAGGTGGGCGAACATCGTCGTCGCCAGGTCGTGGCCGGTGAACGGACGCCGGCCGACCAGGCACTCGAACAGCACGCAGGCCAGCGAGTAGACGTCGGTGCGCCCGTCGACGGGCCGCTCCATGAACCGCTCGGGGGCCATGTAGTCGAAGGAGCCCACCGCCGAGCCGGTCTGCGTGAGCTGCCGGTCCTGCGCGTCCGCCGCCGACCACGCGATGCCGAAGTCGACCAGGTAGACGAACTCGTCGCCGGGGTCCCCGGTCACCAGCACGTTGGAGGGTTTGACGTCCCGGTGCACCAGGCCCTCCGCGTGGGCGGCGTCCAGGGCCCGTGCCAGTTGGCCGACCACCGCGACCGCCCGTGCCGGGTCCAGCGCGCCCCGGGCGTGCAGCAGCTCGGCCAGGTCGGTGCCGCTGACCAGCCGCATGTCCAGGAACAGCCGACCGTCGATCTCCCCGTAGCGGTGGATGGGGATGACGTGCGGCTCGGACAGGCGGGCCACCGCGTGCGCCTCGCGGCGGAACCGCTCGCGGAAGTCGTCGTCACCCGCGGCGCCCGCCGACAGCACCTTGAGGGCCACCGTGCGGCGGTGCTCGGTGTCGTAGGCCCGGTGGACCTCGCCCATCCCGCCGCGCCCGATGAGCTCCTCGATGCGGTAGGGCCCGAAGCGACCGGACTCCACGGGCCTCCTCCACCGACGACACCGCAGGGCTGCGACGACGGGCTGATGCTAATCGCCGCCCCGCCGTCGGCGGACCTGCCGACGCGGCGGGGCCCTCAGCCGACCTGGAAGTCGCTCTTGGTGGAGTCGACCCACCACTCCCACAGCGCGGCCAGGTCGGCCTCGCCGTCGGAGACGGCGACGTAGCCCTCGGCCAGGGCGTCCTCCTGGGTCCAGAAGATGATCCCGAAGCCGTCGGCGTCGACGAAGCAGGCCACCGAGCCCGCCTCGACGCCGTCCGCGCCGTTGTAGTCCAGCCACCCCGGGGTGCCGGGGCACCCGTCCTCGGCGGTGACCCGGGTGAGGCCGTTGCGGTCGACGTCGCCCTGGAAGGCGTCGCGGAGGGTCTCGACGTCGGGGTAGCCGTAGAAGCGGGCCGCCTCGGGCCCGGTTCCCGAGATCGACCCGCCGCACTCGACGGCGGCCTCCGCGCCGTCGGAGGGGAGCTGGTACTCCTCGCAGTCCTGCTCCTCGAAGTCGGCGGGCAGTCGCGCGAGGAGTGCCTCGGTGGCCGTGTCGTCGTCGGGCGGCGACGTGCTGGTGGCCGTGCTCGTCGGGTCGGCGCTGGTGGTGGGGGCGTCGGTCGTCGGAGCGGCGCTGACCGACGTGCCGCCGTCCCCGCCGCTGCGGGTGACGACGACGGCCACCACGACCATGACCGCGACCACGACGGTCGTGGCCAGCGCGACCAGCAGACCGGGGCTGGTCTGCTGCGGCGGCGACGAGCTCCACGGTGCCGGCTGGGCGGTGCCGGGTCCGAAGGGCGGGCCGGGCGGGACCGGCGGCGCGGACCACGAACCGGGACCCGGTCCGGGGCCGGCCGCAGGCGCGAAGCCCCCACCGGTGCCGCCCGGTGTGCCGAACCCGCCGCCGGTGCCACCACCCGTGCCCGGGGACCCGCCGGAGGGGTCGGTGAACCCGATCGTGCGCGGGTGGCCGGACGGTGCCGGCCCGCCCGGGGGCGACTGGGGGACGGCGACCGCCCAGCCCTGGCCGCCCGCACCGGCGAGGGCGGCGCGAGCGGCTGCGGCGAGCTCGCCGGCACTGGACCACCGCGCTGCCGGGTCCTTGGCCAACCCCCGGGCCACGACGGCGTCGAGCTGGGCGGGCAGGCCCGGCACCACCGCGGACGGCGGGTCGGCCTGCGTGTTGACGTGGGCGAACATCTGGGCGGCCAGGCCGGTCGTCGGGAAGGGTCGGCGGCCGGTCAGGCACTCGAACAGCACGCAGGCCAACGCGTAGACGTCGACCCGGTGGTCGATCCCGCGCTCGAGGAAGCGCTCGGGGGCCATGTAGTCGAACGAGCCCAGGGCCGCGCCGGTCTGGGTCAGCGCGGGGCCCTGCGCGTCGGTGGTCGAGCGGGCGATGCCGAAGTCGACGAGGTAGGCGAACTCGCCGTCCCCGCTGCCGGTGAGCAGGACGTTGGAGGGCTTGACGTCGCGGTGCACCAGGCCGTCGGCATGGGCGGCGTCCAGGGCCCGGGCGACCTGGCTGACGATCGAGACGGCGCGGACGGGGTCCATCCGCCCCTCGCGGGCGAGCACGGTGGCGACGTCGTCGCCGTGCACCAACCGCATGTCCAGGAACAGCCGGCCGTCGACCTCGCCGTAGCGGTGGATCGGGATGACGTGCGGCTCGGCCAGCCGCGCCGCCAGGTGGGCCTCACGGCGGAACCGCTCGCGGTAGCCCCGGTCGGCCGCCAGGTGCTCGGACAGCACCTTGAGGGCCACGGTGCGCTCGTGCTCGGTGTCGAAGGCGCGGTACACCTCGCCCATGCCGCCGCGGCCGATCAGGGCCTCGATGCGGTACGGGCCGAACTGCTCGGACTGCACCGCCCGCCCCCTCCCGATGGTGCGCGGGCACCTGCCCACCGCGACGGGAGTCTAGGGAACGGCACCGTCCCGACCAACGGGTGCGCCGGGGCCGCGGGTCAGCCGGCCGGGGCGTCCTGGGTGTCCTGGGCCCGGCACGCCGCGCACGTCCCGAAGATCTCGAGCGTGTGGCTGACGTCGGCGAACCCGTGCTCCTCGGCCGTGCGGTCGGCCCAGCGCTCGACGGCCGGACCGGCCACCTCGACCGTGCGACCGCAGCTGCGGCACACGAGGTGGTGGTGGTGACGGGTGCTGCACCGCCGGTACAGGGCCTCGCCGCTGGCGGTGCGGATGGAGTCGAGCTCGCCGTCCTCGGCCAGCGCCTGCACGGCGCGGTAGACCGTCGACAGGCCCACGCTGTCGCCGGCGGCGCGCAGCCGGGCGTGCACCTCCTGGGCGCTGTGGAACCCCTCGAGGCCGTCGAAGACCGCAGCGACCGCGGTGCGCTGGCGGGTGGTGCGGACCATCACGCGATCGTCGCAGACGGCGCGGCGGCGTGGGCGGCGTGCTCGATGGCGTCGCGCACGATGTGGCCCACGTGGTTGTCGACCAACCGGTAGTGCACCTCGCGGTGCTTGCGGTCCCCGACGACCAGGCGGGCGCCGCGCAGCACGCGCAGGTGCTGGGAGACCAGGGGCTGGGGCACCCCGAGGGCGTCGACGAGCTGGTGGACGCACAGCGTGCCGTGCTCGTCGAGCAGGGCGACGATGGACAGGCGCAGCGGGGCGGCCAGGGCCGACAGCAGCTCGCTGGCCGCCGCGACGTCGTCGGGGAGCCGGCGGGGGAGCGGGAGGGGGACGGCCGACATGGCACCATCATCCCTGCATGTGAGAACCATTGTCAAACGTGGAGGTGGCGGTGTTCGCCGTGACCAGGTTCCGCGCGCCCGACCGTGCGGCACTGCTGTCCGACGGGGCGGTGCTGCTGGCCGCGCTCCGGGCCCGACCGGGCTTCCGGACCGGTGAGTTCGGCGTCGCCGTCGACGACGAGGGGCTGTGCGCGCTGCTGACCACCTGGGACGGCGTGGGGGCCTACCGCCGCGCGCTGTCTGCGCCCGAGGTGAAGATCGCCGGCGCCCCGGTCTGGCTGCACGCCGTCGACGAGCCCGGGGTCTACCTGGCTGAATGATCTCGCAGGGGGCGTCTAGCGTTGCGGGGCAACCGCCGACCGCCAGCCGGATGGAGATCCTCCGTGAGCACCGCCAAGCACGACCCCGCCCGCCTCGACAAGGTGGTCAACCTCTGCAAGCGCCGGGGGTTCGTCTTCCCCGCCGGGGAGATCTACGGCGGCACCCGCTCCGCCTGGGACTACGGCCCGCTGGGCGTCGAGCTCAAGGAGAACATCAAGAAGCAGTGGTGGCGCACGGTCGTGCAGAGCCGTGAGGACGTCGTCGGCCTGGACTCCTCGGTCATCCTGCCCCGGCAGGTCTGGGTGGCCTCGGGGCACGTCGGCGTGTTCAGCGACCCGCTCGTCGAGTCGCTGCTCACGCACAAGCGCTACCGGGCCGACCACCTGTGGGAGGCCTACGAGGCCAAGCACGGTCACGCCCCGGAGAACGGCTGGGACGACATCCCCGACCCGGAGACCGGCGTTCGCGGGAACTGGACCGAGCCGCGCGACTTCAACATGATGCTGCAGACTCACCTCGGGCCGGTCCAGGACGACTCCGGGCTGCACTACCTACGACCGGAGACCGCGCAGGGCATCTTCGTCAACTTCGCCAACGTCATGGGCGCCGCCCGCAAGAAGCCGCCGTTCGGCATCGGCCAGATCGGCAAGAGCTTCCGCAACGAGATCACGCCGGGGAACTTCATCTTCCGCACGCGTGAGTTCGAGCAGATGGAGATGGAGTTCTTCGTCAAGCCCGGCGACGACGAGACCTGGCACCAGTACTGGATCGACGAGCGCACCCGCTGGTACACCGACCTCGGCATCGACCCCGACAACCTGCGGCACTTCGAGCACCCCGCCGAGAAGCTGTCGCACTACTCCAAGCGCACCGTCGACATCGAGTACCGCTTCGGGTTCCAGGGGTCGGAGTGGGGCGAGCTCGAGGGCATCGCCAACCGCACCGACTTCGACCTGTCCACCCACACCGAGCACTCGGGCACCGACCTGTCCTACTTCGACCAGACCACCAACGAGCGGTGGACGCCCTACGTCATCGAGCCCGCAGCCGGGCTCACCCGCTCGCTCATGGCGTTCCTGGTCGAGGCCTACCGCGAGGACGAGGCCCCCAACGCCAAGGGCGGCACCGACACCCGCACCCTGCTCGCGCTGGACCCGCGGTTGGCCCCGGTCAAGGCCGCCGTGCTGCCGCTGTCGCGCAACGCCGACCTCTCGCCCAAGGCGCGTGACCTGGCCGCCGAGCTGCGCAAGAACTGGAACGTCGAGTTCGACGACGCCGGTGCCATCGGCCGCCGGTACCGCCGCCAGGACGAGATCGGGACGCCGTTCTGCCTCACCGTCGACTTCGACACCCTCGAGGACCAGGCCGTCACCGTGCGCTCCCGCGACACGATGACCCAGGAGCGGGTCGGCCTCGACCAGGTGACGACCTACCTCGGCTCCCGCCTCCTCGGTTGCTGAACCGGTAGCTCCCGCCGTCCCCCTGCCCGGCGCGGTTCGGCACAGACTCACGCCGTCCAGGGATCCTGCGATCCTGCAGTGGCACAGGATCCCTGGACGGCGGGAGTCTCGGACGGCGGGCGCCCGGGCGGCGGGGGACGGGCGGCCGGCGCCCGGGCCCCGCCTACCCTGGAGCGGTGACCGTCCTCGACACCCGCCTGCCGCCGTTGCGGCTGGGCGCGTTGACCGTCGACCCGGCCGTCGTCCTCGCCCCCATGGCCGGCATCACCAACCCGGCTTTCCGCACCCTGTGCCGCGAGTTCGGGGCCGGGCTGTACGTGTGCGAGATGATCACCACCCGGGCGCTGGTCGAGCGCAACGAGAAGACCCTGCGCATGGTGCGGGCCACCGCCGAGGAGCGCGACGCGTTCAGCGTCCAGCTGTACGGCGTCGACCCGGCCACGGTGGGCCGTGCGGTCGAGATGCTGGTCGACGAGGGCGTCGCCGGCACCCGCCCGGCGCACGTCGACCTCAACTTCGGCTGCCCGGTGCCCAAGGTGACCCGCAAGGGCGGAGGCTCGGCGCTGCCCTGGCGCCGCCGGTTGTTCGGCGACATCGTGACCGCCGCCGTGCGCGCCGCCGGCGACGTCCCGGTCACCGTGAAGACCCGCATCGGCATCGACCCCGAGCACCACACCTACCTCGACGCCGGGCGCATCGCGCAGGACGCCGGGGCCGCGGCGATCACCCTGCACGGGCGCACCGCCGACCAGCTCTACAGCGGCACCGCCGACTGGTCCTACATCTCCCGGCTGGTCGAGGCCGTTGACATCCCGGTGCTGGGCAACGGCGACGTCTGGGAGGCCGACGACGCGCTGCGCCTGGTGGCCGAGACCGGGTGCGCCGGGGTGGTGGTCGGGCGCGGCTGCCTGGGCCGGCCGTGGCTGTTCGGCGACCTCGCGGCGGCGTTCGCCGGGTCCTCCGAGCGGGCCCTCCCGACCCTGCGCGAGGTCGCCGCGGTCATGCACCGGCACGCCACCCTGCTGGCGGCCGAGCACGGCGAGCAGCACGGCTGCGCCGACTTCCGCAAGCACGTCGCCTGGTACCTGAAGGGGTTCTCGGTCGGCTCGACCACCCGCCGGGCACTGGCCATGGTCAGCTCGCTCGACGAGCTGGCCGGGCTGCTGGCCGGCATCGACGACCAGCCCTACCCGGCCGCCGTGCTCGGCGAGCCCCGCGGGCGCACCACCCCGCCCCGGCCGGTGGCGCTGCCCGAGGGGTGGCTGGACGACCGCGACGACCCCCGCCCACCCCGCGGCGCCGAGCTGGAGGTCAGCGGCGGATGAGCGCCCCCGACTACCTGTACGACGACGACCCCCAGCCCCTGCACGCCGGGCGCGGGCGATCCCGCAAGGGGCTGCTGGTCGCCCTCGGCGTGGGCACGGTCGCGGTCGCCATGGGGGCGGCCGTGGTGCTGCCGCTGTTCCAGGGCAGCGGCGCCGAGCAGGCCGCCGAGGTGGTCACCGTGTTCACCCGCGCCATGGCCGCCGGCGACACCGAGACCTCGTGGGGCCTGCTGTGCGAGGACGAGCAGGCCCGCCTGGCCCCCGACGAGGTGGCCGGCGCCTACCAGCGCCCCGGCACGGCGAGCGTGGGCGACCCGGTCGAGGGCGAGCTCGACGGCCAGCTGGCCGAGGTCGTGCCGGTGACCTGGGACGACGGCGGCTCGCTCACCACCGTCCAGCTGACCGTCATCGCCCAGGACGGCGCGAAGGTGTGCGGCCTCTCCGCCTGATCCACCTGTCCGTGGTACCCATGACCTCGTGGTCGCAGGGTTCGTGGGGCGCGCGGTGGGGGCCGCCGTGCTCGCCGTCGCGCTCGTGGTCGTGTCGACCGCCGCGGCCATCTGGTGGACCGCCCGCCAGGACGCCGAGCCGCGCTCCGACGCGGTCGTCGTCCTGGGGTCCGCGCAGTACAACGGCGTGCCGAGCTCGATCTTCGAGGCCCGCCTCGAGCACGCGCTGGCCCTGTGGCGCGACGGGGTCGCCCCGGTCGTGGTGACCGTGGGCGGCAAGCGCAGCGGCGACGAGTTCACCGAGGCCGAGGCCGGCCGCGACTACCTGCTCGCCGCCGGCGTCCCCGCCGACGAGCTGGTCGCGGTGACCGACGGGGTCGACACCCTGGAGAGCATGCGGTTGGTCGCCGCCGAGTTCACCGAGCGCGGCTGGTCCACCGCCGTGCTGGTCACCGACCCCTGGCACGCCATGCGCGCCGAGCGCATGGCCGACGACGCCGGTCTGGACGCCGCCAGCTCCCCGACCCGGCAGGGCCCGGCCGTGCAGACCCGCGGCACCCAGTTCCGCTACATCCTGCGCGAGACCGCGGCCTACCTGCTCTACCGCGCCACCGGCGAGAGCGTCGCCGGCGCCCCGGGCATCGGGTGACCACCTACACGCTGGTCCGTCCGGGCCGGCGCGGGGCCGAGAAGGGCGTGCAGCCCGTCGTCGCCGGCGGCGAGGGTGACAAGGACGCGACCGGCGGGCTGCAGGTCGCCACCCTGGCGCCCGGTCGCTGGCGCGAGCGGGCCACCGCCGTGGTCGACGGGGTGGAGCACGTGCTCACCCGGCGCACCCAGGCGGCCGCAGCCGCGTGACACGACGTCGTCCACAGGCGCGGTGTACCGGGTGGCCACGCGCTGGGATGATGGTGTGACGGGCGGCCGCTGGGCCGGCCCGGGGAGGGGACCAGTGCAGGGGACAGGCCGTCATGGCGGGTGAGCGGCGTGGTCGCATCCGGGCCGCCGACATTGCGACCGTGCGCGAGCGGGCCAAGATCGACGAGGTGGTCGGCGAGCACCTGCAGCTCAAGCGGGCCGGCGGCGGGTCGCTGAAGGGCCTGTGCCCGTTCCACGACGAGAAGTCGCCGTCCTTCCACGTCACGCCCACGCGCGGTCTGTTCCACTGCCTGGCCGGTGAGACCAAGGTGCTGACGGAGGACGGCGCCGTGCCCATCCGCGAGCTGGCCGGCAGGACGGTCCCGGTCCTGACGAGCAACCGGACGTGGGTCGAGGCCCCGTTCCGCTCCTACGGCGTGCAGCGCTTGATGCGTGTGACGTTGAGCCGCAACGG
This sequence comes from Klenkia sesuvii, assembly GCF_037083825.1. Classification (NCBI taxonomy): domain Bacteria; kingdom Bacillati; phylum Actinomycetota; class Actinomycetes; order Geodermatophilales; family Geodermatophilaceae; genus Klenkia; species Klenkia sesuvii. The sequence continues at coordinate 22,238 of NZ_JBAPLU010000007.1, forward strand.
ACGGACGAAGGAGCTGTACGCGACCGACCAGCACCGCTGGTTCGTCAGGACCAGCGGGACGCGCGGACGGCGGGAGCGGCTCACCGCCGATCTCCGGCTCGGGGACAGGCTGGTCCACAACTTCACCGCTTCTCGCATCGGTCACCCGTCGACCGTCCCCTCACCGGTCGGTGTCGCGCGCGGACTCGTCTACGGCGACGGAACCCGCTCGGGAGCCGGCTCCATCGCTGTCCTGTACGGGGAGAAGGACGCGGAACTGGCGCCCTACTTCGCGGGCTGTCGTTCGTGGTCCGACGAGATCGGTACCCGCTTCTACGGACTTCCCGCCCACTACAAGGACGAGCGCCCCGCCATCCACGACGACACCGCTTACCTGCTCGGTTGGCTGGCCGGGTGGTTCGCGGCGGACGGCTGCGTCGCGGACGACGGCGACACCATCCTCAACTCCGCTGACCCCGACGACCTCGAGTACGCACGCGCACTGTGCACCAGGCTGGGCATCGGCACGTTCGGGATCGCGAAGCAGAGCCGGGTCGGCATCGACGGCGTCGTCGGCGACATCTACAACCTGCGCTTGATGACCGCTGGACTGCCCGAGTCGTTCTTCCTCCTCTCGCACCACCGGGAGCGGATCGTCCGGAGCACGAAGAAGTACGCGCGCACGCACTGGGTGGTCAGGGGCGTGGAGTGGACCGACCGGTTCGAGGAGGTGTTCTGCGCCGAGGTCCCCGGCACCCACGACTTCACCCTCGAGGACAACATCCTCACCGGCAACTGCTTCGGGTGCGGCGCCGGCGGCGACGTCATCAAGTTCGTGCAGGACATCGACCACCTCTCGTTCTCCGAGGCGGTCGAGCTGCTGGCCGGCCGGGCCGGCGTCCAGCTGCAGTACGAGGACGACGGCGGGCGGCCCACCGGGGCCCCCGACCGGGCCGCCGCGGGCCAGCGCGCCCGGCTGGTGGCCGCCAACACCGCCGCCGCCGAGTTCTACCGGGCCCAGCTGGCCACCCCCGACGCCGCGATCGCCCGCACCTTCCTGGCCCAGCGCGGCTTCACCCGCGAGATGGCCGCGGAGTTCGGGTGCGGGTTCGCCCCCGCGGGCTGGGACACCCTCACCAAGCACCTGCGGCAGGCCGGGTTCAGCCAGCAGGAGCTGGAGACCGCGGGGTTGAGCAAGCAGTCCTCGCGCGGCACGTACATCGACCGCTTCCACCGCCGGCTGCTGTGGCCGATCCGGGACATCACCGGCGACGTCATCGGGTTCGGCGCCCGCAAGCTGGTCGACGACGACCCGGGGCCGAAGTACCTCAACACCCCCGAGACCCCGCTCTACAAGAAGTCGACCGTCCTCTACGGCGTCGAGCGGGCCAAGCGCGACATCGCCCGCAAGCACCAGGCCGTCGTCGTCGAGGGCTACACCGACGTGATGGCCTGCCACATCGCCGGCGTCACCACCGCGGTCGCCTCGTGCGGCACCGCGTTCGGGGCTGAGCACATCAACGTGCTGCGCCGGCTGCTCATGGACCAGGACGAGTTCCGCGGCGAGGTCGTCTACTGCTTCGACGGCGACGCGGCCGGCCAGGCCGCGGCCATGAAGACCTTCGCCGAGGACCAGCGGTTCGTCGGCCAGACCTTCGTGGCCGTCGAGGGCGAGGGCCGGGACCCCTGCGAGCTGCGCCAGGCGCACGGGGACGCCGCCGTCCGGGACCTGGTGGCCCGGCGGGTGCCGCTCATCGCCTTCGTGCTCAAGACGACGTTGGCCGGCTACGACCTGGACACCGTCGAGGGTCGGGTGCACGCGCTGGACAAGGCGGTGCCGATGGTCGCCCAGATCAAGGACCACGCGCTGCGGCCGGCCTACGCCCGGCAGCTGGCCGGCATGCTCGGCAACACCGACGAGGCCGAGGTGCTGGAGCGGGTGCGGGCGCTGACCGGCCAGGGGGCTGGCAACGGCCGCCCCCGGCCGCGCACCCCGGTGCGCACCGCCGACGACACCGCGGCGTTCATCGAGCGGGAGGCGGTGAAGACCGCCCTGCAGTGCCCCGAGCTCGCCGGACCGGTCTTCGACGCGATCGCCCCCGAGTCCTGGACCCACCCCGAGTACGCCCAGGTGGCCGCCGCCGTCGCCGCGGCGGGCGGGGCCGCGGGGGCGACCGTCGGCGGGGCTGCCTGGATCGACCTGGTCGGCACCTCGTCCGCCTCCGAGGACGTCCGCCGGCTGCTGCCGGCGCTGGCGGTCGAGCCGCTCAAGTCCCCGGCCGAGGAGCCCGACAGCGGGTACGTGCACGCCGTGCTGACGCGTCTGCAGGAGATGGCCACCGTGCGCCGGGTGACCGAGACGAAGGGCCGGCTGCAGCGGATGAACCCCGTCGAGGACCCCGAGGGCTACGCCAAGGTGTTCGGCCAGCTGCTGGCCCTCGAGCAGGAGGCGCGGTCGCTGCGAGAACGCGCCATCGGCGGGCTGGCGCGGTGAACCTCCGCAGCCTGCTGGTCCAGCGGTTCGGCCGGCCCCCGGCGGACGTGGCGCAGGCGGCCGCCGGTGCCGACGTCCTCGCCTGGGGCTCGCGTGCGGACGGCGGCTGGCTGGTGGCGACCTCGGCCGGGCTGCAGGCGGTGCCCGGTGGCGAGCTGCTGCCCTGGCACCTGGTCGCGCACGCCCGGTGGGTGGCCGCAGCCGACGGCGGGACGTTCGCGGTGACCCCGTTGCTGGAGGTCGAGCCAGGGGTGCAGGCCCGCGGGCCGGTGAGCCGGCACGTGCTCGCCGACGCCGGCGAGCTGCCGGCGGTGGTGCGCCGGCGGGTGGACCAGACCGTGGTGGCCAGCAAGCGGCACCCGCTGCCGGGCGGGGGAGGAGTGCTGCTGGTGGCCCGGCGGGTGCCCGGTCAGGTCGCCCGCGAGTGGAGCGTGGTCTTCGACGACGACGCCGACCGCGACGACCCGGCGGCCCGGGAGGTCGCGCGCCGGCGGCTGGCCGAGGCGGTCGACGCCGAGGACGCCAGCCGCTGAGCCGGCTGCGGCCACCCGAGCCACGTCGAGGGAACCGGCTACCGGCCGCGCAGCTCGTCCTTGACGGTCTTGACCGCGGCGTCGGCCTGCGCCTGCAGGGTGCCGGCGACCGACTGCACGCGGGGGTCGTCCTTGGCGTGGTCGTAGGCGCGCCGGATCTGCTCGTAGCGCTCGCGGCCGGCCCGGGCGCCCAGGACGTAGCCGGCACCGAAGCCGGCGAGGAAGGACAACTTGGCCACGGGAGGACCTCCAGGGAGGGGATGGGGAGTGATCGACGCTACCGGTCCGACACACCCGGGGGTGCCCCCAGGGGCCGTGCCCGGTGTGGGGTAACCTTCTCGACCGGAGCACACGGTCCCCCGTAGCTCAATTGGCAGAGCATTCGACTGTTAATCGAACGGTTTCTGGTTCGAGTCCAGACGGGGGAGCTTGACCTGCAGGTACGGCCTGCAGAGCCTGCACCAGACATCATCGACTCATCGGGAACGGTGAGGAGATGATGTCTGGTGGGCGCAGGTCGACCTCCGCTGCCCGTGGGTACCTACGGCACAGCCGGCGGTTCGGCATGCCGACGAGTTAGCCAGGCGTCCGCCCCCAGGCGTCCGCCCCCAGGTGGCCGTCCCGGGGCCGGGGTCAGTCGGTCTCGGTGACCTCCGGGGTGGGGAAGGGCGTGCTGTCCGGCATCAGGTCATCCCGGTCCGCGTCGTTCGCGGACGAGGTCGGATCCGTCGCGTCCGCGACGTGGTCCGGCTCGACGTCGGTGGTCGGGTCGGCGTCGGGGCGTTCCTCGAAGGGTGTCGTCGTCATGGTGCACGAGTGCCCCGGCAGGGCCGGAGTTCACCCGTGGCCAGATGAACATTGCGGGTGGGGCCCGGCGGGCGGTGTTCGACTGACCGTCCACGTGGTGGTCGCGTGACCGTCGTCCCGGCGGTGGACGGTTCTGACCAAGGGGTGATCAGGCCCAGGGCACGACGGTCTTGGTGATCTGGGCCCGGGCGACGACCTCGTCCTCCATCTGGGCGACGGCGGTCAGGAAGGCGGTCCGCCGGCCCCGGCGGTCCAGGTGCGCGCTGGCGTGCACCCAGACCCCGGCCGGGGCCGCGGACACCAGCTGCAGGGCCACGGCGTGGGACACCGCGTGCTCCTCGGGGCCGAGGGACGGGGTCAGGGCGAGGTAGGCGGCGAGCTCCATCGCCGCCGAGAGCGCGGAGGCGTGCGCGCCGCCGGCACCGTTGGCGGCCAGACCCGAGACGGGCAGCCGGACGCCGGCCTCGGGGTGGGCGGGGTCGAGCAGCTGCACCCCGAGTGCGGCGACCAGCGGCACGGAGAGCGCCAGTAGGGCGCGGTCGAGCGCGAGGGCGGTCACAGGTCGGCCGCCGCGACGAGCAGGACCGGGCGGTCGGTGGGGGAGACGTCGACCGCGGTGCCCGGGACCAGGTGCGTGGACTCGGTGCTGACCAGGTCCGCGGCCACCTCGGTGCCGTCGGGCAGGACGGCGGTGATGCGGGTGGTGCCGCCGGAGAACGTGCGCGTCACGACGCGGCCGGTGCCGTGGTCGTCGGCGCGGACGAGGACCTGCTCGGGGCGCAGCAGCGCGACCACGTCACCGGGTGGCACCGATCCGTCCACGGGTCGGGTGGTGTCGAGCAGGTCGACCGCGCCGTCGGCACGGACCGTGGCCGGCACGATCGACGTGGTGCCGACGAACCGGGCGACGAAGGAGGTGGTGGGCCGGGAGTACAGCTCGTCGGGGGTGGCGACCTGCTCCAGCCGGCCGGCCCGCAGTACGGCGACCCGGTCGGCGACCGAGAGCGCCTCGGCCTGGTCGTGGGTGACGAAGACGGTCGTGGTGCCCAGCTCCAGCTGGATGCGGCGGATCTCCTCGCGCAGCTGCACCCGCACCTGGGCGTCCAGCGCCGAGAGGGGTTCATCGAGCAGCAGGACCTGCGGGGCGACGGCGAGGGCACGGGCGAGCGCGACGCGCTGCTGCTGGCCCCCGGAGAGCTGGTGGGGGTAGCGCCCACCGCGGTCGGCGAGGCCGACGAGCTCGAGCAGCTCGGCCGCCCGCGCCTGTCGCTCCTTCGCGGGACGACGGCGCACCTGCAGGCCGTAGGCGACGTTCTCCGCCGCGGTGAGGTTGGGGAACAGGCTGTAGGCCTGGAAGACCATCCCGGTGCCCCGCTTGGCCGGTGGGGTGCCGGTGACGTCCCGGCCGTCGATGAGCACCTGCCCGGCGTCCGGGCGCTCGAAGCCGGCGATCGACCGCAGGGCAGTGGTCTTCCCGCACCCGGACGGCCCGAGCAGGGCCAGGAACTCCCCGCCGGCGATGTCGAGGTCCAGCCCGTCGAGGGCGAGGACGTCGCCGTAGCGACGGGTCAACCCCGACAGCCGGACGCCGACCCCGCCGCGGTCGCCGGGGACGGCGGCGACCGGTGGGGTGGTCGGGTGGTCGGTGGTGGCGGTCATGGGGTGTCCTTCCCCGCCCGGCGGCGGTCCAGGGTGGAGATGAGCAGCAGCAGGCCCCAGGTGACCAGCAGGGACAGCACCGAGACCGAGACCGACAGCTGCGGCTGGGAGCCGGAGATCTCGACGATCCAGGTGGGGAACGTCTGGAAGCCGAGGATCGAGGCGATGGTGAACTCGCCGAGGACCAGGGCCACGGTCAGGAACGCGGCGTTGAGCACGGCGGTGCGCAGCACCGGGAGGACGACGCCGAGCAGCACCCGGGGCCAGGAGGCGCCGAGGTTGCGGGCGGTCTCGGTGAGGGTGCGCAGGTCGACCGAGCGGATCCCGGCGTCCAGGGCCCGGTACACGAACGGCATGGCCAGCACGACGTAGACCAGCACGAGGATCCAGGGCAGCGCGGGTTCCTGGAGGGCGAAGAACGCCTCGGCCAGCGGGGTGCCGTAGAAGTAGTCCGGCGCCCAGGCCAGCACGCTGCGCACCCCGACGACCAGCGCGATCGGCGGCAGCATCAGCGGCAGCAGGGTCAGCAGCTCGACGGTGGCGCGCAGCCGGGGCAGCCGCAGGTCGACCAGCACCATCGTGGGCAGCATCAGCAGCAGGGACAGGACGACGGTCAGCGCGGCGAGCAGCAGCGACCGGCCGAAGGCCTCGGCGAAGCCGGGTGCGGTGGGCACCCCGGTGTAGAAGCGGGCCGTCAGCTCGCCGTTGCTGCGGATGCTGAACCACACCGATGCCGCGATCGGCACCAGGAAGTACAGCCCCAGGACGGCGAGCACCGCCCACCGCCACCCACCCCCGCGCCGCCGTGGTGCCGCCGCGGCGGTGACCATGTCCGCCGACGGGGTGGTCGGCAGGGTCGCGGTCACCGCAGCCACCGCTGCGTGCGCCGCTGCACCCAGGTGTAGAAGACCAGGACCAGGCCGACCAGCACGACCATGCCCAGCGCGAGGGCCTTGCCGACGTTCTCCGACCCGACCAGCACGTTGGAGCTCAGCGCGTCGGCGATCTGCAGCGGCACCAGCGGGATGCTGGAACCGACCAGGGCGCGCGCGGTGGCGTAGGCGGCGAACGAGGAGGCGAACAGCAGCATCGTGGCGCCGATGACCGGCGGGGCCAGCACCGGGCCGCCGACCCGTCGCCAGTACTGCCAGGCGTTGCCGCCCAGGACGTCGGAGGCCTCCCGCCACTGCGGCCGCAGCCCCTCCAGCGCCGGCACGATGATGAGCACCATCAGGGGGACGAGGAAGTACAGGTAGACCAGCGCCAGGCCGGTCATGGAGTAAAGGCTGAACCCGTCGAGGCCGACGCGGCCCAGGAGCGCGGTGACGACGCCGGCGTTGCCGATGGTGGCGATGAAGGCGAAGGCCAGCGGGATGCCGCCGAAGTTGGCCAGCACCCCCGAGGCGGTCAACACGAGCCGGCGCAGCAGCTGCCCCCGGCGGGCCTGCAGCACGGCGACCGCGAGGGCGAGCCCGAGGACCGAACCCAGGACGGCCGTGATCGCCGACAGCTGCAGACTGCCCAGGTACGCCCGGCCGTAGGCGCCGCCGGTGACGGCGGTGACCGACGCCGTCGACCAGGACTCCTCGTAGGTGACCGGGTCGGTGGCGCGGAAGGCCTCCACGGCGAGCACCCCGACCGGCAGCAGCAGGAAGAGGGCCAGGTAGCCGAAGAACGGGACGGTCCCGAGGAGGGCGAGGCGGTGCGCCCGCCCTCCCCGGGACCCCGTGCGGGTGGTGCTCAGCCCGAGATCTCCGCGTTCCAGCGGGTCGCGACGACCTGCTGCGCGGCGGAGTTCTGCTCCTGGGTCGGGAACTCCGCCGTCCCCCCGACCGCGGGCAGCGCAGCCAGGGACTCGGCGTCGGCTGACCCGTCCTCCTGCATCACCGGGAGGCGGACCGGGCGGGCGCCGCCGGCCAGCCAGATGTTCTGGCCATCGTCGCTGTACAGGAACTCCTGCCACAGCCGGGCCGCGGCCGGGTGCGGGGCGTAGGCGCTGATGGCCTGGCTGTAGTAACCGCCGAACAGGCCATCAGTGGGTACGTTGACCTGCCACTCGACGCCCTGCTCGGACAGGTTCTCGCTCAGCGCGGCGTTGAGGTAGTCCCAGTCGATGGCCAGCGGGGTCTCCCCGGACTGGATGGTCGCCGGGGTGACCTCGACGGGGTTGAAGTTGCCGGCCTGCTTGACCTCGGCGAAGAAGTCGATGCCCGGGCCGATGTCGTCCAGGCTGCCGCCGTTGGCCAGCGACGCCGCCCACACCCCGCCGAAGGCGGCAGCGGCTTGGGTCGGGTTGCCGTTGAGGGCGACCTGGCCGGCGTACTGCGGGTCGAGGAGGTCCTCGAAGCTGGTGGGGCAGGTAGCGATGACCGTGGCGTTGCAGCCGATGGAGATGTAGCCGCCGTAGTCGTTGTACCAGAGGCCGGAGGACTCCTTCTGGTCCTCGGGGATGTCGTCCCAGGTGGCCACCTGGTAGGGGGCCAGCAGGTCCTGCGCGGCGGCCTGCTGGGCGAAGGAGGTGCCGAGGTCCAGCACGTCGGGGGCCCGGTCCTGACCGCGCTGGCTGGTCACCGCGTTCAGCTCGTCCTGGCTGGACCCGTCCGGGGAGGCCGAGTTGATCTCGATGTCGTACTTCTGCGAGAAGGTGTCGAGCATCTCGCCGTAGTTGGCCCAGTCCGGCGGCAGCGCGATGACGTTGAGCGTGCCCTCGGCCTGCGCCGCGGCGACCAAGGCGTCCAGGTCGCCGAAGTCGGCCAGCGACGTCGCCGAGGCGGCGTCGGTGTCGCCGCCACCGCCGTTGCCCGAGCTGTCGGAACCGCAGGCGGTCAAGGCCAGCGCCGCGGTGAAGAGCACGGCCGCCGGCCGTACGAGGGTCGTCCTCACGTCGATCTGCTCCCAGGTGCACAGGGGGCGTCGCCCAGGCCCGGTGACCCGGCACGAGGTGCCCGGGGGAAGTAGGCGGTGCCCGACTGAACCGGTGCGGGCACCGAGGTGGTCGCCAGGTGAAGAACGGATGACCGCGCCCCTGCTTCACCAGATGTTCACCCGGCTCGGCGCGCGGGGAGGTGGTTGGCAGGAGCACCTTCCTGGCGTGGACCTCGCGCTGTGGACCCTCGTCGGGCTGATCGCCCTGGCGCTGCTGTTCGACTACACCAACGGGTTCCACGACGCGGCGAACTCCATCGCCACCGTCGTCGCCACCCGGGTGCTCAAGCCCCGCTGGGCGGTGGTCTGGGCCGCGGGGTGGAACCTGGTCGCGTTCTTCTTCGTCGGCACCGCGGTCGCCAACACGGTCGGACAGACCGTCCAGGTGGAGTTCTTCGGCCCAGCCGTGGTCTTCTCCGCGCTGCTGGGCGCGATCATCTGGAACTTCACCTCCTGGCACCTGGGCCTGCCGACCTCCAGCTCGCACGCGCTCGTCGGCGGACTGGTGGGCGCCGGGCTGGCCGCCGGTGGCCTGGCCGCGATCAAGGGCGAGAGCGTGCAGAAGACCGCCCTGTTCATCGTCGTCAGCCCCGTCGCAGGCCTGCTGCTGGGCGGGGTGGCCATGACCCTGCTGCGTCTGGCGCTGCGCCGCGCGGACGTGCCGGCCACCGAGAAGCGGTTCCGGGTGCTGCAGCTGGCGTCGTCGGCGGCGGTGTCGCTGGCCCACGGCGGCAACGACGCCCAGAAGACGATGGGTGTCATCGCCGCGCTGCTCGTCAGCACCGGGTACCTCACCACCGGGGACGACGGGACGCTGCCGATCCCGCTGTGGGTGGTGCTGATCGCCTACGCCGCCATCGCCGCCGGCACCCTCTCCGGGGGCTGGCGGATCGTGCGGACGATGGGCTCGAACATCACCCACCTGCGCCCGGTCAGCGGGTTCGCCGCCGAGACCGCAGCCGCCGTCGCCATCTTCGGGTCCACCGCCCTCGGTGCGCCGGTCTCCACCACCCACACCGTGGCCGGGGCCATCACGGGGGTCGGTGCCACCAACCGCGGGGCCGCCGTGCACTGGCGGGTCTTCGGGCGGCTGACCATCGCCTGGGTGGTCACCATGCCCGCAGCGGCGCTCGTCGCAGCCTTCTCCTTCTTCCTCACCACCGCCCTGCCGCACCCCCTGTCGGCCGTCGTCATGACCCTGCTCCTGCTCGTCCTCGTCGCCGGCCTGGTCATCGCGCTGCGGTCCGCGCCGAAGGCCGCCGACGTGCAGCCCGACCCCGACGAGGAGATGCAGGTGCCCCTGCGCACCGGCGCCGGGTCGATCATCGACGCCCGGCGGGTCCCCGCGAGCCCCGAGGTGCAGCAGCGGGACGTCGCTGGCGACCGACAGTTGATGCGCAACCCGCAGCCCCTCTGACGCTGGCTCAAGCACAGACATCACGCAGCGCCGTCGATGCGTCGGACGGTCAGCCCGGGCCGCCGGGGACGGCGTGCGGGTCGTCCGTGGTGTGGGGCAGGCCGACCAGGCTCAGGATCTGGTGGGCGGTGCTGCCGACCGGCGCGTGGAGCCGCAACGGGTAGCCGCCGTCCGTCGGTGCGACCCGGTGCAGCTCGGCGACGACGGCGCTGGCCAGGTGCGTGACGCCCGCCAGGTCGACGGTGAGTTCGCGGGTGCCGGCGAGGGAGAGGCGGTCGAGCTCCGACCCGAACTCCTCGACGTTGCTGGCGTCGAGAGGGCCGTCCACGGCCAGTCGGCCCGGGTGGGCCGTGAACGTCGTGTGCTCCGGACGGTGTGCGGGTGTGTGGCGTCCGAAGGCGATCTGGTCGGCGGTGAGCAGGATCGCTGCGTGCGACGCCCGACGCCGCACCGTGACCGTCGTCCCGGTCGCGCCGCGGTCGATGTGCAGGTCGTCGACCAGCGCCGCGGTCATCGCGAGACCGTATCCGCGGTTCCCCGGCGATCCGTCGTGGTCGTGGACGGGGTCGCGCCAGCAGCCGTCGTCGGCGACGCGTACCCGTAGGTGACCGCCGTCGTCCAGCTCGGCGTCCACGGAGATGGTGGTGCGCGAGTGCTCGCCGGCATCTGCGGGCGCGTGCTCGTAGGCGTTGGTGACCAGCTCGACCACGGCGTGGTCGATGGCCACCTGGTCCTCGTCGCTGGCGTGCAACCCGGCCTGCCATGCGTTCACCGCGGCGCGGGCCAGCGAGATCGCCTGCGGTGCCGCCGGGAGGTCCAGGTGCAGCGGCGGGACCGGGGCGCGTGGCGTGACGGCGAGGAGCGTGATGTCGTCGCGGTGCCCGGTGGGGCGGATCAGCAGCTCGAGGGTCTGGGTGGTCAGGCGGTCCGCGGGCGACTCCCCGTTCCCGCGGAAGGCGCGGTCGGCGGTGACGTTGCTCGTCACCTGCATGAGGTCCACCGTGCTCGCCCTCAGGTCGCGGCCTGGGCGCTCCAGGATGCCGTCGGTGTAGAGCAGCAGCCCCTCGGTCGGGTCGATCGTCGCCGTCGCGGTGGAGAAGCTCGACCCGACGCCCAGCGGCCCCGCGCCGGTGGCCGGGAGGTACCGGGACTCGCCGAGCCCGGAGACGACCAGCGGGGGCGGGTGCCCGGCAGTGCAGTACTCCAGCACCCCGGTCTGCACGTCGACCACGACGACGCCGACGGTGGCCGCCCGTGCCCCCGGTGTCACGGTGGCGACGCGGTCCACCGCCTGCAACGCCGCCACCAGGTCGCCGGACGCCGCGAGCCGTTCGTGGAGCACGACGCGGAGCTGTCCCATGGCTGCCGAGGCAGCCACGCCGTGCCCGACGACGTCACCGACGACCAGGGCGATGCACCCGCCGCTCAGCAGCACCACGTCGAACCAGTCGCCGCCGGCGGCGTTGTCGGCATCGGCGAGCAGGTAGCTCGCGGAGATCTGCACGCCGGGGACCACGGGCAGGCGGGTCGGCAGCAACGCCTGCTGGAGCTCGATCAGCACGTCCCGTGTCGCCCGGTAGCGACGGTGGGCATCGGCTGCGATCCGGGCGTTCTCCCGCTCGGCCGCTTCCCGTTCCCGAACCCGCTCGGTCACCTCCGTGAGGTAGGCGAACGTGCCGATCACCTCACCGGCGTCATCGCGGCGTGCGGTCACGTTGAAGTCCGTGTACAGCGTCTCCGACGTCCCACCGGGGCCCCGGTCGAGCTGGTGACGCCACTCGCGCCCCACCTGCGGTTGGCCGGTCGCGTAGGCCCGATCCATGACCTCGTAGATCTGCTGCCCGGCCAGGTCGGGGAACACCTCGCGCACCGTCTTGCCGATGAGTTCCCCGCGCCCGGCCAGTGCGCGGTACGCAGCGTTCGCGGCGACGAACCGGTGCTCGGGCCCCACCATCGCCGTGAGCGCGATAGGCATCTCCTCGAAGACCTCGCGGACCACCTCGGCGTCACCTGTTCGCGCATCCGGGTCGGCATCGCTCATGCCGCCATCATGGCGCGACAGGACGACGTCCTCGACCCCCACGTCCTCGACCCCCACGTCCTCGACCCCCACGTCCTCGACCCCCACGTCCTCGACCCCCACGTCCTCCGACCCCCACGTCCTCGTCGAGCGCTCGGGGGCTCAGGTCATCGCTGCAGGGTCGTGCTCGGCGGCACGCCGTAGGTGGCTCGGTAGGCCTGGCTGAACCGTGGGGGGTCCCATCCCCAGCGGGTTGCGACGGCGGCGACGGTGGTGCCGTCGTCGGGGATGGCCGCGGTGAGCTCGTCGTGGGCGGCGGCCAGCCGTGCCCGGCGGAGGTACTGCATCGGGGTGCAGTCCAGGTGGCGGCGGAAGGCGAGCTGGACCGCCCGTGGGGTGACGCAGGCGGCCTGGGCGATGTCGGTCAGCCCGATCGGCTGGTGGGCCGAGGACTCGATGAACGCGACGGCCCGGCGCAGGGTGGCCGGGTGCGCGTCGGGCCGGTCGGGCGGTCGGGCGGCAGGGACCAGGTCGTTGCTGAAGGTGCTCAGGGTGACCGCGGCGAGGGTGCGTGCGACGGCGTCCACCAGCAGGGGGGTCGCCGACCGGGCGGCCGGTCCGGTGAGGACGCTGTGGGTGGCGTAGGCCAGGCCCCGGTGGAACCGCTGCGCGGCGACCGGGTACACGGGGTCGCCGATGGTCATCCCGGTGACGCGTTCGGTGTCGGTCCCGGTGACGGAGGCGAGCAGGTCGTTGTCCAGCACGACGGTGCGGACGCCGATCGGTGGGCCGCTCCACGCGCACCGGTAGGACGAGCGCGGGTTGGCCAGGACGAAGGCGTCGCCGGGGCCGAAGTGCTCGCTGCGGCCGTCGGTGTCGCGGGTGACGAGGCCGGTGTCGACGACGAGCAGCATCAGCTGACCGGGCGGGTCGATGTCGGCGGTCGCCCCGGTCATGCGCACGGTGTCCACCGACATCGACGGCACCGCTGCCCGGTCGTGCCGCAGGTGGTAGGACTCCTGGCCGCCGGTCAGCGAGATCGGTGTGCCGTAGGCCTGGGTCAGGAAGTGGTCGATCTCGTCGGGGTCGACGCTGGACCAGGTCGACGAGACAGGACCGCGTGCGGGGTGCAGGTCATCGGTCACGGCTGTTCCTCACGGTGTCGTGGTCCGTCCGGCGCGGTCGGCACCGATCCAACCGGCGGGTCGGGGGGCCGTCCACCGGGTGGCTCGGCCCCGTGCCGGCGTCCGGTCGGGCATCTGCGGCCGGTGCTGTCTCGTAAACGCGGCTTGCGCTGATGCTCGCCAGACCGGGTCGGCTCGGGGTCGCCGGGAACTTTCTCGGACTTCCTCGTTCCGTCCAGCGACGACGACGACGAGGGCGACGTCGCCGGCCCCGGCGCGCGGGACGTGTGCCTGCCCGCCGGGTGGGTAGGGCGGGGTGGCTCCAGGCCAGGGGTGCGCCGCACAGCCCACCAGGAGTTCTTGTGCCGAAGGTCGTGTTCACCGCCTGTCACGCCGTCGGGCAGCCCCCGGCGGGGGCCCCGTCCGCCGAGCGGTGGCCGTGGTGGTCCGCGTGAGCGCGCCGGGGACCCCGGGCCCCGGCCGCACGTGCGGGGTCGACCTGGTGGTCGCCGAGCTGCTCCGTCGGGGCCGGCGCACCGAGGCGCGGCGCGCCGAGCAGGAGCTGCCGGAGCTGGTCCACCTGCGTCGGGACCGGGCCCACCTGGCCCTGCTGGGCGTCGACGCCGACGTGTCCGATGCCCAGCACGTCGTCCTGCTCGGCGACTGAACACAGGGCTCGACGGCGGGCCCCGCCGCGCGGTGCGGTCGGTCAGGGCAGCGGCGGGCGGCCGGGGCCCAGCGGCACCGTGCTGCGCGGCGAGGGTGCGGCGGGGAGAGCGGCCAGCAGGTCGTCGACCCGGCGGGGCAGCGGGCCGGCCGGCAGCAGGCCGAGCTCGCGCAGGCGTGCGCCGACGGCGATCGTCCAGGGCTGGTCCAGCCGGGCCCGGTCGAGCACGGCCCGGTCGGCGAGCACGTCGTCGGGGGCGCCCTGCACCACCCGACCGTCGACGACGACCGCGACCTCGTCGGCCCAGCCCAGCGCGAGGTCGACGTCGTGGGTGCTCATGACCACGGTGCACCCCCGGCGGCCCAGCCGGTCGAGGGCGGTCAGCGCCTCGGTGACGGCGGTGGGGTCCAGGCCGGCGGTGGGCTCGTCCAGCAGCAGCACCCGGGGCCGCATCGCGACCGCGCCGGCGATGGCCACCCGCTTGCGCTCGCCGTAGGAGAGCTGGTGGGTCGGCCGGGCAGCCAGGTCGGTGACCGCGAGCAGCTCGAGCGCCTCGGCCACGCGCTCGCGCACCTCGTCCTCGGACAGGTCCATGTTCAGCGGCCCGAAGGAGACGTCCTGGGCGACCGACGCGCTGAACAGCTGGTCGTCGGGGTCCTGCAGCACCAGCTGCACCGCCCGGCGGTGGGCGTGCAGGCCGCGGCGGGTGTGCCGCAGCGCCGCGCCGTCGACCGTCACCTGGCCCGCCGCCGGGGTCAGGGCCCCGGACAGGCAGCGCAGCAGGGTGGTCTTCCCCGACCCGTTGGCGCCCAGCAGCGCCAGCCGCCGTCCGGCCGGCACGGTGAGCGACGCGCCGTCCAGCACCCGGCGCCCGCCCGGGTAACCCACCCCGAGGTCGGCCGCGGCCAGCGCTGCACCGCTCACGCCAGCACCAGGGTGAGCGCCGACAGAGCACCCAGGCCGACCACCGTGGCGACCACGAAGGACCGCGACGACGGGAGCACCTCGGGCAGGACCCGCAGGTCGGTGGTCATGCCGCGCCCGGCCAGGCCCTCCTGCAGCCGTCGGGCGCGGTCCCAGGAGCGGGTCAGCACGGCGGCGGCGAGCAGGCCCGAGGAACGCAGCCCGCGGCGCACGCTCGTGTGGCCCAGGCGGGCGGCCTGCGCCTCGCGGATGGTGCGCAGGCTGTCCAGCAGCACGAAGAGCAACCGGTAGGTCACCGAGGCCACCTCCACCACCGCGGCGGGGACGCGGGCGCGGCGGAGGGCGGGCAGCAGGTCCGACACCGGGGTCGTGGTGGCCAGCAGCATCACCGCGGCCCCCCCGGCGAGGGCGTGCCCGACGAGTGCACCCCCCGTGCCGGCCGCACCGGGCGCCCAGCCGATGCCGGCGCCGGACACCTGGACCACCGCGGTGAGGGCGCCGATCACCACGAAGGCCAGCGGCAGGCGCACCGCCCGCGCGAACACCCGACCGGGCACCCGCGCCGGGCCCAGCGCGAGGGCGACGGCGGTCAGCCCGACCAGCAGCGACCCGGGCCAGACCGGGAGCACCAGGGCGCAGAGCACCAGGCCGAGGGTGAGCAGCAGCTTGTCCCCGACGGCCCGGGGCCGCCAGGCGCTGGCCCAGGCCGCGTCGTCGAGGGCGAGGCCGCTCACCGCTCACCGTCGGTGGCGCCCGCCGCCGCCCGGGAGCGCCGTCCGCGCAACCGGCCCAGCACGTAGCCGAGCACGCCCCCGCCCAGTGCGGCCTGCAGCGCGAACAACCCGGACTCCACCTCGCTGGAGCCGGGGGAGAAGAGCGGGTCGAACCAGGGCACGTAGTCGGGGTTGCTGGCCTGGATCTGCTCGGTGGCCAGGCTGTCGGTGCCGGCGTAGTCGCTGGGTGCGCCGAGCAGGAGGGGGAGGGCGAACAGCGCCACGACGGCTGCGACCAGCACGACCGTGACCCAGGTGCGGCGCGTCATCGGGTGGTCTCCCCGGTGGGCTGCGGGCGCAGGATGCCCAGGCGCTCCAGCTCGGGTCGGGCGTTGACGGTGAGCACGCGGAAGAGCAGCACCCCCAGGACGCCCTCGGCGAGCGCGAGCGGCACCTGGGTGACGGCGAAGACGCCGAGGAACTTGACCGCGGCGCCGAGGAAGCCGCTCCCGGCGTCGGGGAAGGCCAGTGCGAGCTGCAGGGACGTGGTGACGTAGGTGGCGAGGTCGGCGACCGCCATGCCGGCGAAGACCCCGACGAGCAGGTTGCCGGTCGTGCGCCGGGCCAGGCGGTAGGCCCCGTAGCCGGCCCACGGCCCGATGACGGCCATGGAGAAGGCGTTGGCGCCGAGCGTGGTGATGCCGCCGTGGGCCAGCAGCAGGGCCTGGAACAGCAGCACCACCGTGCCCAGCAGCGTCATCACCGGCGGGCGGAACAGGATGGCGCCCAGGCCGGTCCCGGTGGGGTGCGACGAGGACCCGGTCACCGACGGGAGCTTGATCGCGCTGAGCACGAAGGTGAACGCGCCGGACGCGCCGAGCAGCAGCGTGGAATTCGGGTTCTCCCGGACCTCCTTCACCACCGCCCGGGCGCCGTGCACGACGAAGGGGGCCGCGGCGATGGTCCAGCCCACCGCGTGCGCGGGCGGCAGGAAGCCCTCAGCGATGTGCACGCAGCACCGCCGCGGGGTCGAGCAGGGCAGGGGTCAGCACGGTGCCGTTCCTCTCCCGGGTGTCCACGCCCGGAATCGCAGGGACGACGGCTGGAGTCTCCTGGCTCCCGGATCGACGTCCGCCCCCGACCTTCCCGGCCCGGGGGCCAGTGGTCGAGCGTGGGGGCGGACTCCCCGGTCACAGTGGCGGGACCGCGCCGGGATCGCACCGGGCTTCCTCCACTGCCGTCGTGGTGCGGCGAGCACACCACACCGAACTGCCCCCGGGAAGGGGAGCGCACGGGCGCGGTGGACATGCGCAGGTGCGCAGGTCCGAAGCCGGGACGACGACCGGGGACCCGGCGCACGTGCGCCGAGCCCCCGGTCATGCCTCCGGTGGTGGGTGGTCGAGCCGATCAGCCGGCCACGACGGCGATCTCGTTCGGGGTGACGTCGAGCTGCCCGGTGGCCAGCACCTCGCCGGTGCTCAGGTCGAGGGCGTGGACGGCGTCGGCGGCGGGGTCGGTGACGTAGGCGATGCCGTCGTGGACCTTGATGGCCGGGTGCGGGTCCTGCCACTCGGCCGGGCCCTCCCAGGCGTCGACGACGGGGTAGCTGGTGAGCAGCTCACCGGTGCCCTCGTCGAAGAGGTGCACGTTGCCGTCGGTCCCGAGGATGACGGCTTCGTCCTGCGGGCCGCGGGCGAGGTCGCGGAAGGTGTAGGCCACGCCCTCGGGCATCGCGACGACCTGGTACTGGTCGGTGCTGGTGTCGGTGAGGGTGAAGGCGGTCAGCTCGTAGCCCTCGGCGTCGGGGTCGCTGTTGTAGTCACCGAACGCGACGGGGGAGTCCTCGGTGGTGAAGATGTTCCCGGTGCGGCCGTAGGCGTCGGGGGCGCTCAGCTTGGTGAACTCGCCGTCGTAGACCAGCACGCCGTCCTCGCAGCCGAAGACCGCCACCTCGCCGGCCACGGTGCCCTCGCCGTGCACGCCCGGGCACTCCTCGGAGCGGGCGACCTCGGTGCCGTCGGCGTCGAGGACCCGTACGCCGGTGCGGCCCTCCTCGTCGCCCAGGGTGGACAGCAGGGTGCCGTCCTCGAGCTCGATGGCCACGCCGTGGTGGGCGGCCTCCGAGGTCCACTCCTGGGTCTCGGGCAGGCCGTCGGAGGTGAGCAGGTCCTCGGTGGCGAAGGAGGTGATGTCGCCGGTGCCGTCGGCGAACAGCACGGTGCGGTCGCCGTGCACGACGACGTGGCCGGCGGTGTCGGCCTCGAACACGTCGTCGGTCAGCGCGGACTCACCGGCCCAGGACTCGCCGTCGGCGGTCCAGACACCGGCGTCGAGGACCTGGAACCCCTCCTCGGTGGTGACCAGGGCGTGGCGCCCGTCGCCGGACGGGTTGACCCGCAGGAACCCGTCGCGCTCGTGGTCGCCGACGACCTCGAGGGTGTCGGCGTCGAGGACGAGGACGCCACCGTCGTAGGTGAGGGCCAGCCGGGTCTGCGGGGCGGCGACGGTCTGCGCCGAGGACTCGTCGGCCGTGCTGGTGGAGGTGCCCGAGGCGGACTCGGGGTCGGCGGAGCCGGAGCAGCCGGCGAGCAGGAGGCCGGCGGTGCCGAGGGCCGCCAGGCGCAGGGGGGACAGGTGTCGAGCTGTGGACATGCTGGACATCTTACCGAGAATGATTCTCATTACGGATGGCGGGGTCATGCGAGCCCCGCCACGATGTCCTCGGTGTTGGCGCGCATCATCTCCAGGTAGGTCGCTGCTCCGCCGCCGGGTGGCGTGAGCGACTCGGTGAACAGCGGCACGACCGCGACGTCGAGCCCGGCCTGCTCGGCCAGCACCTGCACCAGCCGGTCGGACTGCGACGAGTCGGCGAACAGGGTCGACACCCCGGCGTCGCGGATGGCACCGGCGAGCTCGTCGAGGTCGCGGGCACTGGGCGAGGCCAGGGTCGACCCGCTGGGGATGACGGCGCCGACGACGGTGTAGCCGAAGCGCTGCGCCAGGTAGCCGAACACGTGGTGGTTGGTGACCAGGTTGCGCCGCGGCTCGGGCACGCGGGCCAGCTGGTCGACCATCCAGGTGTCCAGGTCCTCCACCTCGGCGCGGTAGGCGGCCGTGTCGGCGGCCAACTGGTCGCCGTCCACGCCGTCGACGTGCTGGGCGAGCGCGGCGGACACGGTGTCGACGACGGCGAGCATCTGCGCCGGGTCGGTCCAGAAGTGCGGGTCGACACCGGTGGCGTCCTCGGTGGTCCACTCGACGGTCTGCACCGCGTCGCCGGCCTCGACGACGACCACGCCGTCCTCGCGGGCGGCCTCGACCTGGCCCGTGACGCCCTCCTCCAGGCCCAGTCCGTTGGAGACCAGCAGGTCGGCCTGGCGCATCCGCGCGGCCTCCTGGGCGGAGACCTCGAAGGAGTGCGGGTCCGCCCCCGCCGGCATCAGGGTCACCACCTCGGCCTGGTCACCGACGAGCTCGCCGACGACGTCGCCGAGGATGTTGGTGGTGACCACCACCAGCGGCCGGTCATCGGCGCCCCCGGCCCCGCACCCGGCGAGGACGACGGCGCTCGCCAGGACGGCGACCAGCCCGCCGGCCAGCCGCCTCATCGGCCGGTCTCCGCGAGGTGGGCCGGGACGACCTCGGCGGCCAGCGTGCGGGCCACCCGGGCGCCGTCGGCGTGGTCGATCTCCAACAGGTCCGTGGTCCCCGGGACGTTGAGGTACGTGCGGTCGGCGTCGACGTGCACGTCCACCTCGGCCAGCCGGTCGACCGGCAGCAGCGGACCGGTGCCGGTCACCACCCCGGTGGCGGGGTCCAGCACCACGACCTGGCCCGTGCTGTCCACGCCGACCACCCGGTCGGCGTCGTCGTCGGCGGCCACGGCGGTCACCCACGGGGTCGGGGTCGGCACCAGCTGCCAGCTGCGGGCGCGGGTGTCCAGCAGCCACACGCCCTGGTCCCCCGCCGGTGCGGCCACCGACGGCCGGCCCGGGCGGTTGTCCAGCCCGGCGGCGCGGTCGGCGTCGTCGACGGCGACCGGGTAGGGGATCTGCTCGAACTCCAGGCCGCCCTCGGCCTCGGTGGCCAGCACGGCGCCGTCCGCGCAGGAGACCACGACCCCGACGCGGGTGGCGTGCCCGCCGCGGGGGTCCGCGCAGGGCGCCTCGGCGTCGGGCAGCGGCGCACCGTCGGCGTCCAGCCCGCGCACCGACGTCCCGTCGGTGGCCACGACGTGGTTGCCGAGCGGGACCAGGGCACCGTCGTGGGGCTCGGACCCCACGGAGGCGAGCTCGGTCAGCTCGCCCTCGCCGAGCGCGGCGCGGTCGAGGACGACGCCGGTCCCGGTGGTGGGGGAGAACACGGCGGTGAGGGTCTCCGAGGACGCCGTTTGGACGTCGCCGTCCCAGGTCATCGTCCCGACCACCCGGGCGGGGGCCCGGTAGTAGTGCACGTGGTCGCCGTGGTCGACCGTCCACGTGCCGGTGTCGACGACGGTCAGCTCGCCGCCGCTCGCCGAGGTGGTGAAGAGGAACCGGCCGTCGGTGGCCATGGTGTCCACCGGCCCCAGCTCACCGAGCTCGGTGCTCTCCCCGGTCAGCAGGTCCAGGGCGTGCGCGGACCCGGCCGCGTCGGTGTAGGCCAGCTGCAGCTGGGGTTCGGACAGCTCCGCGGCGCCGGCCACATAGCCGTGCGGGGTGGCCGAGGGGGAGCTCTCGGCGGACGGGGCGGAGGGCTCGCCGCCGCAGGCGGTGAGCGCGAGCGCGGACGCCGCGCCGACCCACCAGCGGTGTCGACGGGTCCGGTTCGGGTGGTGCACGGGGTCCTCCAGGTTCGGGGGGTGGGGGGTCACGAGCGGGTGGGGACGGCGGCCGACCGGGCCGCGACGGAGCGGGCCGCGACGGACAGGGCCACCAGGGCCACGGCGCACAGGGCGATGGATGCGCCGCCGGCGGTGCCGGCGTGCCAGGACAGCAGGAGGCCGGCGGCGACGGAGACGGCGCCGAAGACGGCACCCAGGGCCACGGTCGGGGGCAACCGGTGCGTCCACTGCCGGGTGGCTGCCGAGGGGGCCAGCAGCAGCGCGACGACCAGCAGCGCGCCCAGCGCCTGGTAGGACACGACGACGGCGGTGGCGACGAGCAGCACCATCGCCACGTGGGCGGCGCGCGGGCGCATGCCCAGCACGGCGGCGGTGCGGGTGTCGAAGCACAGCGCCAGGAAGGGGCGGTGCAGCACCAGGGACGCCGCGAGCACGACGACCAGCGCGCCGGCCAGCAGGGCGATGTCCGCGGTGCGGATGGCCAGCACGTCACCGAACAGGATGGAGGTGAGGTCGGTGGCGAACGACCGTGACCGGGACACGATGACCACGCCCAGGGCGAGCATGCCGGCGAACAGCAGGCCGATGGCGGTGTCGGAGGACAACCGGGCCCGACGGGCCACCGCGCCGACACCCACGCTCATCACCGCGGCGCTGGCCGCCGCGCCCAGGACCGGCGGCCAGCCGGCCAGGGTGGCCACGGCGACGCCGGGCAGCATGCCGTGCGCGAGGGCCTCGCCGAGGAAGGCCATCCCGCGCACGAGGACCCACGTGCCGACCACGGCGCAGATGACCGCGGCCACGGTCCCGCCCAGCAGTGCCCGCTGCATGAACGGGACGGCGAACGGTTCCAGGAGCCAGGCCACGACGAGCCACCCTACTGGGAATGATTCCCGCTACCCCTAGGGTGGGGTGGTGAGCACGGGCATCGACCTCGACCGCCTCGGGGTCCGGCGTGGCGACGTCCACGCCCTCGCCGACGTCACCGCGCGGCTCGGGCCGGGCTCGGTGACAGCACTCGTCGGGCCCAACGGAGCCGGGAAGTCGACCC
This sequence comes from Klenkia sesuvii, assembly GCF_037083825.1. Classification (NCBI taxonomy): domain Bacteria; kingdom Bacillati; phylum Actinomycetota; class Actinomycetes; order Geodermatophilales; family Geodermatophilaceae; genus Klenkia; species Klenkia sesuvii. The sequence continues at coordinate 43,373 of NZ_JBAPLU010000007.1, forward strand.
TGCTCGACGTGCTGGCCGGGGTCCGCGCGCCCACCTCGGGCCGGGTGGAGGGACTGGCCGGTCGGTCGGTCGCCTACGTCCCGCAACGCAGTGCCGTGCCCGACGACCTGCCGGTCACCGTCGGCGACGCGCTGACCATGGGCCGGTGGCGCGAGCGGGGACCCTGGCGGCGGCTGCGCGACGGCGACCGGGCGCTGGTCGCCCAGGTGGCCGAGCGGTTGGAGCTGACCGGCCTGCTGCGCCGGCCGCTGTCGGCGGTCTCCGGCGGTCAGCGCCAGCGCGCGCTGGTGGGGCAGGGGCTGGTGTGCCGCGCCGACGTCCTGCTGGTCGACGAACCGACGGCCGGCGTCGACGCCGGCACCCTGGACGCGGTCCTGGCCGCGCTCGCGGCCGAGGCCGAGCGGGGTGCGCTCGTCGTGCACGCCACCCACGCGGAGGAGGCCGTCGGCCGGGCCGACGCCGTGCTGGCGCTGGCCGGCGGCCGGGTGGTCACGAACCCGAGGGCTCAGTCCTCGTAGCTGTCGGCCGGCCGGTCGGTCGGGGTGACCTCGTCCACGGTGATGACGGCCTCGGGGTAGCCGCCGGTGGGGTGCAGCTGCGGCGGGGCCCAGTGGCCGATGACCTCGACCCACTGGTCGGCCTGCCAGTCCTCGGTGGCCGGCCCGTCGAGCACCACCGACACGGGGATGGCGTCGGCCGCGCAGCAGCTGATCAGGATCCGGCTGACGTACCAGCCGCCCCCGGCCCGCGGGGTGAGGAAGCCCTCGAGCCTGACCTGGCGCCCCTCGAACGCGTCCGGGTTGCCCCGCGACCAGATGGCGTAGGCCATCAGCGCCATCGTCCGGTAGGGCCGGCCCTCGTCGTCGGGGCCGAGCCCGGTGACGTTGGTGGCGACCTGGGCGAGTGCGGTCTCGGCAACCGGCGCCGGGGCGGCCTGCCGGGCAGCCGTGAAGGCCCCGAGTGCGGAAGGTGCGACCACGAGCAGGACGGCGACGGGCGCCAGCAGCAGCCAGGCCACCCGAGGTGCGTGCTCGTGCTGGTGGTCGTGTTCGTCCCGTCCCCCTCGTCGGGGCTGGGGCGCCCGGCTGCGCGCGGAGTCGTACAGCAGCCCGCCGAGCCGGTGGTAGACCCGTTCGGAGGAACCGCGGAGCAGCCCGTGCAGGGCGAGCAGGACGACGAGGGCGCCGGCGACGACGAGCACCGGCCGGTAGCCGCCCTTCACGTAGGACAAGTAGTCCTGCCCGAGCGAGACGCTCAGGGTCACCGCGCCGAGCAGGAGCAGGACGAGGTGCTGCACGGTGCGGCTCACAGCAGCGCCCACCCGACGGCGAGGGCGCAGAGGACCGCGACGACGAAGGTGGCCGGTGCGAAGCGCAGCGCGAACCGGGGACCGAAGGTGCCGGCCTGCAGCGCGATGAGCTTGACGTCCACCGCGGGGCCGACGACCAGGAAGGTGAGGCGGGCAGTCAGGGAGAAGCTGGTCAGCCCGGCGGCGACGAAGGCGTCGGCCTCCGAGCAGATGGCCAGCACCACGGCGAGGACGGCCAGGACGAGCACCGCCAGCACCGAGTGGTCGGCCACCGCCTCCAGCCACGACCTCGGCACCAGCACGTTCAGGGTGGCGGCGGTCGCTCCGCCGACGACCAGGAAACCGCCGGCGTGCAGCAGGTCGTGCCGGGCCGAGCTGAGCAGGGCCGCCCACCGCCCGGTGCCGGTCGGCACCTCCGGTCGGTGACGCAGCACGAGCCAGTCGTCCCGGCCCAGGGCGTGCCACAGCCAGCCCATCAGGACGGCGACCAGCAGCGAGGCGACGAAGCGCGCGGCCACCATCTCGGGGTCGTCAGGGAAGGCCACCGCGGTGGCGACCAGCACGATGGGGTTGATGGCCGGTGCCGACAGCAGGAAGGCCAGCGCCGCAGCCGGGCTGACCCCGCGCCGGACCAGGCTGCCCGCGACCGGGACCGAGGCGCACTCGCAGCCGGGCAGCACGACCCCGGCCGCACCGGCGACCGGCACCGCGAGCTGCGGGCGCGAGGGCAGGGCCCTGGTGAAGAACGACGCCGGCACCAGCGTGGCGATGGCGCCCGACAGCAGCACGCCCAGCACCAGGAAGGGCAGCGCCTGCAGGCAGACCGCGACGAACACGGTGGACCAGGCGGCCAGCACCGGTCCGTCGAAGAGGTCGGGGACGACGTACCGGCCGACCAGGACGAGCGCGACGACGATGCCGAGCACGTCACCCGATCGCAGCCCTCGGCGTCGCGGGGTGGGCTGGCGCCGTCGCGGCGCAGGGCGGGGGCCCGCGACGGGCCTGCGCGGTCGGTCGACCGCCGGGCTGCTCGGCACGGTTGGCTCCTTCCCCGATGCGGGTCGGCCACACCAGATCAGAAGCAGGTTGTCACGATACAGCCACGGATCGTGGCACCTCGCCGAGCGGCGACCGGTCAGGCGCCTTCAGGGAGCAGCCGGCGGCGGCGCAGGGGGGAGGCCGTCGACAGCACCGCGGACAGCCCGACCCCGACGGTGGCCACCAGGAACGCCGTGCGGACGTCGGTGGCGCCGGCCACGGCGCCCCCGGTCAGCGCGCCGACCGGCGCGCCGCCCCAGGCGATCATCCGGGCGGTGGTGTTGACCCGGCCCTGCAGGGCGTCGGGGGTGACCCGCTGCCGCGTGGTGATCCCGTTGACAATCGAGAGCACCGACGCCGTCGACCACGCCACCAGCAGCGCCAGCGCCGGCACCACCACGGTGGTCAGCGCCAGGGCCAGCAGCAGCACGGCGTTGGCCGCGTAGGCCGCGATCGTGATCCAGCCGACCGGCACCCGGCGGCTGAGCGGGGTCAGCGAGGCCCCGGCGATCAGCCCGCCGGCGGCGACGGCGACGTAGAGCCCACCCACCAGCCCGGAACCGGGGTCCAGGCCGAGCCCGTCCACCCCGTAGACGACCAGCAGCCCGGTCACCGCGCCGGCGCTCAGCGACTGCCCGAACCCGAAGAGCGACAGCGCCCGCACCACCGGCTGCTGCCACAGGAAGACCAGGCCCTCCCGGATGTCGCCGGCGGTGCGGGCGAGGAGACCGGGACCCTCCGCCGCCGGCGGCCGGCGGGCATCGGACAGCGGCACCCGGATCGAGGCGATGAGCAGGCCGGCGACCAGGTAGGACAGCACATCCAGGCCGAGGGCGAAGGCGGGGCCGACCAGCGCGATGAGCAGCCCGGCCACAGCAGGGAAGGACACGTCGACGACGCTGGCCGAGGTGAACACCAGGCTGTTGGCCTCGGGCAGCCGGCTCCGACCGACCAGCCGGGGGAGCGCACCGAAGGAGGCCGCGTCGAACCAGACGAAGGCGGTGAACAGCACGGCCGCGGCCGCCAGGACGTGCCCTACCGTGAGCACGTCGAGCGCGGCGGCGAGCGGGACGGTGGCCAGCGCGGTGCCGGCGACGGCCTGGCAGCCCAGCATCAGCCGGCGGCGGTCCACCCGGTCGGCCAGCGCCCCGGCGACCAGCCCGAACACCAGGTAGGGCAGGACGGCGACGGCGGAGACCGCGGCGGTCAGGAACGCCGAGCCGCTGAGCCGGAACACCAGCAGCGGCAGCGCGACGCCGGTGACCGCGGCGCCGGCGACCGCCACGGTGCGGGCAGCTAGGAAGCGCAGGAAAGCAGGGTCCCGGCGCAGCGGCACCGGGGTCGTGGCCGTGCTCACCGGCGGGCCACCACGAGCGAGCACCTCGGGCCCGGGGCCCGGACGGAGACGTGGCTGAACCCGGCTGCCAGCAGCGTCCCGGCGCGGTCGCCGGGCGGCACCGGTGGTGGGTCGGCCTGGCCGCTGCGGTCGGCCGGGGAGGGTCGGCCCAGCGCGCGGGCGAGGTCGGCGGCGTAGCGGCCCACCGTGTCGGCGACGGGCATGGCCGATCGGGCAGGTTCGGCGTCACCGTGCAGGTCGACGTCGACGAACAACCCGCCCGGGCGCAGTGCCCGGGCGGCTTCCCCTGCGACGCTGCGATAGCCCGCCGCGCCGACCATGTGCAGGGCGCAGCAGCTGACCACCGCGTCGGCCGGCCCGGGCAGCGGCCTGGACCAGCCCGTCCCCCGCAGGTCGTGCTCGATGGTGCGCACCCGGCCCGGTGCGGCGAGGGCCGCGACCTGCAGCGCCGCCGGGTCGGCGTCGACGCCCCAGACCTCGGCGGCCGGGAAGCGGTCGGCCAGCACGCAGGCCATCGTCGCCGGTCCGCACCCGAGGTCGACCAGCCGGACCGGTGTGCCGGCGGTGGCCTCGGCGACCAGATCCCCGACCTGCGCCCACACCTGCTCCTGCTCGGGCAGCCAGCCGGCCATGAGGTCGCGCCAGCGGTCGACCCAGGCGGCAGCGGTGCTGCCGTCGGGCAGGGCCTGGGTGGACGTCCCGGCCACGGACGTCACCGCGCCGGAACGGGGGCGACCCCGTGCAGGTGGTCGTGCAGGTGGTCGTGCAGGTGGTCGTGGCCGGTGCCGTCGTCGTCGGCCCAGGGCGGGAACGGGTCCTCTCCCGGCTCCTCGCCGTCGGCCAGGAGGCAGCGGTCGAGGGCGGCGAGGACGGCGTCGTGGCGCAGATCGACGCCGATGAGCACCAGCTCCTGACCGGCGGTCTCGCCGTCGCGGACGCCGGAGGGCTCGAGCCGGAAGACCGACCCGGCGTGCGACCACAGCGCGGTGGTGCCGGGCCGGGTGGCCAGCCAGCAAAAACCCTTGGAGCGCAGCACCCGGCCCAGCGTCCCGTCGTCGAGGGTCTCGGTGACGAACTCCCACAACCGGCCGGGGTGGAAGGCCCGGTCGGCTCGGAAGACGACGCTGGAGATGCCGTACTCCTCGGTCTCGGGCACGTGGTCGCCGTTGAGCTCGGCAACCCAGCCCGGTGCCTGCTGGGCCCGTTCCAGGTCGAACAGGCGGGCGCCGACCAGCTCGCCGACCGGAACGTCGCCGTGGCTGGCGCGCAGCAGCCGGGCGGACGGGTTCAGCCGCTGCAGCACGGCCGCCACCCGGTCGGCCTCGGCCGGGGCGACCAGGTCGGTCTTGGACAGCACCAGCAGGTCGGCGAACTCGATCTGGTCGACCAGCAGGTCGGTGACGGTGCGCTCGTCGTCCTCGTAGGCGGCCAACCCGCGGTCGGCCAGGGCCGTGCCGGCGTCGAGCTCGGTGAGCAGGTTGGCCGCGTCGACGACGGTGACCATGGTGTCCAGCTCGGCCACCTCGTCCAGCGTCGCGCCGTCGTCGCGGGGGAAGGAGATGGTGGCGGCCACCGGCAGGGGCTCGGAGATGCCGCTGCTCTCGATGAGCAGGTGGTCGAACCGGCCGGCGGCGGCGAGGGCCGCGACCTCCTCGAGCAGGTCCTCCCGCAGGGTGCAGCAGATGCACCCGTTGGTCATCTCGACCAACCGCTCCTCGGTGCGCGAGAGCGACCCGCTGCCGGCCACCAGCTCGGCGTCCAGGTTGATCTCGCTCATGTCGTTGACGATGACCGCCACCCGAAGGCCCTCGCGGTTGGCCAGCACCCGGTTCAGCAGGGTGGTCTTGCCCGCTCCGAGGAACCCGGAGAGCACGGTGACCGGCAGTCGGGCCGGCGCGGCGGGCACGGCGGGCACGCGGCTCATCGCAGCTGAGCGAGCTGGTCGGCCAGGCTCTGCACGCCGTCGACCACGCGCAGGTTGGTGGAGTCGATCTGCGGCAGGAAGACCAGCCGGTCGGCCGCCACCGCGGACAGGCTCGGGAAGTCCTGCTGCAGCAGGGCGCGGGCGGCCTCGGGGGTCTCGTCGCCGGAGAGCAGGTAGACCAGGGCCGACGGGTCGGTGGCCAGCAGCTGCTCGGCGGACAGCTCGCCGAAGTAGGTGCCCTCGGGCAGCGTGCCGGCCAGCACGTTGGCCCCGCCGGCCCGCTCCAGCATGTCGCTGTAGACGCCCTCGTAGGTGTAGACGGTGCCCTCGTAGGTGCTGATGACCGCGGCGTCGACCGGAGCCAGATCGGCGGTGCTGGCCTCGATGTCGGCGAGCTGGCCGTCGACCTGGTCCCGCAGGGCGTCGGTCTGGTCGGTGACGCCCAGCGCGGCGCCGAGGGTGTCCAGGTCGTCGTCGACGTCGGTCACCGCGGAGGTGCCGCCGTCGTCGCAGAACCCGGACAGCACGAGCACCTGGGTGCCCTGCGCGGCGAGCTCGTCGATGGTGGGGAGTTGCTGGCCGTCGAACAGGTAGCTGCCGTCGGCCCAGATGAGGTCCGGCGCGGCGGCCAGCAGGGTCTCGCGGGTGGGCGCGGCGTCGCTCAGCACCGGGACGGCGGCGTAGGCCTCGGCGTACTGCGGCAGCGGATCGCCCTGGGAGGAGGCGGTGTTGTACTGCCCGACCAGCCGGTCGCCGAGCCCGAGCTCGAGCAGCAGCTCGGTGCTGGTGGGCCAGCCGGACACGATGCGCTGGGGTGGGGAATCGAAGACGACGTCCCGGCCGCAGTTCTGCACCGTCACCGCGTCGGTGGAGCTGCCGGCCGCGCCGGGCGCGGGGTCGGCGTCCCCGCCGGAGCAGGCGGTCAGGGACAGGGCTGCGGCCAAGGTGGCGAACAGGGCGGCGGGCAGGGCACGGCGGGTCACAGGGGAACTCCAGGATGAAAGGGGGAAGGGAGGGGGGAGAAGGACAGGTGCAGGCGGCCGGTGGTCGGGTGTCGGGAGCGGTGGGCCGCGACGCCGAAGACAGCGGCGATGCGCTCCTCGGTGAGCACGTCGTCGGGGGTGCCCGAGGCGACCACCACGCCGTCGTGCAGCAGGTGGACGGCGTCGCAGTAGGTGGCGGCCAGGTTCAGGTCGTGCAGTGCGGCCAGCACGGTGACCCCGAGACCCCGGACGAGCTCGAGCAGGGCGAGCTGGGTGGCGACGTCGAGGTGGTTGGTGGGCTCGTCGAGGACGAGCACCCGGGGCTGCTGGACCAGGGCGCGGGCCAGCAGCACCCGCTGCTTCTCCCCGCCGGACAGCTCGGCGAAGGACCGCCCCGCCAGCGCGGCCATGCCCACCCGGGCCAGGGCGCCGGCCACCAGGTCCCGGTCGGTGCGCGATTCGCGGGCCAAGGAGCTCTGGTGCGGCACGCGACCGGTGCTGACCACCTCGAGCACGGTGAAGTCGAACCCGGGTCCCTGGTCCTGGGTCATCGCCGCGACCAGGCGGGCGTGCGCCCGGGCGTCGAGGTCGGACAGCACGTCCTCGTCGTCGACCAGGACGGCGCCGGAGGTGGGCCGCAGGGCTCGGTAGACCGTGCGCAGCACGGTGGACTTCCCGCTGCCGTTGGGCCCGAGCAACCCGACGACGCTGCCCGCGGGGCAGTCAAGGTCGAGCGCGTCGACGACCGTGGCGCCACCGAGCTCGACGCCCAGTCCCCGCAGTCGCAGCCGGCTCACGCGCCGCCGCCCGGGATGCGGGTGGACCGGCGCAGCAGCACCAGGAAGAACGGCACCCCGGCCACCGCGGTGACCACGTTGAGCGGTAGCTCCAGGGGTGCGGCGACCAGCCGGCCGACCAGGTCGGCCAGCACCAGGAACGCCCCGCCCAGCAACGCGGTGGCCGGCAGCAGCCGGCGGTGCTCGGGCCCGACGAGCAACCGGACGCAGTGCGGAGCGACCAGGCCGACGAACCCGACGCCGCCGGCGACGGAGATGACCACCGCGGTGAGGGCGGCGGCGACCACCAGCAGCTGCAGCCGGACCCGGTCGGCCGCCACGCCGAGGGAGGCTGCGACGTCGTCCCCGGCGAGCAGGGCGTTGAGCGACCGGCCCTGCAGGACCAGCCAGGTCGTGGCCAGCACGAGCACCGCGGTGGGCAGTGCGAGGTCGCCCCAGTCGGCCCCGCCCACGGTGCCCAGCAGCCAGAACAGGACGGCCGCCAGCTGGTTGGGTGCCGAGCGCAGCTGCAGCCAGCTGGTGGCTGCCTGCAGCAGGTAGGACAGGGCGACCCCGGCCAGCAGCAGGCGTGCGGGGTCCAGCCGACCGGCCCGGCGGCCCAGGGCGACCACCGCGACCAGGGTGGCCAGGGCGCCCAGGAAGGCGGCCCCCGGCACCCCGAGCGATGCCAGAGCGGTGCCCGAGGTCAGCCCGCCGAGGGTGAGCACGGCGACCGCGGCCAGGGACGCCCCGGCCGACACGCCCAGCACGTAGGGCTCGGCGAGCGGGTTGCGGACGACGGCCTGCAGGACGGCCCCGGCGACGGCCAGCGCGGCGCCGACCACGAAGGCGAGCAGCACCCGGGGCACCCGGACCTGCCAGATGATCTGGTCCACGACCGGCTCGCCCACGGGCCCGCCGAGCAGGTGCGCCCGGAGGACGGCGAGGACGTCGGCCGGTGGTATGGGCACGGCACCGGCCCCGGCGGCCAGGACCAGGACGACGGGGCTCGCGACCAGCAGGGTGAGCAGCAGCCTGCGGTACCTGCGACGGGCGGACCGGTCGGCCGCGGCGACGTCCCGGGCCGGGGCGCTCGGCGCGGGTGCGACCGACCCGGTGACCCGGGCGGGGGCCAGGCCGGCGACGGGCGGGGGGAGGTCCACGGCCGGGAACCCTAGCTGGGAACGATAACCATGTGCAGACTGGGGGTATGCCCCCTGGACTCCACCGACCCGCTGCCGACCTGGGGGCGTTCGACGCCGCCGCCGAGGACGCCCGGCTGCTGGCCCCGTACCTGTGGGACCCGGTCGCGGCCGGGACCCTGGCTCGCACGCGGCCGCAGCCAGGCGAGCGGGTGCTCGACGCCTGCTGCGGCACCGGGCCGTCGGCCCTGCCTGCGGCGCGCGCGGTGGGCGATCACGGCCGGGTGGACGCCGTCGACCTGTCCCGGCCCGCCGCATCGATCGCGCTGCGCGAGGCCGAGCGCAGCCGCGGTGTGCACCCGCAGCTGCGGGTGCACGTCGCCGACGTCACCAGCTGGCAGCCCGACGGGTACGACCTGGTGCAGTGCGTGCTCGGCGTGTTCTTCCTCCCCGATCCCGAGGCCGGCACCGAGCACCTGGTGCGGCGCGCGCGGCCGGGGGGGCGGGTTGCGGTGACCGTCTGGCGCACGGGGGCGCTGCGCACCGCGGGCCAGGCGCTGCTGGACGCCGTCGCCGACGTGCGCGGAGAACCGGCGGCTGTCCCGTCGGCCAGCGGTGTCGCCGAACGCCTGGGCCACGCCGAGGCGCTCACCGGCTGGTTCACCGAGCGGGGGGCCGTCGACGTCGTGGTCACCGAGGTGCCGCACGCCGTCCGGGCCGAGCCGGTCCCGCTGTGGTCCCTCGTGCTCGGCTCGGGGTTCCGCGGGCTGTTGGCCGGGCTGTCGCCCGCCGACGTGGACCGCGTCCGCGAGCGCTACCTGGCGGCCATCACCGGCGGTGCCCCGCTCGACGCCACCTCGCTGGTCGCCCTGGGCCGCCGGCGGGACCAGCCCGACAGCGACACCGCCAGCACGGCGGTGACGACCAGGGCGCCCGCCGGCGCGAACGCGGCCCACGGCGCCCGCTCCACGTAGGGCAGCCCCTCGGCCAGCAGCAGACCCCACTCGGGGCTCGGCGGGGTGGGCCCGAGCCCCAGGAAACCCAGGGCGGCCAGCGCCAGGGCGATGCCGGGCAGCCGGAGCACGGCGTTGCGGGTGACCGGGCCCAGCAGGGCGGGGACGACGTGCCGCCAGGTCACGGCCGCCGGTCCGAGGCCGAGCACGGGCAGGACGCGGACGTGCGCCGACGCCCGCACCTCGGTCCCGGCGGCGGCCACGTACGCGGCCACCGGCGCCCAGCTGACGAGCGCCACGGCGACGGCGGCCCCGGTCAGGGAGGAGCCGGCCACGGCGGCCACCAGGACGCCGACGATGACCGGCGGCGCGGCGTTGGCCACCTCGACCGGACCGACCGAGGCGCGGGGGAGGAGCCCGACGAGCAGGCCGACCAGCAGGCTGACGGCGGTGACGACGAGGGCCGTGCCGACGGTGTCCACCGCGCCGTGCGCGACCCGGGCGAGCAGGTCGCGCCCACTGGCGTCTGCCCCGAAGGGCAACGCCCAGCTCGGTCCGGCCAGGCGGGGGTGGGCCGAGGTGAACGGGTCCCGGCCGAGACCGGCTGCCACCGTGCCGACCAGCAGGGCCAGGCAGGCACCGGGCAGCACCCAGTCGCGCGGGCGCCAGATCGAGGTCGGGTCCGCGACCGGCACCGAACCGCTGCGCACGGCCCGCCCCAGCAGGAGCACGCGCAGCGCGCTGGCCGCGATGCCGAAGACGGCCGAGATGCCGAGCAGGACCAGCATGCCTGCCTGCAGGGCCGGTAGGTCCTGGGACTGCGCGGCGCCGAGGGTCAACCGGCCCAGTCCGGGGATGGCGAAGACCTGTTCCACGGCCACCGCGCCACCGGTCAGCCCGACCAGCACCAGCGCGATCTGCGTGGTCAGTGCGGGCAGGACCCGGCGGACCACGGCCCGGGCGACCTGGCCGCCCGGGGCGCCGGCCACCTGCCAGGACACGATCCAGCGCTCGCTGCTGGCCGCGCTGATCGCGTCGGCCAGCAACCGGCCGACGAGCCCCCCGGCGGGCAGGCCCATCGCCAGGGCCGGCAGCACTGCCGAGGAGGGGCCGTCCCAACCGTAGGGCGGGAACCAGCCCAGCCAGACCGCACCCACCACGAGCAGGACCGAGGCCAGCAGGAACTCCGGCAACGCGGTGAGGGCCGCCCCGGCGACCCCCGAGGGGCGACCGGGCTCGCCGCGGACCACCCGGCGCAACGCCGGCGTGCACAGCACGGCCGCGGTGACCACGGCCACGACCACGGCGAACAGCACCAGGGTCAGCGAGACGCCGGCGGCGGCGACGATGCTCGGCCCCACCGGTCGCCCCGACACCCACGAGGTGCCCAAGTCCCCCCGGACCACCCCGCCCAGCCAGGACCGCAGCAGGGCGAGGGGCCCCTGGTCGAGCCCGAGGTCGGCCCGGATGGCAGCCAGCGCCTCCGGGGTGGCCTCCTGCTCCGCGGACCGGGCACGCAGCACCGACAGCTCCGGGCTGCGCCCGGACAGCCAGGGGAGCGCGCCCACGAGGGCCACCACCCCGGCCAGGGACAGCAGTCGGGACGCCGTCACCACGGCGCGTCGTGCCCGGTCGCCCACGTCAGTCCCCGGCGGTGGTCTCGGACGTGATCAGCACGCGCTCCCGCGGGTCGCGCGCCGCGCCGGAGACGCCGGCCTGCTCGCCCTGGATGACGCGTTCGTGCAGCATCGGGACGGCGGCACCGGTGGCCAGGACCGCGGCCTCGGCCTCGAGGGCCAAGGCCCGGCGCTGCGGGCCGGCCGGTGCCGCGGCCGCCGCCTCGAGGGCGGCGTCGACGGCCGGGTCGCACAGCTGGCTGATGTTGAACGAGCCCTCGCAGGAGAAGTCGCTGGTCATGTAGGCGACCGGGTCACCGGAGTCGAGCACCGTGGCCCGGGACAGGATGAAGGCGTCGAAGGCACCGGCCAGCGCGTCGGCCTCGATGAAGGCGTACTCGCGGACGTCCTGGGTGACCGTGAAACCCACCGCCTCGAGCTGCTGCTGCACCAGGACGGCGACCTCGGGCAGCTCGGCGCGGTCGGTGAAGGTGCCCAGCGTGATCGCCGTGCCCGCGGGCACCGTGCCGGCCGCCGGCAGCGCGAGCTCGCCCCGGCCCTCGGCGGCCCACGGCAAGGCCGGGCCCAGCAGGCCCTCGGCGATGTCGGCCCGGCCCTCGTAGACGGTGTCGACGACGGTGGCGCGGTCGAGTGCGGCCTGGGCCGCCCCGCGGATGGCCGGGTCGGCGAAGGGGCCGCTCGCGGTGTTCAGGTAGAGCGTGTTCGTGCGCGGCATCGGCACCTCGTGCACCAGCTCGGGGTCGAGCAGGCCGGCCTGCGAGACCGGCACGGCCTCGACGACGTCGGCGGTGCCGGTGCGCAGTGCCGCGGCCCGGGCGGTGCCGTCGGGCACGAAGTCGACGTCGATGCCGCTGGCGGACGCCGGCTGGCCCCAGTAGTCGTCGAAGCGGTCCAGCGTGGCCCCCGAGGTGCCGTCCACGGCGACGAGCTCGAAGGGCCCGGTGCCGGTGCCGACCGGGGACACGGTGCCGTCGGCGGCGTAGGCGGACGCGGCCAGCACCGCCAGCTGGGGGCTGGACAGGCGCTGGGGCACCAACGGGTCCGGCGTCCCGGTGGTCACGACGACGTCGTCGCCGTCGGCCACCGCGGTCAGGTCGACACCGTCCAGGATCCGCGGCTGCGGGGCGGCCTCGGTCGCGGCGGTGAGCGAGGCGGCGGCCTGCTCGGCGGTGAGCTCCGTGCCGTCGTGGAAGGTCACGCCGGAGCGGACGGTGAACCGCCAGGTCCGGTCGTCGACCTGGGCCCAGTCCGTGGCGAGCGCCGGCTGGGCCTCGCCGTCGGCGTCCAGCACGACCAGGGTCTCGGCGGTCGACCAGCGGGAGAGCTTGAACGCGTCGTCGGACAGCGGTGACAGGCCCGAGCGCGGCGGCTGGAGCATGGCCAGGGAGATCCGCCCGTCGGCGGCCTCGCCGCCGGCGTCGGTCGAGCCGGAGCTGAAGCAGCCGCTGAGCAGCAGCGCGGCCGCGGTGGTGACCGCGCCGGTGCGCAACCACGGTCGTCGGTGGGTGGGGACAGCAGACATCGTCGTTCCTCAGGGTCGGGGAGCGGGGGTGGAGCGGGTGATCAGGCGGGCAGCCGGACGACGGCGTCGACCAGTGCCCGGGTGGCGGGCGCGCGCGGGTCGGTGACCAGCGCGGCGGTGGGCCTGTCCTCGACGACCCGGCCCTCGTCCAGGACGACCGTGCGGGTGCACAGCCGGGAGACCACGGACAGGTCGTGGGAGACCAGCAGCAGGGCCAGTCCCGAGGTGGCGGAGAGCTCGGCGAGCAGGGCCACCACTTGCTCGCGCACGGCCAGGTCCAGACCGCTGACCGGCTCGTCGGCCAGCAGGACGTCGGGGGAGGGCGCGAGCGCGCGGGCCAGGGCCACCCGCTGCGCCTGCCCCCCGGACAGCTCACCGGGGCGACGCGCCAGGAGCGTGCGGCTGAGGCGGACGCGGTCGAGCGCGGTGGCCACGGCGTCCCGGTGGTCCCCCGGCACGGCGAGGTGGCGCAACGGCTCGGCGACGAGGGCGCCGACCGTCATCCGTGGGTCCAGGGTGCTGCCGGGGTCCTGCGGGACGTACTGCACCTGGCGGCGGTACCACCGCAGCGTGCGGACCGGGCCCGGCCGCACCGGCCGGCCGGCGCAGGTCACCGTCCCGGTGTCGGGCGCGTCCAGGGCCAGCAGGCAGCGCAGCAGGGTCGACTTGCCCGACCCCGAGCTGCCGACCAGCCCCAGCCGCTCACCGGGTTGCAGCGCCAGGTGCACGCCGCGCAGCGCCTCGGTCCGGGTCCTCCGCCGCCGGGTGCCGGGGTAGCTGCGCCAGAGGTCGTCGGCGCTCAGCACCGGCGAGGCCGTCGTCATGCGGCCGCCCGGGCGGCGCACACCAGTTCGCGCAGGTGGTCCGAGCTCGGCGCCGAGACCAGCTCGGTCGTCGGCCCCTGCTCGACGACGCGGCCGTGCTCCAGGACCACGACGCGGTCGCACAGCGCGGCGGCCACGGCGACGTCGTGGGTGATGAACAGCAGTGCCGTGGACCGGGTGTGCCGGCGCAGGACGTCGACCACCTGCGCCTGGGTGACCAGGTCGAGGGCGGTGGTGGGTTCGTCGGCCACCAGGAGGGATGCCTCCGACGCGAGCGCGATGGCGGTGCACACGCGCTGTCGTTGACCTCCGGAGAGCTCGCCGGCCACGCTGCCCAGCACCCGGTCGGGATCGTCCAGGCCCACGGACAGGAGCAGCTCCCGCGCCCGCGCCCGGGCAGCTGACCCGCGGAGCCCGGCCCGCCGGCGCAGCGGCATGGTCAGCTGCGTCCCGATGGGCACGAGCGGGTTGAGCGCCGACAGCGGGTCCTGGGCGACGGCGGCGACCCGGCCGGCGGCTCGGCGGCGCGCCGCCGGCACCCCGAGCACCTCCGTGCCGGCCACCCGCACCGACCCGGTGGCCGTGGCGGTCAGCGGGAGGCGGCCCACGACGGCGCCCGCGGTCATCGACTTGCCCGAGCCCGAGGCGCCGACCAGAGCGGTCCGGGACTCGGGCGGCACCGAGAAGGTGATCCCGTCGAGGAGGCGTGCGCCACCGACGTCGACCACCAGGTCGTGCACGTCGAGGGCGGCCGGGGACGGCCCGCCACTGGGATCGAGAACCGTTGCCAACAGCATAGGGTGAGACGGCCCTCACGCCGCAGGCGGACGGAGTGCATCAACTTTGAGAATCGTTCTCATCTAAAGGCACCATCGGCCGGTGCCTCGTCGTCATGCGCCTGTCCTCCGCCTCCTCCCTGCTTCCCTCGTCCTCGGGCTCGCCGCGGGTCTGGTCGGCTGCGGGTCCGACGCATCGAACCCTGGCACCGACGGGGTGCAGGTGGTGGCCTCCTTCTACCCCCTGCAGTGGATCAGCGAGCGGGTCGTCGGTGACCTCGGGTCGGTCTCCTCCCTGACCCCGGCCGGTGCCGAGCCGCACGACTACGAGCTGACCCCGCGCGACGTCGCGACCGTCGCCGACGCCGATGCCGTCGTGTACCTCTCCGACCTGCAGTCCTCGGTGGACGACGCGGTCGCCCAGCGCAGCGCCGAGGGGGTCTTCGACGCGGCCGGCTCCGCCGACCTCGACCTGCGCTACGAAGGGCACGAGCACGGCGAGGAGGAGCACGGCGAGGAGGAGCACGGCGAGGGCGTCGTCGACCCGCACTTCTGGCTGGACCCCCAGCGGGTGGCCGACGTCGCCGATGCGCTGGCCGCGTCGCTGGCCGAGGTCGACCCGGCCGGTGCCGACACCTTCGCCGCCAACGCGGCCTCGGTGCGCGACGACCTCGAGCAGCTGGACCAGGAGTTCCGGGACGGACTCGCCGAGTGCGCCAGTCGCGACCTGGTCACCGGGCACAGCGCGTTCGGCTACCTGGCCCGCGCCTACGACCTGACGCAGGTGGCCATCAACGGCCTGGCACCCGACGAGGAGCCCGGGCCGGGGGCGTTGACGAGCACCGCGGACTTCGTCCGCGACCACGGGGTGCGCACCATCTACTACGAGACCCTGGTCAGCCCGGCCGTGGCCGAGACCGTGGCCCGCGAGACGGGCGCGCAGACCCAGCTGCTGGACCCCGTCGAGGGTCTCACCGACGAGTCGGCCGGCGACGACTACTTGTCGGTCATGCGGGCCAACCTGGCGAGCCTGCGCTCCGGGCAGGGGTGCTCGTGAGCCGTCCGGACGCACCGCTGCTGGCCGTGCGCGGTGCCGCGGTCGGCCACGACGGGCGCGCCGTGCTCGGCGGGCTGGACCTCGAGGTGGGCCCCGGGGACGTGGTCGCCGTCCGCGGCGCGAACGGCACCGGGAAGTCCACGCTGGTGCGCACGGTCCTCGGGCTCGGCGGGCTCGTCCGGGGCCGGGTCGAGCTGTTCGGCACCCCGCTGGACCGGTTCCGCGACTGGCGCAGGGTCGGCTACGTGCCGCAGCGGACCGCGGTGACCGCCGGGATGCCCGTCACGGTGCGCGAGCTGGTCGCGACCGGCCGGCTCCCCCGGCTCCGACCGTGGCAGCGGTTCACCGAGGCCGACCGGTGCGGGGTGGACTGCGCGCTGGAGGGCGCCGGCCTGGCCGGGGACGGCCACCGCCAGCTCGCCGAGCTGTCGGGCGGCCAGCACCGCCGGGCGCTCGTGGCCCGGGCGCTGGCCGGTGACCCGGAGCTGCTGGTGCTCGACGAACCGACCGCCGGTGTCGACGCAGCGGCCCAGCAGGTCCTCGCCGCCACGCTCGCCGGGCTCTCGGCCACCGGCGTCGGGATCGTCGTCGTCCTCCACGAGGTCGGCCCGCTGGCCCCGGTGTTGACCCGCACGGTCTCCCTGGGGCACCCCACCCCGGTGCCGCTGAGCGGTGCGGTGGGCTGACCGTGCTGGGCTACGGGTTCATGCAGACCGCGCTGGTCGCGGCCGTCCTCGTGGGTCTGACCGCCCCCACCGTCGGCGTCCACCTGGTGCAGCGCCGGTTGTCGCTGATCGGGGACGGCGTCGGTCACGTCGCCCTGCTGGGGGTCGCCCTGGGTCTGGCGACCCGGACCGCGCCCGTGGCCGCGGCCCTCGTCACCGCCGTGACCGGGGCCGTGCTGCTGGAGGTGCTGCGGCACCGTCGCTCGGCCGCCGCCGACGTCGCGCTGTCGGTGCTGTTCTACGGCGGCATCGCCGGTGCGGTGGTCGTGGTCGCCAGGGCCCCGGCCGGCTCGGCGGTCAATCTCGACAGCTACCTGTTCGGTGCCCTCACCACCACGACCCGTGCCGACCTGGTCGCCTTCACCGTGCTCGCGGCCGTCGTGCTCACCGTGACCGTCGGGCTCGGGCGCCAGCTGTTCATGGCCGCGCTGGACGAGGACTTCGCCGTCGTCGCCGGGTTGCCGGTCCTGCGGCTGAACCTGCTGCTGGCGACGGTCACCGCCGGCACGGTCGTGCTGTCCATGCGGATCCTGGGCCTGCTGCTCATCAGCGGCCTGATGGTGCTGCCCGCGGCCTGTGCCCAGCAGCTGGCCCGCGGCTACCGCTCCAGCATGCTCACCGCGGTCGCCGTGGGCGTCGGCGTGGCGACCTCGGGGACGGTGGTGTCCTTCTACGCCGACACCCCGTCGGGCGGCACCATCGTGCTGCTCGCCGTCGCCGTCTTCGTCCTGGCCCGGCTGGCGCGCACCGTACGACGCGGCACCGCGCGGCTTGCCGACGCCGGGGCTCACGAGGACGCTGGGGCGCCGGCGGGTCCGCGCTCGGCGGGGCCGATCGGTCCTGCGATCAGTCGGTGGCGGGGTCCGGCGCGACCGTCGGCGGGATGACCTGGGGGCCGGCCTCGTCGGGGCGGGGACGGTCCTGCCGGTGCAGGCGGATCGCGACGAGGGCGACGTCGTCGTCGTGGTCGGTGTCCACCAGGCGCGCGACCAGGCCGTCGCACAGCTCGTCCAGCGGGAGGCCGGCCAGCTCGGTGACCGCCGCGCGCAGCTCGGCGAGGCCGCTGTCCAGGTCGCGGTCGCGCCGCTCGACCAGGCCGTCGGTGTAGAGCAGGACGGTGGTGCCGCGGTCGAGGGTGATCACCGACTCGGTGCGGGGCGTGTCGTGCTGCACGCCCAGCATCAGCTCGCCGTGCCACCCGCCGACGTCGGTGATGCTGCCGTCGGGGTGGATCACCAGCGGGGGCGGGTGCCCGGCGTTCGCCCAGCGCATGCGGGTGACCCCCCGGTCGAGCTCGTCGGGTGTCTGCTCGAACCGGGCGAGGGCGACGGTGGCGTAGGTGTGCAGCTGCAGCTGGGCCAGCGCGTGGTCCAACCGGGTGAGCAGGGTGGCCGGGCCGGTGTCGTCGATGGTGGCGATGCCGCGCAGCATGCTGCGCAGCTGCCCCATGGTCGCCGCCGCGGTGGTGTCGTGGCCGACGACGTCCCCGACGACCAGCGTCGTCGCCCCGCCGGGCTGCATGAAGGCGTCGTACCAGTCACCGCCCACCCGTGCCGCCTCGCTGGCGGGCAGGTAGCGGACCACGACCTGGGCGTGGTCGGGCTCGGGCGGGGGCGAGAGCATGCTGCGCTGCAGCTCCTCGGCCAGCCGGCGCTGCTGCTCGAACATGCGGGCGTTGTCCAGGGCCAGCCCGGCGCGGGCGGCGACCTCGGTGATGGTGACGCGGTCGGCGGGTGCGGCGGTGCGGTGGGCGTCCAGGGCCAGCACGAGGACGCCCAGCACCCGGTCCCGGCCCAGCAGCGGGACGGCGGTCAGCTCACCGGGGGCCAGCGACTCCAGCAGCGAGCGCGCGTCGCCCGAGCTGACGCCGTCCAGTGCCGCACCGCGCAGCTCGGGACCGCCGAGGGTGACCGGTTCGCCGGTGACCAGGGCGCGGGTGAGGGGGGAGGACGCGGGGGTCGACTGCAGGGTGGCCGCCAGCCACTGCTGCACCACGGGGGCCCGGCCGGCCTGCACGTGCTGCCCGCCGGCTGCCGTGGGCACACCGTCGGCGCCGACCAGCACCAGGGCGGCCCAGCTGGCCAGCCCGGGCACCACCAGCCGCGGCAGCTGCGCCACGGCGGCACGGGCGTCCACCATCCCGGCCAGCGCGTCCCCGACCTGGGCGAGCAGCGCGAGGCGTTCCTGCACCTGGCGGCGGGTGGTGACCTCGGTGAAGTACAGCCACAGGCCGTGCTCGGTGGGCACGGCGTTGACCTCGAACCAGGCGTTGAGCGGCTCGGGGTAGAAGGCCTCGACCACGGCCGCTTCCCCGGTGGCCACGGCCCGCCGGTAGGTGCGGCCGAACTCGTTGTCCAGGTTGGCGGGGAAGGCCTCCCAGTAGTCGCGCCCGACCAGCTCGTCGGCCGTGTAGCCGACCGCGCGGGCGCCGGCGGGGTTGAGGTAGCGCACGGTCCAGTCGGTGTCGAGCTCGATGAGGCCGACCGGCATGGACTCCAGCGTCGGCGAACCGGTGGTCGATCCGGACGGGTCGTCCCACCACCGAGGCACGCGCACCTGCTCCCTGCCGGGCCGGTCGCTCGGGCGAGGACCTGACGAGGCCACCATCCTCCGTCATGCCGAACCCGATGTCACGCAACCGCAGCCCGGGCCGGTGCACGGTGGGTCTGGTGGGCCTGTCCGCCTACTGGGCGGGGTGCTCGGGCTCCGGGACCCCCGGGGGCACGTGGGCCGGGCCCGCCTCGGCCGGCCGGGGACGGTCCTGCCGGTGCAGCCGGACGGCGACCAGCGCCACGTCGTCCTCGGGGTGGCCGGCGACCAGCCGCTCGACGATGCCGTCGCACAGTGCGTCGAGCGTGCTGCCGGTCAGGGCGGTCAGGGCGTCGGTGAGCCGGGCGAGGCCGTCGTCGAGGTCGGCCCGGCGGCGTTCGATGAGCCCGTCGGTGAACAGCAGCACGGTGGCGCCGCGCTCGAGCAGGGTCACCTGGTCGTGCCGGGCGGTGCTGGGGTCGACCCCCAGCAGCAGCTCACCCCGCCAGGGGGCGAGGACCTGGAAGCTGCCGTCGGCGTGCAGCACGACCGGGGGCGGGTGGCCGGCGTTCGCCCAGACCATCCGGGTGACGCCGCGCTCGACCTCGTCGGGGGTCTGCTCGAAGCGGGCGACGGCGGCGGTGGCCAGCGTGTCGACCTCGAGCACCTGCATGGAGTTGTCCAGGCCGCGGAGAACCTCGGCCGGGCCGGCGTCGGAGTAGGTGGCGATGCCGCGCAGCAGGCCGCGCAGCGCGCCCATGGCCGCGGCCGCCTCCGTGTCGTGGCCGACCACGTCGCCGATGACGATCATGGTGCAGCCGTTGGGCTGCAGGAAGGCGTCGTACCAGTCACCGCCGACCCGGGCCGCCTCGCCGGCGGGCAGGTAGCGGACGACGACCTCGGCGTGGTCGGGTTCGGGCGGTGCGGTGAGCAGGCTGCGCTGCAGGGCCTCGGCGAGCTGGGACCGGGCGCGCGTCAGCCGGTCGGTCTCGATCGCCGCGGCGACCCGGTCGGCCATGTCCTCGGTCACCGACTCCAGCTCGGCGTCCCGGGGCCGGTCCGCCGCGCTGAGCAGGGTCAACGCGCCCAGCACCCGCCCCTGGGCCCGCAACGGCAGGATGGTCGCGCGTACCGGGCCGAGGGCGTCGAGGTGCGCCCGAGCGTCGGGGTGCATCACCACGGCGGCGGTCTGCTCGGCGGTCAGGTGGCGCACCTGGCCGTCGCTGATGGTGCGGCCGAACGGGGTGGAGCCCGGCAGCTCGACCAGCCGGGTGGTGGCGTAGCCGGCCAGGTGCGCGCGGGCAGCCGGGTCGCCGTGCCAGTAGGAGTGGTCGCGGGCGCGCCCGTCGGGACCCAGCACGGTGACCACGCAGGCGTCGGCCACGGCGGGTGCCAGCAGCTGGGGCAGGGCGGTGAGCACGTCGGCGAGGTCGGCGTCTCCCGTGAGCAGGTCGGCGACGCGGGCCTGCACGGCCAGCCGCTCGGCCGCGGCCCGTGCCTGGTGGTCGCTGCGCGCGCGGTCGGTCACGTCGGTGAAGAACAGGCTGAGCCCCTCGGGCGTCGGCCAGCACAGCACGTCGTACCAGGCGTCCAGCGGGGCCGGGTAGTAGGCGTGGATCGTCTGCGGCTGCTGGGTGCGCACCGCCGCGCGGTAGGCCTGCTCGAACTCGTTGCCGACCGTGTCGGGGAATGCCTCCCAGATGGTGCGGCCGGCCAGCTGGTCGATCGACTGGCCCAGCAGCTTCTCGGCGGCGGGGTTGACGACGGTGAACCGCCACTGCTCGTCCAGGGACAGGAAGCCCGAGGGCATCGCCGACAGCAGCCGTCCGACGCGGGCCTCGCCGTCGTGCACGTCGGTGGTGTCGTAGGCGGCCCCGATGAACCGGGTGGCCCGACCCGAGGGGGCACCGACCACTCGGCCGCGGCCCTGCACCCAGCGGGTGGCACCGCCGGGCAGCACGATGCGGTACTCGGCGGCGAACTCGCCGCGCGTGTCGATGGCCGTGGTGATGGCCTGCGTGACCCGCTCGGCGTCGTCGGGGTGCAGCCGCCGGTAGAACGACGCCGTGGTGGGGGTGAAGTCCTCGGGGGTGTAGCCGAACATCGCCACCAGCGGCGGGTCCCAGAGCATGCCGTCGCCGGAGAGGTCCCAGTCGAAGGTGCCCACGGCGCTGGCGCTGATGGCCAGCTCCAGACGGGACCGGTGGGTGTCGGACGCCGATCGCTCCAGCCGCAGCTGCAGGTCGGTGCTGCACGCCGCCGCCAGCCCGGCCAGCAGGTCGAGGTCGCGCTCGCTCCACCGCCGCGGGGTGCGGTCGATCGCGCACAGCGACCCGAGCACCGCGCCGTGCCCGTCGACGAGGGGGTACCCGGCACAGGCCACCACGTCGAGGTCCGCGGCGGCGGCCGCCGCGACGAGCGCCGGGTGGTCGCGGACGTCGTCGAGCACCAGGGGGTCCCCCGACTCGACGACGTGCCGGCAGACCGAGTGCGTCAACGGGGTGCGGCGCGCGGTCTGCCAGGGTTCGGGGAGGCCGACCGCGCCGGGGAGCACCTGCCCGGTCGACGTCGGCATCGCGACGAGGGCGGCGGGCACGTCGAGGGCGACGCTCACCAACCGGGCGAAGCGGTCGAGGGACTCGTCCGGGACGCCGGGCACCACCACCGGGTCAGGCGGCGGCCCGCCCGCCGGACCTGCTGCCACCGGTATGCCCCCCTCGTCGAAGCGGATCCCGTCCCGGTTGCCCGCTGCACGACATGATCGCAAACGACACGTCCCGCGTCGACGACCCACCCGGGCCCGGCGTCCCGTCGCGCAGGAACCACGGGCCCGGGTGCGCGGCCGTCGCCGCGGCGCCGTCGCCAACGCCGCCGGCGACAGCTACCTCTACCTGCCCGACGGGCCGGCGGACCTGCGCTGGGACGACTTCGAGGCGCTCCCGGTCCGCCTGCCCCTGCACGAGGTCACCCGCTCGGCCGCCGAGCAGACCGGGATGCCCGCCGACGCACTGCGCGTCACCTCACCCCGCCCGCTCACGGACCGGCACGCCCGCACGTGGCTACGTGCCGCCCACCTCCTCCGCGACCAGCTCGGTGACCCAGGGCCTTCTCACCTCGGACCCCTGGTGCACCGCGAACTGGTCAACCTCACGGCAGCCACCATGCTCACGGTGTTCCCCAACACCGCCATGATTCGCGGGTACGTCGCCGGGCCCGGCGACACCCGCCCGGCCGCGGTCCGACGAGCCGTCGCCTACATCGACGACCACGTGTCCCTCCCGATCACCGTCACCGACATCGCCGACGCCGCTGGCACGACACCGCGCGCCCTGCGCGCGGCATTCCACCGGCACCTGGACACCACCCCCACCGCCCACCTGCGACGCGCCCGCCTGCACGCGGCCCGTCGAGACCTCGAAGCAGCCGGTGGCCCCGTCCGGCTCACCGTTGCCGAGGTCGCCGCCCGCTGGGGGTACCGCAACCCGGCCCGCTTCACCACCGACTACGCCGCCACCCACGGCGCCCCACCCGCGGACCGGTCGTGACTGCTGCTGAGCTGGTCGACGAGTCAGCGGCACCCGGTGTCACCGAGGAGGACGAGGTGGTCCGGCTCGGAAGCGGTGGGGTCGATGCCCAACAGGGCCAGGTGCGCCCCGTCGCGGTCCAGGTCCACGACGGGCGCGAGGTCCCGGGCAGCCGCTCGAGCCTCGGTGCGCCGGTTGCGAGCCGTCAACGCGGCCACCACCGTCGCCCGGGTCACCGTACGTCGCGGCACGACGGACCCCCTGCCGGGCGCTTGGTTGCGGGGCCCTGACCAGGGCACTCGGACGGTCCCCGGCGGCGCGGGTGCCGGCAGTCACCCCCGCGGTGGTCGAGCCGGTCCCGATCGAGCCCCATGAGCTGGTCGGTCACCGGTCAGCACGACCGGGTTCGGGAGGAATCGTGTCGGGGTCGATGGCGCGCCAGGCGTCGCGCACGGTGCGACCGCGCACGGCCAGGGTGGCCGTGGCCGCCACCGGCACGGCCATCAGCGCCAGGGGGACGTTGCCGGTGAGGCTGCCGAGCAGCACCAGCGTGCCGGAGACGATGGCGGTGCCGGCCGCCCACCGCCAGCGGTTGCGTGGGTGAGGGACCCCGCCGAGCCGGTGCGCGAAGGCGGGGTCGTCGGCGCTGAGCCGGGCGGCGAGCTCGGCGAGCTGGTCGTCGTCGGAGGCGGTCATCGGTGGGTCTCCTCGGGCTTGCCGGTGGACCGCCGGAGGGCCAGGCGACCGCCCTCCGCGCGGGAATCCACATCGACCCCCAGGGCCTCGAGCTGATCGCGGTCGCGGACGGTGTCGACCTGCCGGGGGAGCGTGTGCTCGGCGACGCGGGCCTGGTCGTGCCGGTCACCGCGGTGCAGTGCGGCGACGACGACGTCCCGGTTGAGGTTCATCGGTCGGGCTCCGGCTGGTGGCTCCGTTGGCGGGTGGAGGACGGCACGGGCACTCCTTCGGCACCACCCGGCGGGCCCGGATGGGCCCGCCGGGTGGGGTGGTCAGGCGGTGAGCATCCCGGCGTCGACCGGGAGCTGGATGCCGGTGATGAACCGGCCGGAGTCGGCGACGAGGTAGAGGACGGCCTCGCTGACGTCGGCCGGCTGCACCCAGGGGGTGGGCAGGACGTTGAGGCCGGCGAAGGCCTCGGTGACGTCGTCCTTGCCGGGGGAGTCCAGGTCGGGGCGGAAGTTCGCGTAGGTGGCCGGGTTCTGGATCATGTCGGTGTCGACGTTGGTGGGGTGCACGGAGTTGACCCGGATCCGGTCGGGGGCCAGCTCGAGGGCGAGCACCTTGACCAGGCCGACGAGGCCGTGCTTGGCCGCGGTGTAGTGCGCCAGGTTCGGCACCGCCTTGAGCCCGGCCGTGGAGCTGGTGACCACGATCGCGCCGCCGTCCTCGTTGGCCTGCAGGTGCGGGATGGTCGGTCGGATGGCCTTGAACTGGCCGGTGAGGTTGGTGTCGACCATGTCGTCCCACTGCTGGTCGGTCATGTCGGCGGCGAGGGAGAAGCTGAGGATGCCGGCGTTGGCGACCACGACGTCCAACCGGCCCAGCTGGGCGACGCCGTCGTCCACGGCCTGCGTCATGGCCGCGCCGTCGCGGATGTCGGCCTGGGTGGCGACGATGCGCCGGTCCAGGGCCTCGACCTGCCGGACGGTCTCGGCGAGGTCGTCGGGGGTGGCCAGGTCGTAGGGGACGGTGTCCACCGGGGCGCACTGGTCCACGGCGATGATGTCGGCGCCCTCCTGCGCCAGGCGCAGGGCGTGGCTGCGGCCCTGGCCGCGGGCGGCGCCGGTGATGAAGGCGGTCTTTCCGTCGAGCTTGCCCATGGTGGGTTCCTCTCGGTGGGGGACGGGTGGGGTCAGAGCAGCGCGCCGGCGTCGACCGGCAGCTGGGTGCCCGTGACGTGGCGGGCGGTGCCGCCGGCCAGCCAGAGGACGGCGGCGGTGACGTCGGCCGGGTCGATCCAGGCCACCGGCAACGCGTTGAGGCCGGTGAAGGGGGCGACGACGTCGGCGCGGGTGGGCTGGTCGGGGTCCAGGTCGGGTCGGAACAGGGCGTAGGTGGCCCGGTTGTGGATCATTGCGGTGTCGGTGGAGGTGGGGTGCACGGTGTTCACCCGGATGCCGTCGGCGGCGAGTTCCAGGGCGAGGGTCCTGGCCAGGCCGACCAGGCCGTGCTTGGCGGCGGTGTAGTGAGCCATGTGCTGCACGGCCTGCAGGCCCTCGGTGGAGCTGGTGATCACCACCGACCCGCCGCGGACCCGCAGGTGCGGGACCGCGGCGCGCACGGTGCGGAACGTGCCGGTCAGCACCGTGCCGACGACGGCGTCCCACTGCTGGTCGGTGAGGTCCTGCGCGCGGGCGTACCCGGTGACCCCGGCGTTGGCCACGACCACGTCGAGCCGGCCGAGCCGGGCCACGCCGTCGGCGACCGCAGCGGTCGTGGCCGGTCCGTCGCGCACGTCGACCTGGTGGGCAACGGCTCGCCGGCCGCGGGCCTCCACCTGCCGGACGGTCTCGACCAGGTCGGCGGGGCTGGCCAGGTCGTAGGGCACGCCGGCGAGCGGGGCGCACCGGTCGAGGAGGACGACGTCGGCGCCCTCCCGGGCCAGGGCCACCGCGTGGCTGCGGCCTTGGCCGCGAGCGGCCCCGGTCACCAGCGCGACTGTGCCCTCGAAGCCGCCTCCCGAGCCGCCTCCCGAGCCGCCCACCGGGTCAGCCCTCGGGGGAGGCCTGGGCCGGCGCCTGCCGGGTGGCCGGGTCGGCGGCCATGGCCAGCGCGGCCGGGGCGGGGTCCCCCGACCCGCGGGTGAAGCCGGCCGGGACGATGACGTCGTCGGGGACGAGGTCGTGGACCGAGGCGCGGCCCAGGCCGAGCAGGGCCTCGTCGATGCCGGCGCGCAGCACCTGCAGGACGTTGCGCACACCCTGCTCCCCGCCGGCGGCCATCCCCCAGAGATAGGCGCGGCCGACCATCACCGCCCGGGCGCCCAGCGCCACGGCCTTGACCGCGTCGGCGCCGCGCCGGATGCCGCCGTCGAACAGCACCTCGACCTGGTCGCCCACGGCCTCCACGACGGCGGGCAGGGAGCGGATGGACCCCGGTGTGCCGTCGAGGTTGTTGCCGCCGTGGTTGGACACCGAGATCGCCGCGGCCCCGACGTCGACGGCGCGGCGGGCGTCGTCCGGGCGGCTGATGCCCTTGATGACCACCGGCAGGTCGAGCTGGTCGACCAGCCAGGCCAGGTCCTCCCAGCTGGGTGGGGGCGTCTGCATCCACTCCCCGTAGGCGTCGAAGAACCCCGGTGCGGGCTGGCCGGGCTCGCCGATGTTGGGGACGCCGAGCTCGGGCAGCGTCCGGTGCCGCAGGTAGGTCGCCAGGTAGCGGGGCTTGCGGATGACCTCGGGGGCGAAGGACGCCATGGTCTTCAGGTCCAGCTGCTGCGGGATGGGTGGGCTGCCCCAATCCCGCCGGGAGGCGAAGGACCAGTCCAGGGTGAGGATGAACGCCTTCGCCCCGGCGGCCTTGCCGCGTTCGGCGCGGGCCAGGATGTCCTCGCGGGACCCCACCCAGTAGGTCTGCAGGAACGTCAGCGGGTTGGCCGCGGCCACCTCCTCCACCGGCTTGCTGCCGAAGGAGGACAGGCCCATGGCCGTCCCCTCGGCGGCCGCAGCCCGGGCCACGGCGACCTCGCCCTCGGGGTGGACCGCCTGCACCCCCACGGGGGAGATGAGCAGGGGCATGGAGATCTCGTGCCCCAGCACGGTGGTGGTCAGGTCGCGCTCGGCCGGCAGGTCGGCCACCCGGGGCCGCCACCCCAGCTCGTCGAAGGCGGCCACGTTGTCCGACAGGGTCAGCCCTCGCTCGGTGGCGGCCAGCAGGGCCAGGTAGACCGACCGGGGCAGGCGCTTCTTGGCCCGCCACTGCGCCTCGTTGATCGTCTCGAACCAGTTCGTGCTGCTCGCCATGACACTCCAGACGGCGTCGCGCTGGGCCACTGGTTGGACCCGCACCCCTTGCCTGCCCGCAGGCTCCCCGGGCCGACACGTGGTCCCAGGTCACGATCAGGTCACCGGCGCAGCACCCCGTGGCCGCCGGGGACGACCCCTGCCCGGCTCAGGGCAGCCAAAGCACGTGCACCACCCGGCCCTCGCGCTTGTCCACCTGCTTGGTCACCAGGCCGGCCTCGTGCAGCTCGGCCACGGCCCGGTGCAGGTCGTGCTCGCGTTCGCGCCACCGCAGGACATCGGGCTCGGTGGTGGTGGCCGGGCGGGGGTTGCACCGGGCCACCAGCTCGCTCACCGTCGTCGGGCGGCCGATGTCGACCACGGTGCGCAGGAGTCCGTGGGCGGTCGAGCTGACGACGGGCGGCGGGGCGGCGGGCTGCGTCGAGGGGGTCACGCCGACCCACCCTGGTGCCCCGGGACGCGTCATCGGAACCCTCGGTCACCGGAAGCTACCGGATCGTCACCAGGTCGTATCCGAACCGAGGCCTGCTGCAGCTTGACTTGCCGCGGCACCACCCGGACGACCACCACCCGCCGGTGGGCCCGGTATGGGTAGGCTAACCTTCGCGCCGTGACCACAGGTTCCCTGCGTCGCGGTGCGGCCGCCTCCGTCGGCCTCGCCGCCGCCCTCGCCCTCGTCTCCTGCTCCGCCGAGTCCTCCGGGACCGCCGACGACGCCGCCGGCGGGTCGTCGGCGGGCTGGACCTTCACCGACGACGTCGGCGAGACCATCACCCTCGACGAGGCGCCGGAGCGGGTGGCCAGCTACGCCGACTACGCCCTGGGGCTGCACAGCCTCGACGTCGACCCGGTGGCCGTCTTCGGTCGCGTGCCGGTCGCCGACGACGTGCGGTTCGCCGACTACGACCTCTCCGACGTCGCGGTGGTGGGCAACGGCTACGGCGAGGTCGACATCGAGGCGATGGCCGCCGCCGACCCCGACGTCATCGTCGTCGGCATCTACCCCTCCGACCGGGAGGGCACCGTCGACCTGGATGGTCCCCGGTACGGCCTGCAGGACACCGCCCAGCAGCAGCAGCTGGAGGCCATCGCCCCGCTGATCACCATCGAGGTGGGCGGCACGGGCCAGGGGGTCATCGACAGCCTCAACCGGCTCGCCGTGGCCCTCGGTGCCGACGAGTCCACCGTCGAGGAGGCGAAGGCGGAGTTCGACGCCGCCGCGGCCGAGCTGCAGGACGCCGCGGAGAGCTCCGGGGTCGAGGTCACCCAGATGTACGCCGACGCCAGCTCCGGCATCTACGTCGCCAAGCCCGACGACGAGCCCGAGATGGAGCTGTACCGGGGGTACGGCGTCGACTTCACCGACCTCAACCCCGACGACGGCAACTACTACTGGGACATCTACAGCTGGGAGAACGCTTCCCAGATGTCCACCGGGGACGTCCTGCTGCTCAACGTCGAGGGCTTCCAGGCCGCCGACCTCGCCGAGCAGCCCACCTTCGCCACCCACCCGGCCCTGGTCGCCGGCCAGGCCTACGAGTGGAACGGCGCGGCGATGGATTACCGGTCGCAGGCCGCGCACATGTCCGAGCTGGCCGAGATCCTGCGCAGTGCCCAGGACGTGAACCCGGCCTGAGGCCCGTGCCCGGGGTCGACGAGCAGGTGGTCGACCCCGGCACCCCGTCCTCGACCCCGGCCCCGTTGCCCGCGCCGACGGGGCTGCGCGCCCCCACGATGGAGCAGGTGGACGACCGTGGGCGCCGACCGGGCTGGCGCGGCAAGGTGGCGCGGACCTGGGCGCGGCACCCGCGCTGGGGGCTGACGGTGAAGGCGGCGCTGGCGGCGTCGCTGGCCTGGGGCGTGGCGCAGCTGGTCCCCGGGCCGGCGGGGGAGTACCCGTACTACGCGCCGCTGGGTGCGGTGATCGCGACCTCGACCACCCTGGCCGGGTCGGCCCGCGAGGGGCTGCAGACGGTGGGCGCGATCTCGCTGGGCGCAGTGGTCGCGCTCGCGGTCGACGCGGTGGGCTACCCGAACGCCGTCACGGTCGCCGTGGTGGTCGGCCTCGGGGTGCTGCTGGCTGGGTGGCACTGGTTGGGGACGGCGGCCACCTGGGTGCCGACCGCCGCCCTGTTCACCCTCATCATCGGCAACGCCGACCCGGTCGGCTACGTCGCCGGGTACGCCGGGCTGACCCTGCTCGGCGCCTGCATCGGGTTGGCGGTCACCGCGGTGTTCCCGCCGCTGCCGCTGGCGCCCGCGCAGGCCGAGCTGGACCGGTTGCGGGCCACCCTGGCCGACCAGCTCGGCGACCTGGTCGACGGCCTGCGCCAGGAGTCGCTGCCCGACGAGGGCGGCTGGCGCGCCCGCATGCGGGCCATCGACCCCGAGCTGGGTCGCATGCGGGACGCCGTGCGGCTGGCCGAGCAGGCCCGCCGCGGCAACCGCCGGGCCCGCCAGTACGCCCCCGACGTCGACCGGCAGTACGCCGAGGCCCGGGCCCTGGAGAGCGTCGCGTTCCTGGTGCAGGACGCCACCGAGCTGCTGCGCGAGCACGAGCGGGCCGACGCCGGCTGGGCCGACGTCGCCCTGGGCCCGGGCCTGCGCCCGGCCACGACCGCGGCGCTGGCCGCGGTCGCCGAGGTGGTGCGCACCCGGTCCGGGGAGGAGTCGGTGCGGCCGGCGGTCGACCGGATCGAGGAGCTGGCCGCCGGGATCCGGGCCGAACGGGCCCGCAGCGACCACGACCTGTTCGTGGCCGGCAGCCTGCTCACCACCCTGCGCCGGTCGCTGCGGGCGCTGACCGGGCGCGAGGTGCCCGCCGCGGAGGGGTGATCCCCGCGGCGGGTGCGCCCGAACCGGTCAGCGGGTGGCGTCGACCAGCTCGCGGTCCTCCTCGCGCGGGGCGTCCCGCTGCAGCGCGGCGCCCTCGACGTCGAGCACGGGGAGCCAGCCCAGCCAGCGGGGCAGCCACCAGGCGCGCTCGCCGAGCAGCGCCAGCGCTGCCGGCACCAGCACCATCCGGACGACGAAGGCGTCGAACAGCACGCCGATGGCCAGGGCGAAGCCGATCGACTTGATCGTCGCGTCGCCGGCGGGCACGAAGCCGGCGAACACGCTGAACATGATGAGCGCGGCGGCGAACACGACGGGGGCGGCCGAGCGGAACCCGCTGCGGATCGCGGCGACCGGTACCCGTCCGTGGGCGTGCGCCTCGTGCATCCGCGAGACCAGGAAGACCTGGTAGTCCATGGCCAGCCCGAAGAGGATGCCGATGACCAGGATCGGGGTGAGGCTGATGAGCGGGCCGGTGCTCTCCAGGTTGACCAGGTCGCCCAGCCACCCCCACTGGAACACCGCCACGGTGGCCCCGAGCGAGGCGCCGATGGTGAGCAGGAACCCCAGCACGCCGACCAGCGGCACGAGCAGCGAGCGGAACACCAGCACCAGCAGCACGAGCGCCAGCCCGACGACCAGCGCCAGGTAGACCGGCAGGGCGCTGTTCAACGACGCGGCGACGTCCACGCTCACCGCGGTCTGGCCGGTGACCGAGGCGGTGACCCCGCCCGAGTCGGCGAGCTGACCGCGCAGGTCCTCGACCAGCTGCTCGGTGGCCGCGCTGGTCGGGCCGGAGCCCGGGACCACGGTGAGCAGCGCGGCGTCCCCGTCGGCACTCGGGATCGGCGGGGTGACGGTGACGACGTCGTCCAGGCCCTCGATGCCGGCGGTGGCGGTGGCCGCCGCAGACGCGGCGTCGGCGCCCTCGAACAGCACGGTGATCGGGCCGTTGATGCCGGCGCCGAAGCCGTCGGCCAGCAGCTGCTGGGCCCGCTCCTGCGTGCTCATCGCCGGCGGGGCCTGGATCAGCGTGGTGCGCATCGAGGCGACCGGCACCGCGACGACCCCCAGGGCGACGACGGCGGCGAGCAGGGCGACCACGCGGTTCTTCGTGACCCCGGCGGCCCAGCGGCCGAAGAAGCCGGTGGAGGGTGCGGCGTCGTCGAGGTCGGCGACCGGCGGGAGGTCCCGCTGCTTCCTCGGCAGCGCCCGGCGCCCGAGGAACGACAGCACCGCCGGCACCAGCGTCAGCGCCACGAGGACGGCCACGACGATGGTCGCACCGGCCGCGACGCCCATCTGGGTCAGGAACGGGATGCCGGCGACGAAGAGGCCGACCAGCGCGATGACCACGGTGAGCCCGGCGGTCACCACCGCGGAGCCCGCCGTCCCCACTGCGGTGGCGATGGCGGTCGGCACGTCGGCGCCGCGTCGCAGCTCCTGCCGGTGCCGGTTGATGATGAACAACGCGTAGTCGATGCCCACGGCCAGACCCAGCATCGCGGCCAGGATCGACGTGGTCGACGAGAGCTCCAGGAAACCGGTCGCGATGGTGATGCCCAGGACGCCGATGCCCACGCCCACCGCGGCGGTCAGCAGGTTCATCCCGGCCACGACCAGCGACCCGTACGTGAGGGCGAGGACCAGGACGGCGACCACGACGCCGGCGACCTCGCCGATGCCGCCGACCTCGGGCGCGCTCTCCAGTGCCTGGCCGGCGACCTCGACGGTGAGCCCGGAGTCGCGGGCGTCGGCGACGGCGTCGCGCAGGGCGTCCTGCTCGGCCGGGGTCACCTCGCCGGGTGCGACGTCGTAGGTGACGGTGCTGTAGCCGGTGGTGAGGTCGGGGTTGACGGTGGGGGAGGACGCGTCGAGCGGGTTGCTGGCCGAGGCCACGCCGGGCAGGGCGCCCAGGTCGGTGACCAGCTGCTGCAGGGCCGCCGCCTGGGTCGGGTCGGTCAGGGTCGTGCCGTCGGGGGCGCGGACGACGACCTGCGCGCTCGCCCCGGAGTCGGTGGCGCCGAACTCCTCGGAGATGCGGTCGAGGGCGACGGTGGACTCCTGGCCCGGGATGGAGAACGACGTGGTCGTCTCCCCGGCCAGGGTCGCCGCGCCGACCCCGCCGACGACCAGGACGGCCAGCCAGGCGAGGACGACGGCCAGCCGTCGGCGGTGGGCGAGCGCGCCCAGCCGGGAGAGCAGGGTTGCCATGGGGTCAGGCCTCCATCTGGGGGGAGCGGGTGGGCTGCGCACCGGGGCGGCCCTGGCCCAGCGCGTCGAGGCAGGTGGCGACCACCAGGGGCCGCCAGGTCGTGGTGGTGCCGTGCTCGGTGGCGGTGAGCGAGAGGACGGCGAGCGCGCCGAGGGCACCGAGCACCCGGACGACGCGGGTCGGGTCGGCGGGCAGCTCGCCGGGGACGATGCCGAAGGCGCGCAGCGCGGCGTCCCCGGCGGTGGAGGTGCACTGGGGTGCCGGCTCCTCGGCGGCGGGCGAGAGCAGCAGGGTTACCAGGCCGGGGTGGGCGAAGGCGATGTCGACCAGGACCTCGACGGTGGCCCGGTCCCGCTCAGGGCCCTCGGGGGCGCGCAGGGCGACGGAGAGCACCTGCTCGGCGAGCCCGTCGGCCTGCACCGTGACCGCGGTGTGCAGCGCGTCCTTGCTCGGGAAGTGGTGGAGCAGGCCCGTCTTGGACAGGCCGACGGCGTCGGCGATCTCCTGCACCGACGTCTTGGCGAAGCCGCGGCGGGCGAAGAGGGCGGCGGCGCGGTCGAGGATGTCGGCGTCCGCGTGCTGGCGCACGGCTCGGGTCACGGGGACGACGGTATCCGGTCCACCGACCAATCTGGTCGGTGGACCGACCAGATTGGTCGGTGAGGTCGGTCACGCCACCATCGGTGGCCCGAGGTGGGGAGCCTGGCGGGTGGGCGCGCCACCGGTGGCAGGGTTCTGTGACCGCGGGCACAATCGGGTCGTGGACAGCTACGCCGTCGGCTATGCCCGACCAGACCGGTGGTCGCGTTCGCGGCCCGAGGACACCGTCTCCTCCTCCTGGCACGCCGTGGAGGCCCACCGGCCCCCGGCCGAGCTCGACGGGGAGGTGGAGCTGGCCGCGTGCGGCGCCATCGTGCAGGTCTGGGGCGGTCACCGCTGGGACCGCGTCGGCGCGCGGGACACCGCGTGCGCCGAGTGCAAGCAGCTGACCCGCCAGCAGCTCACCCGCGCCGGCTAGGAGAAGGCCCCCCTCGCCCCCCCGCGACGCCCGCCGGGGGTCCCTGCGAGGGGGCCCTCCCGGTCAGTCCTTGCGGGGCCGGCGGCCGGTGATGGCGCTCAGTCCGGTGACCTCGCGGCCGACGATGAGCGCCTGCACGTGGTCGGTGCCCTCGAAGGTGTAGATCGCCTCGATGTCGGCGTGGTGGCGGGCGATGTGGTGCTCCAGCAGGATGCCGTCGCCGCCGAACAGGTCACGGGCGTCGGCGATGATCGTGCGCGCCTTCTTGCAGCAGTTCATCTTCGCCAGCGACGCCATGGCGGCGGTCATCCGGCCCTGGTCGGCCAACGTCGAGAGCCGCCAGCACATCAGCTGCATGGTGGTGATCTCGGCGAGCATGCGGGCGAGCTTCTCCTGCACGAGCTGGTAGCCGGCGATGGGCTGCCCGAACTGCTCGCGCTGCAGCGTGTGCGCCAGCGCCAGCTCGTAGGCCGACTGCGCGACGCCCAGCGCCCGCCAGGCGACGGTGTACCGGGTGCGGTCGAGCACCTGGGAGACGTCCTTGAAGTTCCGGCACTCGGCCAGCTTGTTCTCCGCGGGCACCCGGCAGTTCTCCAGGGTGATCTCGGCCTGCCACACCGCGCGCAGCGCCGTCTTCCCGGTCATCACGGTGGCGGTGAAGCCCGGCGTCCCCTTCTCGACGACGTACCCGCCGACGTTGCCCTCCTCGTCGCGGGCCCAGATGAGCACCAGGTCGGCGATGGAGCCGTTGCCGATCCACTTCTTGGCCCCGTTGAGCACGAAGCCGTCGCCGTCGCGGGTGGCCGTCGTCCCCAGGGCGACGGCGTCCGAGCCGTGGTCGGGCTCGGTGAGCCCGAACGCGCCGACCTTCTCCATGCGCGCCATGGCCGGCAGCCAGCGCTCCTTCTGCTCCTCGCTGCCCAGCAGGTCGATCGACTGCATGGCCAGGAAGGAGTGGACGCCGTGGAAGGTGCCCATCGAGCCGTCGGCCCGGGCCCACTCGGCGGCCACCAGCCCTGCGGCCACGGCGCTCATGCCCGCCGCGCCGTGCCCCTTCACCGTGCCGCCGGCGATGCCCAGGTCGGCGAGCTTGGGCACCAGGTGCGCGGGGAACTCGGCCCGCTCCCAGTAGTCGTTGATGACCGGGGTGACCTCGGCGGCGCAGAAGGCGCGCACGCGGTCGCGGATCTCCAGGTCGGCCGGGTCGATGAGGTCGTCGACGGCGTAGAAGTCGGTGGCCGGGGCGAGGGTGTCGGCGTCGTTGCTCACGCCGTCGGACGGTAGGCCGGTGCACGGCCCTCTGCTCGCCGAGCTCAGCCGACGGGCTGGCGCAGGATCGTGCGCTGCTTCTCCGGTGCGGTGCGGCGGGGGTCGGACAGGTACACCTCGTGGTGCCGGCCGGTGGGGGAGAGCCCGGCGCCGGGCAGCACCTCGTGGTGCAGCTGCTGCAGCACCGGGCCCTCGCCGTCGAACGGTCCGACGTGCAGGATCTGCACGCACAGCCCCTCGGTGAGGGTCTCGAGCCGGACGTCGTCCAGCCGCTCGGGGGCCTTCGGCCGGGTGCGCTCGACGGCCGCCGCGACGTCGTCGGCGCCCAGCCAGTCCGGGACGAGCAGCAGCAGCGTCCAGTCCCACACGGCCTTGTCGCGGCGGCGGGTGAAGGCGTCCATGTCCTGCGCCCACCACAACCCTTCCAGCGGCGGGACGACGTAGTCGCGCCCGGCGGCCTTCGAGGCGAACGTGAGCGCGTAGGCCACCGGGTACAGCGCCTGGACGGCGACCGCGAACGCCTCGGTGTTCGGGTCGCCGTGGCCGTCGACGGCCAGGTAGCTGCGCCGGGGGACCGTGAGCGTGCGGAACTCCCCGCGGTGGGCGCGGTAGGCGTCGTCGTCCTTCAGGTCGACCTTGGCTGCGCTCACGCTCCCAGCAGACCACGGGCGTAGGCCGCCTGTCCCGCGTGCTGCAGGTCGTCGGTGACGACGCTGACCAGCCGGGTGCCGAGGGTGACCGGCGGGTCCCAGTTCGTGTCGACGACGCGGTCGAGGTCGGCGTCGGACAGCGTGGCCAGGTACTCCTTCGTGCGCGCGTGGACGGCGTGGTGGTAGCCGGTGAGCAGGTCTCGGTCGGCGCGCACTTTCGCGGCGTCCTCGGGCGCCATGCCGTAGCCGTGCTCGGCGTCGTCGAAGGGCAGGTCGAACCAGCGGGCCCAGCCGCCGGCGGTCCAGACCTGCTCGGAGCCGGCGACGTCGGCGACGTGGTCGTCCTGGATGCGGGTGAGGTGCCAGACCAGCCACGCGATCGAGTTGGCCCTGGGCGCGGGGGGCTCGGAGAGCTGGTAGGCGTCCAGGCCGTCGACGGCGGCGTCGACCACTCCGGCGATGTTGTCGAACGCGGCTGCGAGCAGTTCGTCGGTACGCATGCACCCCGCCCTACCCGAGCCGCGCCGGCGGTTACTCCTGCTCGGGGTCGCTCTGCTCCTCCAGGTCGGCGACCTGCTCGTCGGTGGCCTGCTCGAGGGCGATGTCGCGGGGCTGGGGCTCGTCGGGCTGCGGTGTCGTCATGTCGACACGGTGCCCTGCGTGCGCCGGTCGCGCCGTGCGAGGGTGCGCCATGCCCTTGTTCTCCTTCGAAGGCCGGTCGCCGCGGGTGCACCCCGACGCCTGGATCGCCCCCACCGCCACGCTCGTCGGCGACGTGGTCGTGGAGGCGCACGCCTCGGTCTGGTACGGCGCGGTGCTGCGGGCCGACTTCGGCTCGATCGTGGTGCGGGAGGGGGCGAACGTGCAGGACGGCTCGGTGCTGCACGGCGGCGACGACCCGGCCACCGAGGTGGGCCCGGGCGCGACCATCGGGCACCTCTGCGTCGTGCACGGGTGCGTGGTCGGTGCCGAGGCGCTCATCGGCAACGGCTCGACCGTGCTGGACGGCGCCCGGGTCGGCGCCCGGGCGCTGATCGGCGCGGGGTCGCTGGTCCCGCCCGGGATGGTCGTGCCCGACGAGGTGCTGGCGCTGGGCGCACCGGCGAAGGTGCGCGGGCCCCTGTCGGAGGGCGCGGCGCAGTGGGTGGACGGCAACCCGTCGATCTACCAGCAACTCGCTCGCCGGCACGCCGCCGGCGTCGAGCAGGTCGGCTGAGGCGTTTCCGCGGACACGCCGCACGGGTCTCGGCATGCTGGCTGCGCCTCCTCGGAGCGGACTGCGCAGCCAGCACGCCGGGATCAGCCGAGCCGGGCGGCGAGCGTGCCGGCCTCCTTCTTCAGGACCACGACGGCGAGCTCGTCCACCGCGCCCTCGGCCTTGCGGCCCACGAACGGGGCATCGACGTGCGAGCGGCCGCTGCTGGTGATGGTGGCGCCCCCGGTGATGCGCCGTTCGCCCTCGAGCCGCACGTCGCGGCCGAACAGGGTGGTGGTGACCAGCACGGTGCCGGTCGCGCCGTCGCCGTCCACGGTCCAGGTGCGGACGTCGGTGACCTCCACCCGGTCGCCGACGAACTTCGCGAACGCCTGCGGGATGCCCTGGGTCGCGACGCTGTAGCGCGCCCGGGTCGTCGTCCCGTCGACGACCACCTCGCGGACGTCGGCGCCGAGGTCGTGCAGGGCGGCGCGGACGAACGACTCGTCGGTCAGCGTGGCGACGACGGTCGCGGGGGAGGCGGGCACGGTGGTCTCGTGGCTGAACGGCACGACCTCATCGTCACCCGGCGGCGCGCATCCCGTCGGGCGGCCGGTGCCGGGTGGTGGGGCGGGTGGGGCTCGAACCCACGACCCAGGGATTATGAGTCCCATGCTCTGACCGGCTGAGCTACCGCCCCGCGGGGACGCGCCCCGTGCCCGCACAGCCTGCCATGGGCCGCGGCGGCGGGCCGGGACGGTCAGACGTCGTCGGTGGTGGGCGCGGTGCCCTTGGCGGGCACGTCCTCGGCCGGCACGTCGGCGTCCTCGGGGGCCTGGCCGCGGGTCTTGAGCAGACTCGCCACGGTCACCACGAGCAGGACACCGAGGATGACGACCAGCGACAGCCAGGTCGGGATCTCGGGGACGGCGGTGATGGGCTCGCCGTCGTTGAGGAAGGGCAGCGAGTTGTCGTGGACGGCCTCGAGGATGAGTTTGACGCCGATGAACCCGAGGATGACGGCCAGCCCGTAGGACAGGTACACCAGCCGCTTGAGCAGGCCGCCGAGCAGGAAGTACAGCTGCCGCAGCCCCATGAGGGCGAAGACGTTGGCGGTGAAGACGATGAACGCCTCCCGGGTCAGCCCGAAGATGGCCGGGATGGAGTCCAGCGCGAACAGCAGGTCCGTCGTCCCGAGGGCGAGGATGACCAC
This sequence comes from Klenkia sesuvii, assembly GCF_037083825.1. Classification (NCBI taxonomy): domain Bacteria; kingdom Bacillati; phylum Actinomycetota; class Actinomycetes; order Geodermatophilales; family Geodermatophilaceae; genus Klenkia; species Klenkia sesuvii. The sequence continues at coordinate 79,827 of NZ_JBAPLU010000007.1, forward strand.
GATCATCGGGGTGAAGAACTTCTTGCCGCCCTGCTGCACCCGCAGCTTGCTGCCGTGGAACTCCGAGGTCAGCGGGAGCACCTTGCGCAGCCGGCGGATGAGGGCGTTCTCCTCGTAGTCGTCGTCGTCCTCGCCGCGCACCAGGTTGATCGCGGTGTACACGAGGAAGGCGCCGAACAGGTAGAAGACCCAGGTGAAGCGCTCGATGAGCTCGGCGCCGGCGAGGATGAACACGCCGCGCAGCACCAGCGCGATGATGATGCCGATCATCAGGACTTCCTGCTGCAGCTTCCGCGGCACCTGGAAGCGGGCCATGATGATCACGAAGACGAACAGGTTGTCCACCGACAGCGAGTACTCGGTCAGCCACCCGGCGTAGAACTGCGTGGCGTAGTCGCCGTTGGTGACGGCCAGCAGCACCAGGCCGAAGAGCAGGGCCAGCGAGACGTAGAAGGTCACCCAGATGCTGGCCTCCCGCACCGAGGGCTCGTGCGGACGGCGCGCCACGATGGCCAGGTCGGCCAGCAACAGCACCGTCAGACCCACGAACGTGCTGATCTCGAACCAGACCGGGAGCTCCACGAGCGCGCACACTACGACCGTTGCGTGGTGCACCCCCGAGGCGCCCTGGCGTCGGCGCGCCGCGGTGCCGGAACTGGTCAGACCGTCGACCGGGCACCTACGCTCCGCCCGTGCCGGGCACTGAGCTGACCAAGGGCGCCAACACCCCGCTGCCCCCCGGGGCGACGAGCGTGCGCTGCACCGTCTCGTGGGGCCGGGCCGAGGTGGAGGTCGACGCCTCTGCGCTGCTGCTGGGGGAGGACGGCCGGGTCCGCAGCGACGCGGACATGGTCTTCTACAACCAGCCCACCTCCGTCGACGGCGCCGTCCGCCACCTGGGGGGCACGCGCACTGACGACGGCGGGCAGGAGGCCGTCGTGCTCGACCTGGAGTCGCTGCCCGACGACGTCACCACGGTCGCCGTCGCCGGCAGCGTGGCGGCCGGCACGTTCGGCGACGTCGAGGACCTCGTGCTCGTCGTGCTCGACCAGGACGGCGCTGCACTCGCCTCCTACCGGGTGGCCGGCGCCGAGGGCGAGACCGCCCTGGTGCTGGGGGAGGTCTACCGCCGTGCCGGGGCCTGGCGGGTGCGCGCGGTCGGGCAGGGCTGGTCCAGCGGGCTGGCCGGGCTGGCCACCGACCTCGGCGTCACCATCAGCGACGACGACACCGACGACCACATCGACGCCGATGCCGACACCGACGCCGACGACCCTGCCCCGGGCGTCGACCAGGACCCGGGCGTCCCCGACGCCCCGGAGGGTGCGGACGGCGGCGACCCCGACGACGAGGTCGCCGTGGTCGAGCTGGCCCCCGCCGAACCCGGTCCGGACGCCGTCGTCGTGGCTGAGCCTGCGCCCCGGACCGTGCCCGCCCCGGTGTCCCCGGGGGCCGCCGCCGGAGCCGCGGCCCCGACCCGTCGTCCGGCCGCGGGGCTGCGCACCCGAAAGCAGCCGGTGACCAGGTCCGCCCCGCCCGCCCTGAAGCTGGCCGGGGGAGAAGGGTGGACGGCGGCGCGGCTGTTCTCCATCTCCGGCGTGGGCAACGCCGCGGAGCAGGAGAAGCGGGCCACCTCCGCGTTGCTGGCCACGATGATGGCGGTCAAGCCGTTCGGCCGTGGGCTCACCGCCCGCTTCGGGGCCCCGGCCGGGTTGCTGGAGACCTACCTCGAGGTGCCCTTCCACCGGGGGGAGGCGGTGGTGGTGCCCGACGGCGTCCTGCGCGTGCAGCGCGGCGCCAAGCTGTGGACCGCCCTGCTGGAGACCAAGACCGGCACCGGCCAGCTGCGCACCGACCAGGTGGAGAACTACCTCGACGTCGCCAAGCGGGAGGGGTACGACGCCGTCGTCACCCTCTCCAACGAGATCGCCCCGGCGGTCGGTGAGCACCCCGTCGCGGTCGACAAGCGCAAGCTGGCCAAGGTCGCCCTGTTCCACCTCTCCTGGGCCGAGGTGGTGCACGAGGCGCAGATGGTGCTCACCCACCGCGGGGTGGCCGATGCCGGGCAGGCGTGGCTGCTGCACGAGTTCCTGCGCTACGTCCAGCACCCGCGGTCGGGGGCTGCCGGGTTCGACGACATGGGCGCCTCGTGGGTGCCGGTGCGCGAGGCGGTCGCGGCCGGGACCCTGCGACCGGGTGACCGCAAGGTGCCCGCCGCCGTCGACGCCTGGGTCCGGCTGGTCCGGCAGCTGTGCCTGCGGCTGACCGCCGAGCTCGGGGTGGAGGTCGCCCACGTGCTGCCCCGCCGGCTGGCCACCGACCCGGCCGCACGCACCCGCGCCGGGGTCGACACCCTGGCCGCCTCCGGCCGGCTGGAGGCCACGTTGCGGGTGCCCGGCGCGGTCGGCCCGCTCGAGGTGGTGGCCGACCTGCGCACCGGCCAGGTGCGCACGTCGACCCGGGTGCCCGCCCCGCAGGAGGGCACCAACCACCGCCGGGTCGGCTGGCTGGTGAAGCAGCTCGCCGCCGCGCCCGGTGACCTCCTCGTCGAGGCCGACTTCGGCGGCGAGGCCCCGCCGACCTGCGAGCAGCTGCAGCTCGTGCGCACCGACCCGGCGTGCCTGGCGCCGGCCGGGCGCGTGCCGCTCGGGTCCTTCCACCTCGCCCGCAGCGTGCCGATGGGCACGAAGCGCTCCGGGGTCCGGGGTGCCTTCATCCCCAGCGTGGTCGCGGCCGTGGAGGGTTTCTACGGCGACGTCGTCCAGCCCGTGCGGCCCTGGGTCGCCCGTGCCCCGCGGCTGCCCGACGACCCCGCGGACGCGACCGACGTCGACCAGGAACCTCCGGTGGCGGCCGCTCGTCCATGACAGCGGCGGCAGGGATGCCCCCCCAATCGAGTCTGCATAGGATCGATCACGACATCCCGATCGCCGACACCGGGCACGCACGGGCCCACCAGGCGCCCCACCCGGGGCCGAGGAACGGAGAACCCACGTGGCAGTGAGCCTGACCAAGGGCGGCAACGTCTCGCTGACGAAGGAGGCCCCCGGCCTGCGCGCCGTCACCGTCGGGCTGGGCTGGGACGCCCGCACGACCGACGGCAAGCCCTTCGACCTGGACGCCTCGGCCATCGGGTGCCGCCCCGACGGCAAGGTCGCCTCCGACGAGCACTTCGTGTTCTTCAACAACCTGCGCAGCCCCGACGGCGCCATCGAGCACACCGGCGACAACGTGACCGGTGAGGGCGCCGGGGACGACGAGCAGATCAAGGTCGACCTGGCCGGCGCACCCGCCGACCTCGACCGCGTCGTGTTCCCGGTCTCCATCTACGAGGCCGACACCCGGGGCCAGAGCTTCGGCCAGGTGCGCAACGCCTACATCCGGGTGGTCAACCAGGCCGACAACGCCGAGATCGCCCGCTACGACCTCTCCGAGGACGCCAGCACCGAGACCGCCATGGTCTTCGGCGAGCTGTACCGCAACGGGTCGGACTGGAAGTTCCGCGCCGTGGGCCAGGGCTACTCGACGGGGCTGGGCGGCATCGCCGCCGACTTCGGCGTCAACGTCTGACCGACCGAGCACCCGACCGACCAGCACCGATCAACCAGCAGCGACGAGGGGAACACGCGTGGGCGTCAGCTTGAGCAAGGGTGGGAACGTCTCCCTGACGAAGGAGGCGCCGGGGCTGACCGCGGCCCTGGTCGGGTTGGGGTGGGACGCCCGCACCACGTCGGGCAAGGGCTTCGACCTCGACGCCTCGGCGCTGCTGGTGGGGGCCGAGGGGCGGGTGCTGTCCGACGCGCACTTCGTGTTCTTCAACAACCTGACCTCACCCGACGGGTCGGTGACCCACACCGGCGACAACCTGACCGGCGAGGGCGACGGCGACGACGAGGCCCTCACCGTCGACCTCCCGGCGGTGCCCGCCGAGGCCACCAAGATCGTGTTCGCGGTGTCCATCTACGAGGCCGAGGAGCGGGCGCAGTCCTTCGGCCAGGTGCGCAACGCCTACATCCGGGTGGTCAACCAGGCCGACGGCGCGGAGATCGCCCGCTACGACCTCTCCGAGGACGCCAGCACCGAGACCGCGATGATCTTCGGCGAGATCTACCGGCACGGCGGCGACTGGAAGTTCCGGGCCGTGGGCCAGGGCTACACCTCGGGCCTGGGCGGCATCGCCCGCGACTTCGGCGTCGACGTCGGCTGACCGACGTGCCCATCGACTACACCAAGCGCCCCGCCGGCCCGCCCGCCGGTCCGCCGTCCGGCACCCCCTCCGGGGGCCAGCCCGGCCCCACCGGCAAGGTCGTGCTGACCAAGTCCGCCCCCACGGTCTCGCTCACCAAGAAGGCGTCGGCCGGCGGCGTGCTGCGGGTCAACCTCAACTGGACGGCGCGGCCGCCCGGTGAGCAGGGCGGGGGGTTCTTCCGGCGCCGCGAGCCCGACATCGACCTCGACCTGGGCTGCCTGTACGAGTTCACCGACGGCAGCCGCGGCGTCGTCCAGGCCCTGGGCAACGCCTTCCGCACCGGGCTGCCCGGTGCCCCGTCCCCGGCCATCTGGCTCGACGGCGACGACCGCTCGGGCGCGGTCGCCGGCGGGGAGAACCTGTACGTCGACCTGCAGTACGCCGCCCACATCCGGCGGGTGCTGGTCTTCGCCTACATCTACGACGGCGTCCCGAACTGGGCGGCCGCCCGGGCGCTGGTCACCCTGACCCCGCCCGACGGCCCGCAGATCGAGGTCCCCCTCGACGAGCCGCGGCCCGGCGCCCAGACCTGCGCCGTCGCCCTGCTGGCCCCCTCGGACGGGGACCTCTCGGTGCACCGCGAGGTCCGCTACGTCGACGGGGCCCAGCCCCAGCTCGACGCCGCCTACGGCTGGGGCATCCGCTGGAGCGCGGGCCGCAAGTAGCCGCGCCCCACCCCGACCACCACGAACGACTCGAGGAGCCCCACATGAGCGTGAACCTGAGCAAGGGCCAGAAGGTCTCGTTGGCCAAGCGCGACGGCGGTCAGCTGACCCGGGTCCGCATGGGCCTGGGCTGGGACGCCGTCAAGAAGAAGGGCTTCTTCGGCAGCCGCGAGCAGTCCATCGACCTCGACGCCTCGGTGCTGATGTTCGACGCGTCGGGCGCCCTGGTCGACCAGGTGTGGTTCCAGCAGCTGCGCAGCAAGGACGGCTCGGTGCAGCACACCGGCGACAACCGCACCGGCGCCGGCGACGGCGACGACGAGTCCGTCCGCATCGACCTCACCGCCCTCCCGGCGAACGTCGCCACGCTGGTCTGCACGGTCAACTCGTTCACCGGCCAGGACTTCTCGCAGATCGCCAACGCCTTCTGCCGGCTGATCGACGAGACCACCGAAACCGAGATCGCCCGGTACGAGCTCAGCGGCTCAGGGCGGCACAACGCCCAGATCATGGCCAAGGTGTCCCGCGACGGCGCAGGCTGGTCGATGACCGCACTGGGCGTGCCGGCCACCGGCCGCACCTTCCGCGACCTGCTCCCGGCCATCGCCGGCAGCCTGTAGCCCACCCCACCGACCCCGGAGGCCGTCCCCATGTCCGAGCTGGACCTCGGTTCCTCGTCCACGCCCACCGCGGGTGCCCAGCCCGCCCCGGCACAGGGTGCGCTGGTGCTGACGCCGCCGGCGCCGGTGGTCGTCGTCGCCCCCGAGCAGGCCGCCGGGGCCGTGACGCTGGAGGACGCCAAGCAGGTCGAGCTGCGCAGCAAGGCCACCGCGTTCGTCACCGACCTGGTCTCGCTGGACACCAAGTCGCCGGCGTTCGCGCAGAAGGTCGGCTCGATCACGAACATGGGCGACAAGGAGATGCGCGCCTCGGCGGCGGTCTCCAACCGCATGCTCGAGCGCCCGGCCGCGGCCATGGGCGCCAAGGGCAAGGAGGGCGACGCCCAGACCCGGGTCTCCAACACCCTCATCGACCTGCGGCACACCGTCACCGAGCTCGACCCCAAGCGCTCGGACCTCACCGGGGTCAAGAAGGTGCTGAAGTGGCTGCCCGGCGGGGACAAGATCGACCGCTACTTCGACAAGTACAAGTCGGCCCAGTCGCACCTGAACGCCATCATCAAGGCCCTCGAGTCCGGTCAGGACGAGCTGCGCAAGGACAACGCGGCGATCGAGACCGAGAAGGCCAACATGTGGACGACGATGGCCAAGCTGCGTGAGTACAACGAGCTGGCCACGGCCCTGGACGAGGCGCTCGAGGGCAAGGTGGCCGAGCTCGAGGCCGCCGGCCGCTCCGACGACGCGAACACGGTGCGCGCCGACGCGCTCTTCCCGGTGCGCCAGCGCCGGCAGGACATCATGACCCAGCTGGCCGTCGCGGTGCAGGGCTACATGGCCCTGGACCTCATCCGGCGCAACAACCTCGAGCTGATCCGGGGTGTCGACCGCGCGCAGACCACCACGGTCGCCGCCCTGCGCACCGCCGTCATCGTCTCCCAGGCGCTGAGCCGGCAGAAGCTGGTGCTCGACCAGATCAACGCGCTCAACACCGTCACCTCCGACCTCATCGAGTCGACCTCGGCGCAGCTGCGCATCCAGGGCGCCGAGATCAACCAGCAGGCCGCGTCGTCGACCATCGACGTCGCCAAGCTGCAGGCCGCGTTCGACAACGTGTTCGCCACCATGGACGCCGTCGACACGTTCCGGGCGCAGGCGGTGAGCTCGATGGCCGACACCGTGCAGGCCCTGGAGGGTCAGATCCAGCGGGCCCAGCCCTACCTGGCCCGGGTGCGCGCCAACGAGGTCACCGGCGGGTGACCGCCCCGGCGCGGCCGGCGGTGACCAGGGAGGGACGGCGTGGCCTGGTTCCGGCGTAGCGAGCCGGCCCCGGCCGACCGCGCACCGGTCGGCACCGCACCGGTCGAGCAGGAGGACACCCCGGCGGCCCTGGACGCCGACATCGCCCGGGCGGTGGCGCTGGTCAACGCCAGTGGCGGTGACCTCCCCGTCGCCGCGGTCGTCGCCGCCCGGCGGGTCACCGACCTGCTGTCGGAGATCGTGCGCACCGCCGAGCTGCGGCCCCTCGACGTGTACGCGGCCATCTCGGTGCGGGCGACGGCGACGGACTACCTGCCCACCACGGTGCGCACCTTCGCCTCGCTGGACCCCGAGCTGGTCGACGTCCCGCAGGCCTCGGGGCTCACCCCGACCCGCTCGCTGCTCGAGCAGCTCGAGTCGCTGGAGGGCGCGGCAGAGCAGGTCCTGGAGGCCACCCGCCGCCAGGACGTCGACGCCCTGATGACCCAGGGCAGCTTCCTGCGCACCAAGTTCTCCGGCTCCGACCTCGACCTGTGAACGGCACCGACCCCGACCCGGCTGGGAGGCCCGCACCGTGGCACGCATGACCCGCGGGGCCAACGTGGCCCTGACCCGGGAGATCCCCGGCCTGACCCGCCTGGTCGTGGGGGTGGCCTGGGACGCCGGCAGCGAGCGCGTCCTCGACGACAACCTCGTGCTGGCGCTGCTGCTGTGCGGCCCCGACCGCACCGTGCTCTCGGGTGAGCACGTGGTGTTCTTCAACCAGCTCACCTCGCCCGAGGAGTCGGTGGTCGCCCGCGACGACGCGCTGGGCGGCGACCAGGAGCAGGTGGAGGTCGACCTGGCCCGGGTGCCGCCCGAGGTGGCCCGGTTGGTCGCCGTCCTCTACGTCAACGAGGGCACCACGCAGCGCCGCACGCTCGGCCAGCTGCGCTCGGTGTCGGTGGTGGTGCGCGACGGGGTCGACCACCGCGAGCTGGTCCGCTCCGAGGACCTCGCACCGGTGCTGCAGGCCGAGACGGCCCTGGTGCTCGGCGAGGTGTACCGGCACGGCGGGGACTGGAAGTTCAAGGTGGTCGGCGAGGGCTACGCCACCGGTGTCTCGGGCGTCGCGGCCGACTTCGGTGTGCCGCTGTGAGGTCCGCACCGCTGGACGCGCCGCCCCGGCCCGACCTGGACTGGCTGCTGCACCGCACCCGGCGGACGCCGGCGAGCGCCGCCCCGACCCCGAGGGGCGGCGCAGCGGGGTCGTCCGCGCCGCTGGCCGACTTCCTCGCCGGCCGCACCACGCGCCGCCGCCCGGACGCCGCCCCGGCCGCGCCGACCCCGCCCCCGGCCCCGGCCGCGGCCCCCTCCCCGGCGGCGGTCGACGACCTGGACCTCTCCGGCGACGACCTCGACCTGTCCGCGCCGGCGGCCCCGCCGTCCTCGGGCGACCTCGACCTGTCCGCACCGACCTCGAGGCCGACCCCGCCGGCCGGCCCGCCGCCGTCGGGCGACCTCGACCTGTTCCCGGAACCGGCCGCCGCACCGGGCCCCGCGCAGCCGCAGCCGTCCGCCGGGTCCGACCTCGACCTGTTCCCGGAACCGGCCGCCGCACCGGGCCCCGCGCAGCCGCAGCCGCCGACCCCGGCCCAGCCACCGCGGCCGGCACCGGTCGTGCGCACCGTGCCCCGGGTCGCGCCGGGCGGGCGGGTGATCCTGACCCCGCGCGAGCCCGTCGTGGTCCTCGACCGGCTGCAGTCCGGCATCGGGGCGCTCACCGTGACCGCGGTGTGCTCACCCGCCGTCGGCGACCTCGTGCTGGGGGTCGTCTACCAGCTCGCTGACGGGTTCTCCGGCGTCGTCAGCCGCCCGCTCGGCATCCCCACCGCGCCGCCGCGGACCCGGCGCCCCGTGCTGGAAGCCGCCCGCGGGGAGTTCGAGCAGGTCGGCGTCGACCTGCGCCAGGTCCGGTCGCTGCGCCGGTTCGTCGTCTGGGCGACGTCGGCGTCGGAGAGCGAGCTCGCGTGGGGCGGCACCCTGCGGGTGGCCACCCACGGCGGGTCCCGGGTCGAGATCCCGCTCGACGTCGGTCGGCACGCCGGCCCGCTGGTCATCGCCTCGGTGCACGTGCTCGAGGGCGAGCTCGTCGTGCGCGCCGAGCTCGACCCGGTGCGCGGCGTGGCCCGCGACGTCGCCCGCGCCCACGGCTACGGCGCCATCACCTGGGCCGACGCCCGCACCCCGGTCCTGTGACGGCCCCGGCCGTCCGGCCCACCGCGCTGCGGCACTTCGCGCACGTGGCCGACGACGAGGTGCAGCGGCTGTTCCAGCACCCCCCGCAACCGGTCACGCGCGAGGACGACACCGACGTGGTCGCCCTCGCGCTCGGGGCCACCCTCTACCTGCCGGCGCACCGTCCGGCCCTGGCCGGCGACGTCGTGCGCCAGCGGGCGGCCGGCGTGGCCAGCGTGGTGCTGTGCCTGGAGGACGCCGTCCCCGACGACCAGCTGGCCGCGGCCGAGGCCAACCTGGTGCACCACCTGCGCACCCTCGCCGCCGGCACGCCGGACCTGCCGCTGGTCTTCGTGCGCGTCCGCCACCCCGACCAGGTCGGCCAGCTCGTGGAGGCGCTGGGGGAGGCCGCCGACGTCCTCACCGGGTTCGTGCTGCCCAAGTTCACCGGTCGCACCGGGCCGGCGTTCCTGGACGCCGTGCGGCGGTCCTCGGCCCGCCTGGGCCGCGTGCTGCGGGTCATGCCGGTCGTCGAGTCACCCGAGGTGGCCCACACCGAGACCCGGACCGCGGCGCTCACCGGGATCGCCGACCTGGTGGCGGCGCACCGGGACGAGGTGCTCGCCGTCCGCATCGGGGCCACCGACCTGTCGGCCGCCTTCGGGCTGCGCCGCCGCCGCGAGGTGACGGTCTACGACGTGCGGGTCGTCGCCGACGTCATCGCCGACGTGGTCAACGTGCTCGGCCGGGCCGACGGCACGGGATCGGTCATCACCGGGCCGGTGTGGGAGTACTTCCGCGGCAACCCCGACCGGGTGTTCAAGCCGCAGCTGCGGGAGACGCCGTTCCGGGTGCACGACGAGCGGCCGCTGCGGTCGGAGCTGATCGCGCACGACCTCGACGGGTTGATCCGGGAGGTGGTGCTCGACCAGGCCAACGGGCTGGCCGGCAAGACCGTCATCCACCCGTCCCACGTCCCCGCCGTGCACGCCCTGTCGGTGGTCACCCACGAGGAGCACGCCGACGCCCTCGACGTCCTCGGGGCCGGTGCCGGCGGCGGCGCCAGCGCCTCCTCCTACCGCAACAAGATGAACGAGTCCAAGCCGCACCGGGCCTGGGCGCAGCGCCTCCTGCAGCGCGCGCACGTGTTCGGCGTCGCCCGACCCACCACGTCGTTCGTCGACCTCCTCGGTGCGGTGACCCCCCGGTGACGACCCCGGTGACGCCCCCCGTGACGCCCCCGGTGAGCACGGCGCGGTGGACCGGTGACTGGGTGGCCGGCCGGCTCGACGTCCACCTGCGGACGACGGCGGCCGCCGGCGGACTGCTGGTGCGCGACCTGGTGGGGCTGGCCGTGCGGGTCAACCCGCGGCGGGTGCACCTGCTGGTGAGCACGGTCCTCGGCAAGCACGTGCCGGTCGACCCCGACGTCGTGCGCGCGGCCGGCGCGCTGCTGGGCCGGCTGGTGGCCGACCGGTTGACCGGGGTCGACTCCGGCGTCGCGGAGCCCGGCGGGGACCTGCTGGCCCGGGCGCTGCGGGACGGCGACGCCGGTGCGGCCGACCGCCTCGTCGAGCTGGCCGGCACCGCGCCGGCCCCGGTGCCGGACGTGCTCGTGCTCGGGTACGCCGAGACGGCCACCGGGCTGGGCCACCTGGTCGGCGACGCGCTGGGTGCCGACGTGCTGCACTCGACCCGCCGGCCGGTGGGCATCGCACCGGCCGGCGGGTTCGAGGAGTCGCACTCCCACGCCACCGGTCACCTGCTGCTGCCCGACGACCCGGCCCTGCTGGCGGGCGACCGACCGGTCGTGCTGGTCGACGACGAGCTGTCCACCGGTGCCACCGTCATGGACACCATCCGGGGTCTGCAGGAGGTCGCGCCCCGGCGCCGGTGGCTGGTGGCCGGCCTGGTCGACCTCCGCACCGACGACGCCCGGGCCGACCTGGCCCGCTTCGCCGCCGAGCAGGGCATCGAGGTCGACGTCGTGGTGCTGGCCACCGGCCGGGTCGAGCTGCCGCCCGACGTCCTGGCCCGCGGCGCCGCGCTGCTGGCCGCCCACCCGCATCCGGGGCCACCCGAACCGGGTCCGGCCACCGGCCCGGTCCGCGAGGTGGCCGCCGAGACCACCCCGGGCTTCCGCGACGGCGGCCGGCACGGGTTCACCGCTGCGCACCGGTCGGCCATGGATGCGGCGCTGCCGCGGCTGGCCGAGCAGGTGCACGACGCACTCGGGCCCGCACCGGGCCGGGTGGTGCTGCTGGGCACCGAGGAGCTGATGCACCTGCCGGTCCGGCTGGCCGCCGAGCTGAGCGGGCGCGGCGTCGACGTGCTGGTCTCCAGCACCACCCGCTCGCCCGTGCTGCCGGTCGAGGACCCCGGGTACGCGGTGCGCACCGCTCTGCGGTTCGCCAGCCACGACCGACCGGCCGACGGCCCGGGGCCGCGGTACGCCTACAACGTCGCCGCGCCGCCGGGCGGCCGCCCGTTCGACGCCGCGGTCCTCGTCGTCGACGACGCCAGCCGGGCCTGGGACGACGGCCCCACCGCGCTGCCCCGGGTGCTGGCCGGGGCGGTCGCCGGCCCGGTGGTGGTGCTCACGGTCCCCAGCCACCGGCCCACCCCCGACCCGCTGCGCGGTCCCGCGTTCGGCTCCTACGCCCCCGACGAGGTCGGCTGGCTGCTCACCGACCTCAGCGACGTGCCGCTGGAGGCACCGGTGGAGCACCGCGAGGCGGCGATCCAGTCGGGTCGGGCGCACTACAGCGAGTCGCTGCCGGTGGAGTACCAGCCGGGAGCGGCGTACCTGGAGCTGTTCGAGCAGGGCCTGGCCGCCTCGGCCCGGCGGCTGGCCGTCGCCGTCGGCGTCCTCACCGAGCTGGTGCTGGCCCGCCGGCCGGACCCGCCGGTGCTGGTGTCCCTGGCCCGGGCGGGTACCCCGATCGGCGTGCTCGTGCGGCGGTGGGCGGGCCGGCACGGGCTGGACCTCCCGCACCTGGCGGTGTCCATCGTGCGCGGGCGCGGCCTGGACCCCCGGGCCCTGGACCACCTGGCCGCCCACCACGACCCGGCCGACGTCGTGTTCGTCGACGGCTGGACCGGCAAGGGCGCCATCACCCGCGAGCTGCAGGCGGCGGTGCGGGCGGCGGAGGCGGCCCAGCCGCGCGGCTTCGTCCCCGACCTCGCCGTCGTCGCCGACCCCGGCGGCTGCACCGACCTCTTCGGCACGCGCGAGGACTTCCTGATCCCGTCGGCCTGCCTGAACTCGACGGTCTCCGGTCTCGTGTCGCGCACGGTGCTGCGGGCCGACCTGGTGCCGATCGGCGGCTACCACGGGGCGAAGTTCTACCGCGAGCTCGCCGACCAGGACGTCTCCGGCCGCTTCCTCGACACCGTCTCGGCCTGCTTCGACGACGTCGCCGACGAGGTGGCCGACGAGGTCGCGCGGCAGTCGGCCGCCCCGGTCGACCGGGCACCCACCTGGGCCGGGTGGCGGGCAGTCGAGGAGATCGGTCGGGAGGCAGGCATCGCCGACCTGAACCTGGTCAAGCCCGGCGTCGGCGAGACCACGCGGGTGCTGCTGCGCCGGGTCCCCTGGAAGGTGCTGGTGCGGCCCGACCGCGTCGCCGACCTGGGTCACGTGCTGCACCTGGCCGCGGACCGGGGCGTCCCGGTCGAGGAGCGGCCGGGCATGCCGTTCTCCTGCACCGGGCTCATCCGGCCGGGCCGGGGCGACGCGTGAGCGGCGTCCTGGTCGCCACCGACCTGGACCGCACGCTCATCTACTCCCTGGCCGCGGCGGGTGCGCCGCGGCCGGGGGAACGGCCCTGGGTGGTGGTCGAGCGGCTCGAGGGCCGGGCGGTCTCCCACGTCACCGAGCTGGCCGCCGCGCGGTACGCGGCGCTGGCCCGACGGCACTGCGTCGTCCCGGTCACCACCCGCACCCCGGCCCAGCTGGCCCGGGTGCAGCTGCCCGGACCGCCCGCGCGCTGGGCCGTGGCCGCCAACGGCGGAGTGGTGCTGGTCGACGGCGGACCCGACCCGAGCTGGACGGCGCGGGTGCGCGAGGCGCTGGGCGGGGTGGCCGGCCTCGAGGAGGCCGCAGCCGAGCTGGCCCGGGCCTGCACCGACGCCCCCGACGCCCGCCGCCACGAGGTGCCGGGCCTGTTCTGCTACGCCGTGGTGGACCGGCCGGCCCTCCCGGAGCACCGGCTCGCGCAGCTGCGGGCCTGGGCGTCCGGGGCCGGCTGGGGGGTGTCGCTGCAGGGCCGCAAGCTCTACGTGGTGCCCTCGTTGCTGACGAAGTCCGCGGCGGTCGCCGAGGTGGCCGGCCGGGCCGGCGCGGAGGTGGTGCTCGCCGCGGGGGACTCGCTGCTGGACACCGACCTGCTCGAGCGCGCCACCCTGGCGGTGCGCCCCGGGCACGGCGAGCTGGCCGACGCGGGCTGGACGCGGCCGCACGTCACCGCGCTCACCACCCGGGGCATCGCCGCGGGGGAGGAGATCCTGGCCTGGTTCGCCGACCGGGCCGCGGCCGGCGTCGCGGGTGCGCCCGGCACGGGGGTCGCGCCCGGGGCAGGATGACGGTCATGGACGCTGCCGCCCTGCGCGAGATGCAGGCCCCCATCAAGCAGAAGTACAAGGACGACCCGTCGGCGGCGCTGGCCCGGCTGCACGCCGAGGGCGACTTCCGCGACGAGGGCATCACCGCCACGGTCGAGACCTGGTCGGGCCCCCAGCGCGCCGGGTTCCACGAGACCACCGGCGGCGACGGCTCCGACGCCTGCTCCGGGGACATGCTGCTGCAGGCGCTGCTCGGCTGCTCCGGGGTGACGCTGCGCAGCGTGGCCACCGCGATGTCGCTCGACATCCGCAGCGCGAGGCTCACCGCCCGCGGCGACATGGACGCCCGCGGCACGCTCGGGGTCTCCCGCGACGTGCCGGTGGGGATGACCGGCATCGAGGTGGTCGCCGAGCTCGACACCGACGCCGACGACGCGCAGCTGGCGACGCTGGCCAAGCTGACCGAGCGGTACTGCGTGGTGGCCCAGACGCTCAAGGAGCCCCCGACCTTCACCGTCCGGCGCGCCTGACCCGCGGACGACGAACGCCCCGCACCTCGAGCCGAGGGCGGGGCGTTCGTCGTGGTGGGGCTAGTCGAGCGCGAGCTCGGCGCAGACCACGCACGCCGGCGTGCGGCGCTCGTCGGGCCAGACGGCCGCGCCCTCGACGCGGGCGACCTCGCGCCCGCACAGCGAGAAGACGACCTCGGTGGCGCCGGGTTCGCATGCGTGCCACGGACCGCTGGAGTCAACGATCGGCGTCCCGCTGACGCCGTTCCACAGCACCTGCACGGCTGCCTGGCCGCAGACGAAGGTCTCCTCGCTGAGGACGGAGTGCCGACCGCGGCGCTGTGTCGAAGTCACGCTCGGACCATGTCAGCTCGACACAGCGTCACCGAGCCGACAGACCGGACGCTGGGTAACGACACAATCACGGTGAGCTGTTCTGGCCCAGGGTCCCCTCCCGCCCCACCGACTGGACGAAGCGGCCGCGATCGTCCAGCGACATCTGCCTGTGGTGGTCGGGTCCGCCGATGAGGACATGGCGAGACCTGCCTCGGGCTGGTGCGGCTGTGGGGAACACGCTGCTCGTCCCACGAACCCCATCCGTCACTTCTGGCACACCTGCACCCGCGATTCGGACCCGCAGTAGCGCTGGGGCGTGGTAATCGGGCAGACTGTCCCGAGCACCCCGCACCACCCGTTCGAGCTACCGCACTGCCATCGCGAGTCAGGTCCGTTGGGGAAGACGAGACCCGTCTTGATCCGATGGAGGTGCACTGTGCAACGACGGTCTACGCAGGGTGTTGTCTTCGTGCACGCGTGCCCGAAGGCGCTCTGCCAGCACGTCGACTGGGCCCTCGAGCGGGTCATCGGCGCGCCGGTGAGCTTGTCCTGGGCTGAACAGCCCGCGCAGCACGGGGCCTACCGTGCCGAGGTCGCCTGGACCGGTGCCACCGGGACCGGTGCGAAGCTCGTCGCCGCACTCAAGGCGTGGCCGATGCTGCGCTTCGAGGTCACCGAGGAGCCCAGCCAGGGCAACGACGGCGAACGCATGGCGTACGTGCCCGGCCAGGGGGTCTTCCGCGCCCCCATGTCGGCCAACGGCGACCTCATGGTCACCGAGCAGCAGCTGCGCCACCTGGCGGCCACCGCGGGCTCGGGCGAGGCCTTCCGGCACGGGCTGGACGAGCTGCTCGGCGCCGCCTGGGACGACGACCTCGAGGTCTACCGCCACGCCGGCGACGGCGCTCCCATCAGCTGGCTGCACCAGGTCGTCTGACGACCTGAGCTGCAGCGCGTCTGCGACCACGCCGGCCCCCTGACCCCGGACCGACGCCACCGCAGGCCGAACGCATCGCGGCCCGGCACCCACGGATGGGTGCCGGGCCGCTGTGCTGCCCGCCGTCGCCGCCCGCCCGCCCGGCGCCGCCCCGCCCGGCACCGCCCCGCCCCGTCCAGGCAAGGGATCCCTTCCCGACCGATTGGGGTGGATTCGTGCAGGACGGGTTCCCTTGCCTGCGACGGGGTGGAGGTGGGGTAGCGGGGTTCAGAGGGGGATGTTGCCGTGGGCGCCGCGTCCGGCCGGGGCCGCCGCCAACGCCGCCACCAGGCGCTTCCTGGTCTGGCTGGGCTCCACGACGTCGTCGACCACGCCGATCTCGCGGGCCCGGCCGACGCCACCGGCGATCTTCTCGTGCTCCTCGGCGAGCTGGGCGTGCAGGGCCTCGCGCTCGCCCGGCTGCGCCGCGGCCAGCTTCTTGCGGTGCAGGATGCCGACGGCGGCCTTGGCGCCCATGACGGCGACCTCGGCGCCGGGCCAGGCGTACACCGCCGTGGCGCCGAGGGAGCGGGCGTTCATGGCGATGTAGGCACCGCCGTAGCTCTTGCGGGTCACCAGCGTCACCCGGGGCACGACGGCCTCGGCGAAGGCGTGCAGCAGCTTGGCGCCGCGGCGCACCACGCCGTCCCACTCCTGGCCGACGCCGGGCAGGTAGCCCGGGACGTCGACCAGCACCACCAGCGGGACGCCGAACGCGTCGCACATCCGCACGAAGCGCGCGGCCTTCTCCGCCGACGGCGAGTCCAGGCACCCACCCAGGCGCAGCGGGTTGTTCGCGACGACCCCCACGGTCCGCCCGGCGAGGCGGCCCAGGGCGGTGATCACGTTGGGGGCGTAGCGGCTCTGCAGCTCCAGCGGCGGACCGTCGAGCAGGCCGGTGATCATCGGCTTGACGTCGTAGGCGCGCTGCTTGGCCTCGGGCAGCAGGGCGGCGAGGTCGGTCTCGGCCTCGCCGTCGGTGCTGGCGAAGCTGCCCTGGGCGGCCAGCAGGTCGACCGCGGTGCGCGCGGTGTCCAGGGCGTCCTGCTCGGTCGCGGTCACCACGTGGACGACGCCCGAGCGGCGGCCGTGGGTGTCGGGGCCGCCGAGGGCCTCCATGTCGACCTGCTCGCCGGTGACCGACCGGACGACGTCGGGACCGGTGACGAACACCCGACCCAGCGGGCCCATGACCACCAGGTCGGTCAGGGCCGGCCCGTAGGCCGCACCGCCGGCGGCCGGGCCGAGGACGACGGAGATCTGCGGGACGCGGCCCGATGCACGGATCATCCCGGCGAACACCTCGCCCACCGCGTGCAGGGCGGTGACGCCCTCGGCCAGTCGGGCGCCGCCGGAGTGCCAGATGCCGATGACCGGCACGTGCTCGCGCAGGGCGACGTCGATGGCGTCGACGATGTGCCGGCAGCCGTCGACGCCCATGGCGCCGCCCATGATCGTGGCGTCGGTGCAGTAGGCGATGGCCGGCGACCCGTTGACCTGGCCGCGTGCCGCCATGGCGCCGGAGGTGTCCCGGGCGGCGAGGGGCTGCATGGTGCCGGGGTCGAAGAACCGGGCGAGGCGGTCCTCGGGGTCGCGCGGGTCGGGCTCGGCGAGGGTGGCGGCGGGGCTGACGGTGGTCATGCGGGGTCTCCTCGGCGGATCAGGCTGTGGTGAAGACCAGGGCCATGTTGTGCCCGCCGAAGCCGAACGAGTCGTTCAGCGCGGCGGAGAAGGTGGCCTTGCGCGGGGCCCCGCGCACGATGTCGAGCTTCTGCACGGCGGGGGAGTCGTCGAGCTGCTCGATGTTCTGCGTGCCCGGGACGACCTGGTCGCGCAGGGCGAGCAGGCAGAACACCGACTCCAGCGCGCCGGCGGCACCGAGCAGGTGCCCGGTCTGGCTCTTGGTGGCGGTCACTGCGGCGTGGTCGCCGACCGCGTCGAGCAGCGCCGCGGCCTCGGCGATGTCGCCGACCGGGGTGGAGGTGGCGTGCGCGTTGACGTGGCCGATGTCGCCGGGGGTGATGCCGGCGTCGCGCAGGGCGGCGCCGATGGCGCGCTGGGCGCCCTCGCCCTCGGGGTGCGGGGCGACCAGGTCGTAGCCGTCGGAGGTGCCGCCGGCGCCGGCGAGCTTGCCGTAGACCTTGGCGCCGCGGGCCTTGGCGGCGTCCTCGCGCTCGAGCACCAGGCAGGCGGCGCCCTCGGCGAGCACGAAGCCGTCGCGGCCGGCGTCGAAGGGGCGGGAGGCGTGCTCGGGGTCGTCGTTGCGGGTGCTCATGGCGCGCATCGAGGCGAAGCCGGCCATGGGCAGCGGGTGCACGCAGGCCTCGGCGCCGCCGACGAGCACGACGTCGGCGCGGTCCAGGCGCAGCATGTCCAGGCCCCAGCGGATGGCCTCGGCGCCGGAGGCGCAGGCGCTGACCGGGGCGTGCACGCCGCCGCGGGCGCCGATCGCCAGGCCCACCGCGGCGGCGGGGCCGTTGGGCATGAGCATGGGGATGGTGAAGGGGGAGACCCGCTTGGGCCCCTTCGCCTCCAGGACGTCGTCCTGGCCGAGGAGGGTCATGGCGCCGCCGATGCCGGTGCCGACGACCACCGCGATGCGCAGCGAGTCGTACCCGGCGTCACCGGCGCCGGAGTCGCGCCAGGCCTCCTCGGCGGCCACGACGGCCACCTGTTGGCTGCGGTCCAGCCGCCGGGCCCGCACGCGGTCGATCTGCTCGGCGGGGTCGGTGGTCAGCCGGGCCACCAGCTGGGCCGGGAACGGCTCGATCCACTCGTCGGTGATCCGGGTGACCCCGGACGTCCCGGCGAGCAGGGCGTCCCAGGTGGAGGCGACGTCGGACCCCAGCGGGGTGGTCGCGCCGAGCCCGGTGACGACGACGTCGGTGCTGTTGGTCTTCACGTCTTTCCTCCTGGAACTGGTGACTTGCTGGAACGGCCTCGTCGCAGGGCCCCGGGGAATGGGCGGAGCACATTCCCCGGGGGGCGACGAGGTCCTTCTGTTACTGGTTCTTCTCGATGAAGGAGATGGCGTCGCCGACGGTCTTGATGCCGCCCAGCTCGTCGTCGGGGATGGCGACGCCGAACTTGTCCTCGACGGCCGTGGCGATCTCGACCATCGAGAGCGAGTCGACGTCGAGGTCCTCGGTGAAGGACTTCTCGGGGGTGGCGTCGGCGGGGGCGACCCCGGCGACCTCCTCCAGGATCTCGGCGAGGCCGGACTGGATCTCGGCGGTGCTGGCCACGTGGGCCTCCTCTTCGTCGTGCGGGTCAGGGGGGTCGTGCAGGTCGTGCAGGGCCGGACGGCGGGGCCGCCCGGGGTTCAGGGGAGCCGGACGACCTGTCCGGCGAAGGTGAGCCCGGCGCCGTAGCCGAGCAGCAGGGCGAGGTCGCCGCTCTTGGCCTCGCCGCTCTCGAGCAGGGCCGACAGGGCCAGCGGGACCGAGGCCGAGGAGGTGTTGCCGGCCCGGGCGACGTCGCGGGCGATGACGGTGGACGACGGCAGCGCGAGCTTCTTGGCCATCAGCTCGATGATGCGGAGGTTGGCCTGGTGCGGGGCGAAGACGTCGACGTCGGCGGCGGTGACGCCGGCGCGGTCGATGGCCTCCTGCAGCGTGGCGGTGAGCTTGGTGGTGGCCCACCGGTACACGGCCTGCCCGGCCATGGTCAGGTTGCCGGCGTCGGGCTGGCCCTCGGCCGGGATGGCGATGGCGTCGCGCTGGTCGCCGTCCGAACCCCAGACCACGGGGCCGATGCCGGGCTCGTCGCTGGCGCCGATGACCATCGCGCCGGCACCGTCGGCGAAGATCACCGCGGTGGAGCGGTCGGTCATGTCGACGACGTCGGTGAGCTTCTCGACGCCGACGACCAGGGCGTTGCGGGCCGACCCGGCGCGGATGGCGTCGGAGGCGGCCGACAGGGCGTAGCAGAACCCGGCGCAGCCGGCGTTGACGTCGAAGCCGCCGGGGCGGGGGATGCCGAGGCGGTGGGCGACCTCGGGCCCGGCGCCGGGGATCTGGGTGGGCAGGCTGCAGCTGGCGACGACCACCAGGTCGACGTCCTCGGGCGAGAGCCCGCTGGCGGCCAGGGCCTTGCCGCCGGCGGCCACGGACATCTCGACGACGGTCTCGTCGGTGTCGGCCCAGCGGCGCTCGGCGATGCCGACGCGGGTGCGGATCCACTCGTCGTTGGTGTCCATGGTCTGCGCGAGCTCGTCGTTGGTGACCCGGCGGCGGGGCCGGTACTCGCCGATGCCGAGGATGCGCGCGCCGGGGGAGCCGGTGGGGAGCTGGATGGTGCTCATGCGTCAGACCTCCGGGTAGAGACGGGCGATCGGGTCACCGGCGTCGACGAGGTCGCCCTCGGCGACCAGCCACTCGGCGAGCAGCCCGGCGTAGCCGGCGGCGACCTCGACGGTCTCGCGGCGGCCGGCGACGGTGGCCAGCGTGGCGCCGGCCGGCAGCGAGGTGCCCTCGGCCACCGCGGCGGGGGAGATGGTGCCGCGCGCGGGGGAGACGACGACCCGCCAGTCGGGGGCGTGCTCGGCCTCGGCCCGGCCGCGTTCGGCGGCGATGAGCTCGGCGGCGCGGTCGAGGTCGGTCGGGCCGGTGATGGCCAGGACCTCGACGTCGTGCCGGCCCTTCCAGTCGCGCTTGGCCAGACCCGCCAACGCGCCGGCCGGGGGCAGCTCGATGACCGCGGTGACGCCGAGCTCGCGCAGGGTGTCCAGGCAGGCGTCGAAGCGCACCGGGTTGGTGACCTGGCTGACCAGCCGGTCGAGCACCGCGGCGCCGGTCTCCACGGCCGAGCCGTCCTTGTTGGACAGCAGCAGGCGGGAGGGCTGCGCGGGACGGATGCCGCCGACCAGGCCCTCGAGCTCGGTGCGGGCCGAGGCCATGAAGTCGGTGTGGAAGGCGCCGGCCACCGACAGCGGCATGACCCGGGCCTTCGCCGGCGGGGCGGCCTTCAGCGCGGCGAGGCCGTCGAGGGAACCGGCGGCCACGACCTGGCCGGCGCCGTTGACGTTGGCCGGGGTCAGGCCGTGGGACTCGATGGCGGCCAGCACCTCGGCGGGGTCGCCACCGAGGACGGCGGACATGCCGGTGGGGGTCTGGGCGCAGGCCCGGGCCATGGCCCGCCCCCGGACGGCGGTCAGCGCGATGGCCGCCTCGACCGACAGCACACCGGCCAGCGCCGCGGCGGTCAGCTCACCGACGCTGTGCCCGGCGATGACGACGTCGCGACCGGTCTGCGGGGTGTGCGCCACCGGCCCGGGCAGCCCGCCCAGCTCGCGGGCGACGAACAGGGACATGGCCACGACCAGCGGCTGGGTGACCGCGGTGTCCTTGATCGCCTCGGCGTCGCCGGTGGTGCCCAGGGTCAGCAGGTCGGCGTCGGCGACCGCGCCGGCCCAGCGGAAGAAGGACTCGGCGCCGGGGAGGGCCAGCCAGTCGGTGAGCATCCCGGGCTTCTGGGCCCCCTGGCCGGGGGCGAGGACGGCGAGCACGGGACAACCGTGCCAGTGATGGCCGGCCGGCGGGCGGTCGGCGGCCCACGAAGAACACCGGTGGTCTTGTGGAGGGTTCCTACAAACGTGGGGCAGGTGGTGCGCTGGACCACAGCTCACGCCCAGAGCGACCGCCCACCGTCGAGGGCGGACAACGCCAGGGCCACCCGCAGCGTCCACGCCCCGCGGGGGTCGGTGGCCGACAGCCCGGTCAGCTCGGTGGCGCGCTTCAACCGGTACCGGACGGTGTTGGGGTGCACGAACAACGCCCGGGCACTGGCCTCCAGGTTGCCGCCGCTGGCCAGCACCGCGTGCACGGTGTCCAGCACCCCACCGCCGGTGGCGTGCAGGGGGCCGGCGACCCGTTCGGCCAGGGCGGCACGGGCCAGCGGGTCGCCGTCCAGCGCGCGTTCGGCCAGCAGCTCGTCGGCCGGCACCGGGCGGGGGGCGCCGGGCCAGGCGACCGCGGCGCGCAGGCCGGCGAGCGCACCGGCGGCCGAGTCGGCGGCCAGGGCGAGGGAGTCGACGGCGGGGCCGCTGACCACCGGGCCGGGGCCGAACTCGCGGCTGACCCGCTCGGCGACCGGTCCCAGGTCGGCCACCCCGCCGAGCACCACCACGAGCTGGTCGGCGTGCACCCCGACCAGCACCTCGGCGCGCATCGAGCGCGCCGCCCGGCGCACCGCGGTGTGCAGGTCGTCGACGTCGGGGGCGGTGTGGCCGACCAGCACGAGCACCGGCGCGGTCGTCGCCCAGCCCAGCGCCGCGGCCCGGCCGGGCAGCTCGTCGGAGCGCTCACCGCGCACCAGGGCGTCGACGACGAGGGCCTCGAGGCGGGCGTCCCAGGCGCCCCGGTTCTCGGCGTAGCTGGCGTAGACGTGCGCGGTGGCGAAGGCCACCTCGCGGCTGTACTGCAGCACGGCCACGCGCAGGGCCTCGGCGTCGCCGGGCTCGGCGACATGGGTGACCCGGTCCTCCATGACCTCGACGGTCACCTTCACCAGGTCGACGGTCTGCTTGAGCGGGACGGCGCGCACCAGCTCGCGCGGGGCCGCCCCGAACACCTCGCCGCCGAGCCGGGGCGGCCGACCGGGGTGCCGGCACCACTCGACGAGCGAGGCGATGCCGGCCTGCGCCACCAGCATCACCCACGACCGCTGGTCGGCCGGCATCGAGCGGAACCAGGGGAGGGTGTCGTCCATGCGGGCGACCGCCTGGGTGGCCAGCGCCCCCGACGCCCGCTCCAGCCGGCGCAGGGTCGCCTCCGACGGTCGCGCTGCGCTCACCGCTGCAGGGTGTCATGGGGCAGGCTGTGCCAGGTGAGGACGGCGCAGCGGACCCACCCCGTGGGGGGCCGTCTCGCCGCCGCCGGGGTGTGCGCACTGGTCGTCGCCGTCCTGGGTGCGGGCGTGGTCGCCGGCTGGACGCCGCAGCTGCGCCTGGACGAGGCGGTCGCCCGCGCGCTGTACGCCGGCGACGACCGCTCGGCGGCGGTGTCGGTGCTGCTCGAGGTGCTGACCGCGCCGGGCTACACGCTGGCCCGGGTGGTGGTGTTCGCCCCGGTGGTGGTCTGGCTGGTGCGGGGTGGCCGGCGCGTCGACGCGGTCTGGGTGACCGTCGCGGTGGTCGGCGTGGGCCTGCTCACCTCGGGCCTCAAGGAGCTGGTGGGCCGGGTGCGGCCGGGCTTCACCGGCGGCGGCGCGGCCTACGACTCCCTGTCGTTCCCCAGCGGGCACGCCTCGGGCGTGGCCTGCCTCGTCACCACCGCGCTGGTGCTCGCATGGCCCGCGCTGGCGACGGCGGGCCGGCGGTGGTGGGCAGCCGCGGGGATCGCGCTGGTCGTCCTCGTCGGTTGCACGCGGCTGTGGTTGGGGGTGCACTACCTGTCCGACGTCGTGGCGGGGTGGGCGTTCGGGGTGGGGTGGACGCTGGTGCTGGCGGCGGTCGGGCAGGGGGTGCGGTGGACGAGGGCCTGATGTCGCGGCACCTGGTCGAGCCCGACGACGGGTCGGCCGGCCCGCTGCTGCGCATCGCCGAGGACCGGCTGCTCCCGGGCGCCGGCTACGGGTCCCACCACCACGCCGACGTCGACGTCGTCGCCGTCGTCCTCTCGGGCTCGCTGGTCCACGGGTGGGGGAGCCGGCCGACGCTGCGGGCCGGTGACGTGGGCGTGCTGCGCGCCGGCACGGGGATGGTGCACGACGAGGTGGCCGGCGCCGACGGCGCGCACGTGCTGCAGACCTACCTGCGGACGGCGACCCCGGCCCAGCAACCGGGCCACCGCGTGGTGCGCTGGACCGCGGGTGCCCGGCGCGGCTGGGTCGACCTGGGCCGCACCGACGCCCGGTTGTGGCTGGCCCGGGTGCCGACCGACGAGACCGTCGCCGTGCCCCCGGGGCTGCGGGTGGTGTCCAGCGGCGGGCGGGTGTGGGCCGGACCCGTGCCCGCGGTCGGGGAGGGGCGGGTCACCGGACCGGCGACGGTGTGCGTCTGGCAGCTGGACCGCACCCGACCGCTGTGGGCGGTGGAGTAGCTCGGCTGCTCGGTTGCTCGACTGCTCGGTGCGGACGGCGGGCCTCTGCTGGCGCCGGTCGTGAGCCCTGCTGAACACTGCGCCCATGGACCTGCTCGCTGCTGCCCGTGCCGACGCCGACCGGGTGGTGGACCTGCGCCGCCGGCTGCATCGCCGTCCCGAGGTGGGCCTGCACCTGCCCGAGACCCAGGCGACGGTGCTCGAGGCGCTCGCCGACCTGCCCGTCGAGGTGACCACGGGTCGGTCGACGTCCTCGGTGGTGGGTGTGCTGCGCGGCGCGCGGCCGGGGCCGACCTACCTGCTGCGCGGGGACATGGACGCCCTCCCGCTGCAGGAGGACACCGGCCTGCCCTTCGCCTCCGAGATCCCGGGTGCGATGCACGCCTGCGGGCACGACACCCACGTCGCGATGCTGCTCGGGGCGGCCCGGCTGCTGGCCGAGCGGCGCGAGCAGCTCGCCGGGCAGGTCGTGCTCATGCTGCAGCCGGGGGAGGAGGGCTTCCACGGGGCGCGGTCGATGCTGGAGGAGGGCCTGCTCGACGCCGTTCCCGGGGCGCCGGTGAGCGGGGCGTTCGCCCTGCACACCAGCGCCTCGTTCCCCACCGGGACGATCAACGTGCGGCCCGGGCCGCTGATGGCCGCCGCCGACCACTTCCGGGTCACCCTCCGCGGCGCCGGCGGCCACGCCTCGACCCCGCACGTGACCGCCGACCCGGTCCCGGTCGCCGCGGAGATCGTGCTGGCCCTGCAGGCGATGGTCACCCGCCGGGTCGACGTCTTCGACCCCGCCGTGGTCACGGTCGGCCACCTCAGCGCCGGGACGACGAACAACATCATCCCGGCCACCGCGTTCCTGGAGGGGACCATCCGCACCCTGTCCGCGCAGCGGCGTGCCGACGTCGTGGCCCGGGTGCAGCGCGTGGCCGAGCGGGTCGCCGACGCCCACGAGCTGGTCGCGGAGTTCGAGCGGGTGGAGGGCTACCCCGTCACCGTCAACGACCCGGTGGTCGCCGCGCAGGTCTCGTCGGCCGCCGCCTCGCTGCTGGGAGCCGACGCATCGGTGCCGATGGCCGACCCGCTCATGGGCGCCGAGGACTTCTCCTACGTGCTGGAGCGGGTGCCCGGCGCGATGGCGTTCCTGGGCGCCTGCCCGCCGCACCTGGTGCCGGAGGAGGCGCCCAGCAACCACTCGAACCTGGTGGTGTTCGACGAGGACGCCTTCCCGGCGGGCACCGCGCTGTACGCCCGCATGGCCCTCCTGGCCCTGGCGGGGTAGCTACCGGGGGCGGGCCCAGGCCGCCCGCCCGTGGCGTGGATCAGCTGGGTTCACCTGTGTCCGTCCTGGTTCAGCGACGCCGCTGAACCAGGACGGACAGTCGTGAGCCCCAGACCCTGCGCGGCCACCCGGGGCACGCGGCGCAGACCCCGGTTGCGCTGCTCGATCCGGTAAGCGGGACGGTCGGGAGCCGGGCGGTCCAGCAGCCGGCGCAACCGGGCGATCTTGTCGGCCAGGGGCGCGTGCAGGTCTGCGGGCTTCATCCGCACACCGACCAGGTCCAGATCGACCAGTTCGTCATGCCGGCACTTCTCCGCCCACACCGCCTCGGCGGCGGTGCGCCCGAACCACGGGTCGTCGACCTTCGTGCGCCCGTCGCACTCGCCGAACACGGCTGGCTCCTCCCACAGCATGTCCAGGACGCCGACCAAGCGGCGACCGACGAGGACGGCGGCCTGCAGGACGGGTTCGGGCACACCGGCGGACACGAAGGCCAACCGGGTCCTGGTCTCGTGCGGTGAGTGGGCACCGACCCGGGCGAGCCCGAAGGCCCGTGCCATGCGGCCAGCACCTGGCCAGTGCCGGTGCCGCAGAGCGGTGGCGACGAGGTCGGCCCGGCTCAGCCGACCGTCGGCCAGGACGTCGTCGACCGCCACCACGGTGTCGACCACGTCCCACTCCCGGGCGACGTCGGCCAGCGTGCGCGCGAGGGTGGTGACCGCGAGCCCGCCGACCACGGTGATGTCCTCGGGCGGCAGCGATGCCCGCCGCACCCGGTAACCCTTGCCGGTGCGGTGCTGCACCGGGTCGGTGAGCTCGACGTCGGTTCCGACGTCGGCCGGGAGCAACAAGCCGTGCAGGCGGGCTGCAGTGGCATGGCTGAGCACGGTGTCGTGCCGCTCGAGCCTGAGCACGACGGCCGCCGCTTCCAGGTGGTGCTGACGGCCGGCGTCCTGGTGCGCGGCCCACAGCTCGCCGCTGGTGTGCACGCCGTAGCGAACGGCGTGCCACGCCCCGGTCCTGAGCTGGGCGGCGACGGCATGGCGGTCGTAGCCCGCGGCTCGGGCGTGCGCGGTGGTGAACACGCCGCCGTTGCGGGCCATGACGAAGGTCAGTTGGGGGTCCACGGCACGACCATCGCCGACCGGTGCGACGGGCGGAATGCGCTCCGAGGATCTGTGGATGCACCCCGCGTCTGTGGATGCCCGGTACGGGGGAACGCCGAAGCCGTCCTGGCTCACCGGCGTCGGTGAGCCAGGACGGCTTCTGCTGAACCCAGCTGATCAGTGCCGCGACCGGGGCGGGTGGGTCAGGTGGCGGGCGTGTCCTGCTCCAGGTCGACCGGGGCCTTGCCGGGGTCGGTGATCTGGTACTTCTCCACCGCCTGCGCGACCACCGAGCGGTCGACCTGGCCCTTCTTGGCCAGCTCACCCAGCACGCGCACCACGATCGACTCGGCGTCCACCCGGAAGTGGCGGCGCAGCGCCGGGCGGGTGTCGGAGAGGCCGAACCCGTCGGTGCCGAGCGAGACCAGCCCCGGCACGTAGGGCGCCAGCAGGTCGGGCACCGCCCGCATCCAGTCCGACACCGCGACCAGCGGCCCCTCGGCGTCGGCCAGGGTGCGGGTCACGTAGGGCACCCGCGGCTCCTCGGCCGGGTGGTCGAGGTTCCACTCGTCGGCCGCGACCGCCTCGCGGCGCAGCTCGGTCCAGGAGGTCACCGACCAGATGTCGGCCGAGACGCCCCAGTCCGAGGCCAGCAGCTCCTGGGCGCGCAGGGCCCACGGCACGGCCACGCCCGACGCCAGGATCTGCGCCTTCTTCGCGTCGTCGATCCACGGACCCTGGTTGAGCCGGTAGATGCCGGCCAGCAGACCGGCGACGTCGAGGTCCTCGGGCTCGGCTGGCTGCTGGTAGGCCTCGTTGTAGACCGTCAGGTAGTAGAAGACGTCGGCACTGCGCTCACCGCCCAGCGGGGCGCCCGGGTCCTCGCCGTACATGCGGGCCAGGGCGTCCTTGACGATGTGCCCCAGCTCGTAGCTGAACGCCGGGTCGTAGGAGACCACCGCCGGGTTGGTCGCGGCCAGCAGGAGCGAGTGGCCGTCCTCGTGCTGCAGCCCCTCGCCGTTGAGCGTCGTCCGGCCGGCGGTGGCGCCGAGGGCGAAACCGCGGGTCATCTGGTCCGCGGCGGCCCAGAAGCCGTCACCGGTGCGCTGGAACCCGAACATCGAGTAGAAGATGTAGATCGGGATCATCGCCTCGCCGTGCGTCGAGTACGACGACCCGACGGCGGTGAACGACGCCGTGGAACCGGCCTCGTTGATGCCCTCGTGCAGGATCGTGCCGCTGGTCGACTCCTTGTACGCCAGCATCAGCTCGCGGTCGACCGCGGTGTAGGTCTGGCCGTGCGGGGAGTAGATCTTCGACGTCGGGAACAGCGAGTCCATGCCGAAGGTGCGGGCCTCGTCGGGGATCACCGGCACGAAGCGCGGGCCGAGCTCCTTGTCCTTGAGGAACTCCTTGAGCAGCCGGACGAACGCCATGGTGGTGGCGACCTCCTGCTTGCCCGAGCCGCGGCGCAGCACCTCGAAGGCCTTGTCCTCGGGGGCCTTGAGCGGCTTGGCCGCCACGTGCCGCCGGGGTACCGCCCCGCCGAGGGCCTTGCGGCGCTCGAGCATGTACTGCATCTCGTCGGAGTCGGGGTCGGGCTTGTAGTACGGCGGGAGGTACTTGTCCTCCAGCGCCGCGTCGGGGATGTCGAGGTAGAGCCGGTCGCGGAACGTGGCGAGGTCCTCGGCGGTCAGCTTCTTCATCTGGTGCGTGGAGTTGCGGCCCTCGAAGTGGCTGCCCAGCGTCCAGCCCTTGATGGTCTTGGCGAGGATGACCGTGGGCTGGCCCTTGTGCTCCATCGCGGCCTTGTAGGCGGCGTAGACCTTGCGGTAGTCGTGGCCACCGCGCTGCAGCGCCCAGACCTCGTCGTCGGTCATGCCCTCGACCAGCTTGCGGGTGCGGGGGTCGCGCCCGAAGAAGTGCTCGCGGACGAAGGCGCCGTCCTCGGCCTTGTAGGTCTGGTAGTCACCGTCGGGCGTGGTGTTCATCAGGTTGACCAGCGCACCGTCGCGGTCGGCGGCCAGCAGCTTGTCCCAGCCGCGGCCCCAGACGACCTTGATGACGTTCCAGCCGGCACCGCGGAAGAAGCTCTCCAGCTCCTGGATCACCTTGCCGTTGCCGCGCACCGGGCCGTCGAGGCGCTGCAGGTTGCAGTTGACGACGAAGGTGAGGTTGTCCAGCTCCTCGCGCGCGGCCAGGCCGATCGCGCCCAGCGACTCGGGCTCGTCCATCTCGCCGTCGCCGAGGAAGGCCCAGACGTGCTGGTCGGAGGTGTCCTTGATGCCGCGGTGGTGCAGGTAGCGGTTGAACCGGGCCTGGTAGATCGCGTTGATCGGGCCCAGGCCCATCGAGACGGTCGGGAACTCCCAGAACTCGGGCATCAGCCGCGGGTGCGGGTAGGAGGACAGCCCGCCGCCGGGGTGGGACACCTCCTGCCGGAAGCCGTCCATCTGCTGCTCGGTCAGCCGGCCCTCGAGGAACGCGCGGGCGTAGATGCCGGGGGAGGCGTGGCCCTGGAACCAGATCTGGTCGCCGCCGCCGGGGTGGTCCTTGCCGCGGAAGAAGTGGTTGAAGCCCACCTCGTACAGCGACGCCGACGAGGCGTAGGAGGAGATGTGGCCGCCGACGCCGACCCCGGGCCGCTGCGCGCGGTGCACCATGATCGCGGCGTTCCAGCGGATGTAGGCGCGGATGCGCCGCTCCACGTGCTCGTCGCCGGGGAACCACGGCTCGCGCTCGGGGGCGATGGTGTTGATGTAGTCGGTGCTGCGCAGGCCGGGGACGCCGACCTGCTGCTCACGGCTGCGCTCCAGCATGCGGAGCATCAGGTAGCGGGCGCGGCCCTTGCCGGCGTGGTCGACGACGGCGTCGAAGGACTCCAGCCACTCACCGGTCTCGTCGGGGTCGTTGTCGATCAACTGGCTCGGCAGGCCGTCGGTGATGACCGCGCGGGGGGTGCCGGGCTCGCGGGCGGGGTCTCCGTCCGACTGCTGCGTGGCGCTCATGGGGACATCGTCTCCTGCTACCCCGGCCCACGTCACGCCGCCTCTCCTCGCGGTCGCCGAGTTCGCCGCCCGGGACACGTTCCGGGCACGGATCGGGCCGGTCGGCTACCGGATCGGACGCGCGTCGGACACACTGGCGCACCGACGCCGGGCGAGTCGCGGTCTGCGGCGCGTCCGGGGTGACCACCACACCGACCAGATGGAGGACGAGCAGGGATGAGCGTCGACTCGGGCAGCGCCAGCATGGCGGCCCGACTGGGGATCAAGCCGGGCATGGTCGTGCAGGAGCTCGGCTGGGACGAGGACGCCGACGAGGACCTGCGCGACTCCGTCGTCGAGGTCTCCGGCGGTGAGATGGTCGACGAGGACTCCGACGAGGTCGCCGACGTCGTCCTGCTCTGGTGGCGCGAGGAGGACGGCGACCTGATCGACGCCCTCGTCGACTCCATCGCGGCCCTCGCCGACGACGGCGTGGTGTGGCTGCTGACGCCCAAGTCCGGGCGGCCCGGCCACGTCGAGCCGGGTGAGGTCACCGAGGCGGCGCCGACGGCGGGCCTGCAGCAGACCAGCAGCATCTCCGCGGCCAAGGAGTGGGCCGGCATCCGCCTGGTCACCCCGAAGGCGGCCCGCTCCAAGCGCTGAACGAGGATGCGGGCATGACTCTCTCCGTGGGTGACACCGCGCCCGACTTCACGCTGAACGACTCCGACCGGCAGCCCTTCACGCTGTCGGAGCACCGCGGTTCGCCGGTGCTGGTGGTCTTCTAC
The DNA here is from genome assembly GCF_037083825.1 of Klenkia sesuvii. Taxonomy (NCBI): domain Bacteria; kingdom Bacillati; phylum Actinomycetota; class Actinomycetes; order Geodermatophilales; family Geodermatophilaceae; genus Klenkia; species Klenkia sesuvii. The sequence goes on from NZ_JBAPLU010000007.1 coordinate 109,415, forward strand.
CCGTTCGCCTTCTCCGGCATCTGCACCGGTGAGCTGTGCCAGCTGCGCGACGAGCTGGCCACCTACACCGATGCCGGGGTGCAGGTGGTGGCGGTCTCCACCGACCCCGCGCCGACGCTGAAGGCGTGGAAGGAGCAGCAGGGCTTCGGGTTCCCGCTGCTCAGTGACTTCTGGCCGCACGGCGAGGTGGCGAAGGCCTACGGGGCGTTCTTCGAGACCGCCGGCATGGCCAACCGCGGCACGTTCCTGGTCGACGCCGACGGGAAGATCGCCTTCGCCGAGGTCAACGGCCCCGGCGACGCCCGGGCGCAGACCGGCTGGAAGGACGCCGTCGCCGCGCTCGCCTCCTGAACCCGGGCTGCCCGACTACGGTGGGGCGGTTCCCGGGCGCGTAGCTCAGCGGTAGAGCTCTCGCCTTACAAGCGAGCGGTCGCAGGTTCGAACCCTGCCGCGCCCACCACTTGCTATGACTTTCCCGTTCAATCCGCCGGCGGCAGGGCGGGCACATCGGAGAAGATGGATGAGACGTCCTCGGCCATCTCAATCACAGTGCCCAGGGCCTGGTGCGTATTCTCAAGGACAGCCGCGGATTGCTCGGATCCTTGCTGGAGAAGGGTGAGCGCGAGCAGCAGCCCACCCCAGCGCTTGACCCACGCCTTTCTGCGCTGTCCTGGCATCGGCTGCGTGAAGACGGTGCGCGTGATCTTGCCTGCTGCTCGTTCTGATTCGCGTTGGATTGGGCCAACGCCAAACATGTCGGCGTTCTCGATCAGCCACTGGACGTGCTTGAGCTGAGTGATGATTTCTGCCCGTTGCGTCTCAGCCAGTTCGGGTGTGGCGTCGATCAGCTCGAAGATTCCATCCAGCTCGGCGACCAGGAGCTCCAGGCTCCCGGCCGGCGCGGGGGCACGGACTTCGAGTAGATCTGCCGTCGCCCCGAGCAAATCCATGGCGGTGTTATTGATCAAATTCCCGACAGGCGCGTCCCAATTGCCCTGATAGACGACAGCCCGGTACCACGCTGGGACGTACCGCATGCCTCGATCGCGTGCAGCGGATCCGCGTGGGAGGGCTTCGACGCCCTTGCACACCTCCTGAACCAGGTTCACAACTTCCTGGTGTCGAGCAACTCCGTCATAGGTGTCGAACCCCGCGCCGAGGGTCTTCTCCCATGCGTCGGAGATTGACAAATTTGATCGTGAACGGGCGTCCGATATGAGGCCATGAAGGTAATGCCCAGGGCTTTTTTCGTTGTGCATGTCCATCGGATCTCCCCATGTGAGCTCTGTCCTAGTAGATGATATGAGTCGTCAGGCATCCGCCTGTTGTTGCGACATCCGCCTCAGTGCTTCCCGGGAGCCTGGGCGCGCACCAGGCGGCGGGCGGCGTCGACCTCCCGGGCCACCGGGGCCAGCACCCCCTCGGCGTGGATCTCGGTGTCGTCGGGGAAGCGGTGCAGCCGCAGGTCGTCGCCCAGCTCGCGGATCGCCCGGCGCACGACGTGCACCTGTCCCGGTGGCGGGGCCGCCTCCCCGGCGCGCATCGCCACGACCGCGCCGGTGACGGTGTCCGCGGTCCGCTCGAGCTGGATGATCACCGGGTACCAGGCCGCCGCACGGGTGCTGATCGGGGGTGGCTCGGCCAGCCGGCGCTGCAGCTGGGTCTGCAGCTCGGTCAGCGCACGGAAGGTCATCCGCCGAGCGCGCCGCGCCTCCTCGGCGGTCCCGGTGAACGCCGCGTCGACGAACCGGTCGAGGGCGACGGCGGTCCCGCGCAGCGCGTCGTCCAGCGGGGCGCGCCAGGTGCCGGGCCACAGCAGGTAGCCGAGCACCAGCACTATGACGCACCCGATGAGGGTGTCGACCAGGCGCGGGCCCACCAGCTCCGACGGGCTGGGCGCGGCGAGGTCGAGCAGCATGATCACCAGCGGGGTCTGGAACACCGAGAACAGCCCGAAGTTGGCGTTGCGGGCCCAGGGCAGCGCGGCGGCGACCAGGGCCAGCGCGACCACCACCCACCCGCCGCGGGGGAGGACGGTCAGCAGCGCCGACCCCAGCAGGACGCCGAGCAGGGTGCCCGCGCCGCGCTGGACCGCCCGGGTGAACACCGACCCGAAGTCGGGCTTGAGCACCACCGCCACGGTCAGCAGAACCCAGTAGGGGCGCTCGATCGGCAGCTGCTGGCGGGCCAGCTCGGCGGCCACCATGCACAGCGTCAACCGGACGACGAAGGCGCGGGAGTCGGCGTTGCCCGTCGTCCGGTCCAGCAGGTCGCGCAGCCGCAGCCGCCAGGGCAGCGGGGCGCGCACCACCGCGGCCGAGGCGCGCTCCTCGGGGTCGCCGACCACGTCCCACACCAGCCGGACGGCGTGCCGCACCGCCCGCCGGGTCGGCGGGCCGTCCTCCAGCGCCGGGGGGCGCGGGTCCTCGAGCGGGCGGCGGGCGGTCACCGCGGTCCCCAGCGCCCGGACGGCGGCCACGTCGACCGGGTCGGCCGCCACCCCGGTGCGGGCCGTGGCCACCGCGGCCTCGACCAGGGGCGCCGCGGCGTTCAGCAGCCCGGCGAGCTCGGCCAGCTCGCGGCTGCGCCCCGACGAGGTGCTCCGGCTGTGGATGACCCGGTCGTACCCGGTGTTGAGCGCACCGGTGAGCGCGCGGCGGGCATCGTCGGCCCGGGGGGTGCCGGCCGCGGTGAGCAGGTCGGCCACCGCGTCGAGGGCGGCGGCGACCGCCCCCCGGTCGGGGTCGGCGTGCTCGGTGCGGGCCTGGACCAGCACCAGTGCGGCGGCCCAGAGGCCACCGGCCACGAAGAAGCCGATCTCGGTGGGCAGCGACAGCGTGGTCTGCAGGCCCGAGGACAGCGACGTGTAGATGAGCAGCTGCAGCGCGCCGAGGGACAGTGCGGAGTCGACCGAGCTCATCAGCGCGGCGGCCGCGGAGACCAGCGCGACCACCAGCACCGGGCGCCAGCCCGCACCCGTGGCTGCCTGCCCGGCCAGCAGGCCCACGGTCCCCAGCCCGCCGGCGGCCACCATCCGCCGCGCCCCGGTGCGCAGCGGACCGCCCTGGGGGGCCAGGGTGACCGCCAGCGCCCCGGTCGTGCCGAACACCCCGGCGCCGAGCGCGGCCGGGTCGTCCAGGCGCCCGAGCAGCCCGACCAGCGCGAGGGGGCCGGCGAGGGAGAGGGCGAAGCGGACGACATCGCGCCAGGGCACCGGCGGGCGACCCGTGCGCACCAGCTCCTCGAGCCAGGCCGGGGCGCGCAGCGTCCTGTCCACCACGCACAGCAGCTTCGCACCCGGGGTGTCGGTGGCCGGGCGCAGACTGGGCGGCGTGCCGAAGCCCGCCTCCCCCCTCCCCGGTCGCGGTGGCTGGTTCCGCCGCCTGGTCGGCTACTGCCTCCGGCACCGGGGTGACCTGGTCGGGGCCTTCGGCGCGGCCCTGGTGGGCTCGGTGATCGCCGCCGGCGTGCCGCTGGTGGTCAAGGCAGTCGTCGACGACGTGGTCGCCGGGGGGACCCGGTCGGTGGCGCCCTACGTCTGGCTGCTCGCCCTGGCCGGTCTCGTGCGGTTCGGGGCCGGCTTCACCCGCCGCTACCTGGCCGGGCGGCTGAGCCTTGACGTCCAGTACGACCTGCGCAACGACGTCGCCGAGGCGTTGTCCCGGCTAGACGGTCGGGGGCAGGACCGGCTGCAGACCGGGCAGGTGGTCAGCCGGTCGATCTCCGACATCACGCTGGTGCAGGGCCTGCTGGCGTTCCTGCCCAACCTGGCCGGCAACGCCCTGCTGTTCGTGGTCTCCCTCGCGGTGATGGCGTGGCTGTCCCCCCTGCTGACCCTGGTGGCCCTGGCCGTCGGGCCGGCGCTGTGGTGGTTGGCCCTGCGCTCGCGACGCGACCTGTTCCCGGCCAACTGGGCCGCCCAGCAGCAGGCGGGGGCGGTGGTCGGCGACGTGGAGGCAGCCGTCACCGGCGTCCGCGTGGTGAAGGGCTTCGGCCAGGAGGAGCGCGAGCTCGACCGGCTCGACGCCGGAGCCCGCCGGCTCTTCGGCGCCCGCATGCGGGTGGTGGCCTTCACCGCCCGCTACAACCCCCTGCTGCAGGCCGTGCCGGCCCTCGGGCAGGTGGGGGTGCTGGCCCTGGGTGGGTGGCTGGCCCTGCGGGGCGACATCACCCTGGGCACCTTCCTGGCGTTCGCCACCTACCTGGCCTCGCTGGTCGGGCCGGTGCGCATGCTCGCCGCGCTGCTGGTCATCGGCCAGCAGGCGCGGGCCGGCGTCGAGCGGGTGCTCGAGGTCGTCGACACCGAGCCCGGGCTGCGGTCGGGGTCGCGGCCGCTGCCGGAGGGGCCGCTCGAGGTCGAGCTCGACGACGTGGTCTTCGCCTTCGGTGACGGCCCGCCCGCGCTGTCGGGCGTCACGCTGCGCATCCGGCCCGGCGAGACGCTGGCCCTGGTCGGGCCGGCGGGGTCGGGCAAGTCGGCCGTCGTCGGCCTGCTGCCCCGCTTCTACGACGTGGCCGCCGGTGCGGTCCGGGTCGGCGGGGTCGACGTGCGCGAGCTGGACACCGACCAGCTGCGCGCCGCCCTGGGGCTCGTCCCGGAGGACAGCTTCCTGTTCTCCGACAGCGTGCGCGCCAACATCGCGTTCGCCCGTCCCGGGGCCACCGACGACGAGGTCCGCGCCGCCGCCCGCACGGCCCAGGCCGAGGGGTTCATCGCCGAGCTGCCCGACGGGTACGACACGGTCGTGGGGGAGCAGGGGCTCACGCTGTCGGGTGGTCAACGGCAACGGGTGGCCCTCGCCCGGGCCCTGCTCACCGACCCCCGGGTGCTGGTGCTCGACGACGCCACCTCGGCGGTCGACGCCACCGTCGAGGCCCGCATCCAGGAGGGGTTGCGCACCGGCGGGCGACCCGACCGCACCACCCTCGTGGTCGCCCACCGGGCCTCCACCCTGGCCCTGGCCGACCGGGTGGCGGTGCTGGACGCGGGACGGGTGGTCGACGTCGGCACCGCCGACGAGCTCGCCGGACGCAGCGCGCTGTTCCGGCTGCTGGTGTCCGGTCTCGACGACGCGGTGCCGCCCGGCGGGGCACGGGCCGGCGAGGTCCTGCCGCCGACGGTCCACCCGGGGCCGCCGGGCGCGGTGGACCCCGGTGCCTGGCCCGAGGTCGACCACGCAGCGGGGGGCGACCGCACGCTGCGGGGCGCAGCGAGCTCGATCGGCGGGCCGGGGTCGGCCATGGTCAACGCCGCGTCCACCCCCGCCCTGCGCCGGCTGGTGGCCGCGCTCCCGCCGACCGTCGACGAGCCCCGGGTACCGGCCGAGCGGGCCCGGTCGGCCGACCCCGGCTTCACCCTCGCCGGGCTGCTGCGCCCGTTCCGCTGGGTGCTGGCGCTGGCATTGCTGCTGACCGCGGCCGATGCCGCTGCGCAGATCGCCGTGCCGGCGCTGGTGCGGGCCGGCATCGACCGCGGGGTCTCGGCCGGCTCGGTGGGCGCGCTGCTGGCCATCAGCGGGCTCGCGCTGGCGGTGGTGGTGGCCGACTGGCTGGTCACGATCGGCTCCACCCGGCTCACCGGCAGCACCGGCGAGCGCCTGCTCTACACGCTGCGGGTCAAGACCTTCGCGCAGCTCCAGCGCCTGGGGCTCGACTACTACGAGCGCGAGCTCGGCGGCCGGATCATGACCCGGATGACCACCGACGTCGATGCGTTGTCGGCGTTCCTGCAGACCGGTCTCACCACGGCCGTGGTGAGCCTGCTGACCCTCGTCGGGGTGCTGGTCGCCCTGGTGCTGCTCGACGCGGAACTGGCGTTGGTGCTCGTCGCGTTCCTGCCCGTGCTGGCCGTGGCCACCTGGTGGTTCCGGCGGCGGTCGGTACCGGCCTACACGGAGGCCCGCGAGCGGGTCAGCGCCGTCAACGCGCGCCTGCAGGAGGACGTCGCCGGCGTGCGGGTGACCCAGGCGGCGGTGCGCACGGAGCACTCGCTGGCGGTGTTCCGGGAGCGCGCGGGGACCTACCGGGACGTGCGGCTGCGGGCCCAGCGCTACATCGCGACGTACTTCCCGTTCGTGGAGTTCCTCTCCGAGCTGGCGGTGGCCGCCGTGCTGGTGGTCGGGGCCGCCCGGCTCACGGCCGGCACCATCACCGCCGGGGTGCTCGTGGCGTTCCTGCTCTACGTGGGCACGTTCTTCGCGCCGGTGCAGTCGTTGTCCCAGGTGTTCGACAGCTACCAGCAGGCCGCCGTCGGCCTGCGCCGGCTGCGGGACCTGCTGCAGACGCCGACCTCCACCCCACCGGCGTCGCACCCCGAGCCGGTCGGGCGGTTGCGCGGCGAGGTGGTGCTCGACGACGTCACGTTCGCCTACCGCGGTGCCCCGGCCCCCGCGCTCCGTGGGGTGACGCTGCGCATCGCGCCCGGCGAGACGGTGGCTCTGGTGGGCGAGACCGGGGCCGGCAAGTCCACGGTGGTCAAGCTGGTCGCCCGCTTCTACGACCCGACCGGTGGCGCGGTGCGGGTCGACGGGCGCGACCTGCGCGACCTGGACCTCGCGGCCTACCGGGCGCGGCTGGGCGTGGTGCCCCAGGAGGCCCACCTGTTCGACGGCACCGTGCGCGACGCCATCGCCTACGGCCGGCCGGGTGCCACCGACCTGGAGGTGGAGACCGCCGCCCGGGCCGTGGGGGCGCACGACGTGGTCGCGGCACTGCCCGAGGGGTACCGCACGCGCGTCGGCGAACGCGGGCGGGCGTTGTCCGCCGGCCAGCGCCAGCTGCTGGCCCTGGCCCGGGCGGAACTGGTCGACCCCGACGTCCTCCTGCTCGACGAGGCGACCGCCTCGCTGGACCTGGCGTCGGAGGCGGCGGTCAACCGGGCCGCCGACGCGGTGGCCGGCCGGCGCACCACGGTGGTGGTCGCGCACCGGCTGACCACGGCCGCCCGGGCCGACCGGGTCGTCGTGCTCGACCACGGACGCGTCGTGCAGTCCGGTCCGCACGAGGAGCTGGTGCGCATGGAGGGTCCCTACGCCGTGCTGTGGGCCGCCTACGCCGCCGATGCGTTGGTGGACTGACCGGTGCGGACAGGTGAGGTCGGCCACGGTGCCGAGGACCGCCGGGGCCCGTCCGGGAGACCGCCGGCGCGCGAACACCGGGTGATGACGACGACCCGTGCCCTGGACACCCACCTCGCGGCCCGCGGCGGCGCGGGGGTGGGTGACGGCCCGGCGGGCGGACCGGCTCGACCCGACCTACAGTGCCGGACTGTGGCACTACCGGTGAACGAGGGCGAGTACGGCGACCCCCAGGGGAACGTCCGGGCCCTCCCGCGCCCCGGCGCACCCCTGTCGGAGGTCGTGGCCGCCCTGGAGGCCCGCTACGACCCGGCGCTGGCCGAGGAGTGGGACGCCGTCGGGCTGGTCTGCGGCGACCCCGCGGAGACCGTGCGGTCGGTGCTGTTCGCCGTCGACCCGACCGAGGCCGTGGTCGACGAGGCGGTCGAGCGCGGGGTCGACCTGGTCGTCACCCACCACTCGCTGCTGCTGACGCCGGTGCACGGCATCCCCGCCTCCGACCCGAAGGGTCGCCTCGTGCACCGGCTGGTGCGCGCGGGCACCGGCCTGTTCACCGCGCACACCAACGCCGACCGCGCCGCCGACCACGGCGTCAACGACGCACTGGCCGCCGTCCTGGGCGTGGGCAACACCGTGCCGCTGGAGTCCGTCGGTGCGCCGCACACCAACACCCTCGTCGTGTTCACCCCGGTCGAGGACACCGACCGGCTGGTCGACGCGCTGAGCGCGGCCGGCGCCGGCGTCATCGGCGACTACACCCGCTGCGCGTGGCAGACGGTGGGCACGGGCACCTTCATCCCCGGGGACGAGACCAACCCGGCGATCGGTGCCCGCGGCCGGCTCGAGCAGGTGCCCGAGACCCGGCTGGAGATGGTCGTGCCGCGCTCGGCGCAGGCCGAGGTGCTGCGGGCGCTGCACGAGTGGCACCCCTACGAGGACCCCGGCTACGCGGTGTTCGAGAACTCGCAGACGCCCAGCCGGGCCGGGCTCGGTCGCCTCGGCGAGCTGGCCCACCCCCTCACGCTGCGGGAGTTCGCCGAGCGGGCCGCCGCCGTGCTGCCGGCCACCGCTGCCGGTGTGCGGGTCGCCGGTGATCCCGACCGGCTCGTCCGCACGGTCGCCGTCTGCGGCGGCAGCGGCAGCTCCATGTACGACAAGGCCGCGGCGGCCGGCGCCGACGTCCTGCTGACCAGCGACGTCAAGCACCACCCGGCCGTCGACGCCATGGAGGTGGACGGGCCGGCCATCTGCGACGTGGCCCACTACGCCAGCGAGTGGCCGTGGCTGTCGGTGGCCGCCGACGTGCTGCACCGCGACCTGGGCGGGCGCGTCGAGGTCACCGTCTCGCGGCGGCGCACCGACCCGTGGTCCCTGCACGTGGCCCAGACCGACCGCGACTCGGCGGTCGGGGAGGGCCTGGCCCGCGGGTAGGTCCGCGCCGAGCCGGCGGACGGCCTGGGCCGAGCGTCGCCCCGACGTCGCAGCACGGTCGACCACGCTGCGCACCCGGCTGCGTGAGGCGTGGCACACTTCGCGCCGAGCGACCTCCACGCTCGGTGGGCGGGACGCCACCGGGACGGGTGCCGCCCACACCGTCCGTGCGGCAGTCGAGCGGCCGGTTCGACGCAGGGCGGCCCGGGGGCGGCCCTGGAGGGGAGCGCCCGTGGCCGACCAGGCACCACCGAGCAGCCGGCGGGCGGCCGACGTCGCGCCGCCCCGCAGTGACCGCAACCGGTGGAACTGGCTGCTGCTGCTGCCCATCGTGCTGCCGTTGCTGGTCCCGCTGTACAACCGGCGTGACCCCGAGCTGTTCGGGTGGCCGTTCTTCTACTGGGTACAGCTGCTCTTCGTCGCCGTGGGCGTGGTGACCACCACGCTGGTCCTGCGCGCCCACCAGCGCCGCAAGCAGGGCTGAGCCGTGGCGGGCGTCAACACCGTCGAGCTGGCGGTCTTCATCCTGTTCTTCGTCGTCGTGACCGCGCTGGGGTTCGGTGCGGCCCGGTGGCGGCGGGCCGAGAGCCTCATGCACCTGGACGAGTGGGGCCTCGGCGGGCGCAGCTTCGGCACCTGGATCACGTGGTTCCTCATCGGCGGCGACATCTACACCGCCTACACCTTCGTCGCCGTCCCGGCGCTGGTGTTCGGCGCCGGTGCCGCCGGGTTCTTCGCCGTCCCCTACACCGTGGTGGTCTACCCGCTGATCTTCCTGGTGGTGATCCGGCTGTGGTCGGTCAGCCACGTGCGCGGGTTCGTCACCCCCGCCGACTTCGTGCGCTCGCGCTTCGACAGCCCGACGATGGCCCTGCTCGTGGCCGTCACCGGCATCGTCGCCACGATGCCCTACATCGCCCTGCAGCTGGTCGGCATCGAGGCGGTGCTGAAGACCATGGGCGTCACCGGCGAGCTGCCGATCATCGTGGCGTTCCTGATCCTGGCCGTCTACACCTACAGCTCGGGCCTGCGGGCACCGGCGCTGATCGCGTTCGTGAAGGACACGTTGATCTACCTGACGATCATCGTCGCGGTCATCGTCATCCCGACCAAGCTGGGCGGGTGGGACGTCGTCTTCGGCGCCGCGGAGGAGAAGTTCGACCTCGCCGGCACCGGCGGGCTGCTGCTGCCGGGCACCGGGCAGCTGCAGTACGCGACCCTGGCGCTGGGGTCGGCGCTGGCGCTGTTCCTGTACCCGCACTCGATCACCGGGGCGTTGGCGGCGAAGAGCCGCGGGACGCTGCAGAAGAACATGAGCCTGCTGCCGGTCTACAGCCTGGCGCTCGGGTTCATCGCCCTGCTGGGCTACATGGCGATCGCCGCGGGCACCACCCCGGTGGACGGCGACGGCAACACCGTCGTGCCGGCCCTGTTCCAGCAGATGTTCCCCAGCTGGTTCGCCGGCGTCGCCTTCGCGGCCGTCGGCATCGGTGCCCTGGTCCCGGCGGCGATCATGAGCATCGCCGCGGCCAACCTGTTCACCCGCAACATCTACAAGGAGTACCTGAAGAAGGACGCCACGCCCGAGAACGAGGCGAAGGTCGCCAAGCTGGCCTCGCTCGTGGTCAAGGTCGGCGCGGTCGCCGCGATCATCTTCATCGACCCGCAGTTCTCCATCGACCTGCAGCTGATCGGCGGCGCGATCATCCTGCAGACCCTGCCCGCGGTCGGCATCGGGCTCTACACCCGCTGGCTGCACCGCGGCGCGCTGGTGGCGGGCTGGACGGCCGGCATGCTCACCGCGCTGTGGGCCCTCTACGAGATCCCGCGGCTGGGCCCGGGCGGTGTTGTCGTCCGCGAGCACTTCGGCGGGTCGGCGTTCTCCCTGTCCGAGCTCGGGTTCGACACCGCGACGACCATCTACGCCGGCTTCCTCGCGCTGCTGGTCAACCTCGTGGTGGTGGTCGTGGTCACCCTGGTGCTGCGGGCCATGCAGGTCGACGACGGCGTCGACGGCACGGCGCCGAACGACTACACCGCCGAGCGGGAGGACCCGTCGGTGCGCGACCTCCCCGACCCGCTGGCCTCGGCCCCGGGAGCCGACCCGCAGCGCGGGTAGGTTGAGCGGGTGCAGGCAGACCACTTCGACCAGCAGAAGCTGCTGGCCCTGGCCGCGGAGGACGTCGCGCTCGCGCAGCTCGCCCACCGCCGGCGGACCCTTCCCGAGAACGCCGCGGTCAGCGCGGCCGAGGAGGCGCAGCGGGAGTTCGCCGCCGACGTCGTCCGGGCCGAGACCGAGGTCCGCGACCTCGACCGCGAGCAGAAGCGCATCGAGGCCGACGTCGAGTCGGTGCGGGCGCGCTCGGCCCGTGACCAGCAGCGGCTGGACTCGGGGGCGGCCACGCCCAAGGAGATGACCAGCCTGCAGCAGGAGATGGCCTCCCTCGCCCGTCGCCAGGGCGACCTCGAGGACCAGGTGCTGGAGATCATGGAGCGGCGCGAGGCCGCGGACGCCACCCTCGCCACGGCGCAGGCCGGGCTGGCCGGCGCGCGGGCCGACCAGGCCGCGGCCGAGCAGGCCCGCGACGCCGCCCTGGCCGAGATCGCCGAGGGCGAGCAGGAGCACGGCGCCAAGCGGGCCGAGGTGGCCGGCACGGTCTCCTCACCCTTGCTGGCGGTCTACGAGCGGGTGGCGACGCAGACCGGCAGCACCGGCGCGGCCGCGCTGCACGCCCGCCGCTGCGAGGGCTGCCGCATCGAGCTGTACGGCACCGAGCTGGCCGCCGCCCGCAACGCCGACCCGCACACCGTGCTGCGGTGCGAGAACTGCAACCGCATCCTGGTGCGCACCGCCGAGTCGGGGCTGTGAGCCGGCGCCTCGTCGTGGAGGCCGACGGCGGGTCGCGGGGCAACCCGGGGCCGGCCGGCTACGGGGCACTGGTACGCGACGCCGAGACCGGTGCGGTGCTGGCCGAGCGTGCTGCGTCGGTGGGCCGGGCGACCAACAACGTCGCCGAGTACGGCGGGCTGGTGGCCGGTCTCGAGGCGGCACTCGCGATCGACCCCGAGGCGTCGGTCGAGGTGCGGATGGACTCCAAGCTCGTCGTCGAGCAGATGTCGGGCCGGTGGCAGATCAAGCACCCCGACATGCGCACGCTCGCCGACCAGGCGCGGGAGATCGCCCGGCAGCTGGGCCAGGTCCGCTACACCTGGATCCCGCGGGCGCAGAACTCCGCGGCCGACGCGCTAGCCAACTCGGCGATGGACGGCAGGCCGGTGCACCGCGACGCGGGCCCCGCCCCGGTCGAGGTCGAGGAACCGGCCGCCGAGCCGGCGCCCGTCGTCACCACGCGCACGCTGCTGCTGCGGCACGGGCGCACCGCGCACACCCCCGAGCGGCGGTTCAGCGGCAGCAGCGACCTCGACCTCTCCGACCTCGGCCGCGCCGACGCCGCCGCGGCCGCCCGGGCGATGGTCGGGCGGGGCATCGAGGTCATCGTCTCCTCCCCGCTCAAGCGGTGCCGGCAGACCGCGGGCGAGGTCGCCGAGGCGCTCGACCTGCCCATCGAGGTCGACCGCGACCTGCGCGAGCTCGACTTCGGCGCGTGGGAGGGCATGAGCGCCGCCGAGGCGATGGCTGCCAACCCGCTGGCGTTCCGCCGCTGGCGCACCTCCCTCGACGTCCGGCCACCGGGGGGCGAGTCGATCGCCGACGTCTCGACCCGGGTCGCGGCCGCCCGGGCCCGCATCCTGGAGCGGCACGCCGGCACGACCGTCCTGTTTGTCACCCACGTGACGCCGATCAAGCTGCTGCTGGCCGCCGGGCTGGGCGTCGGTGACGAGATCGTGCACCGCGTCTTCCTGGAGGCGGCCAGCCTCAGCGAGGTGTCGTGGGGGAGCGACGGCACCAGCAGCGTCCGCCTGGTGAACGACACCAGCCACCTCCGCTGACCCCATCCCCAGCCCCCAGCCCCCCCGCCCCCCGCCCCCAGCCGTTAGTTGATCATCGGCAGGTGGTGGTCGACGACGGCGTGGCGGGCAGCCACTCTCCGATGATCAACTTGCGGGGGCGATCATCATGCGGGCTCGATGGGCGCGATGGGCGGGGTGGGGCGCCAGCCGCGGCTGAGCAGGGCGCGCTCCACCCGGTCGACCACCGTGCGGGCGTTCAGGTGGCGGGCTGCGAACCGCAGCAGCAGGTAGCCGTCGGCGGCCATCAGCGAGTAGCGGTCGATGTCGGCCCCGAAACGATCGGCATCGGCGTGCTGCCGGCCCTCGTACTCCAGCAACAGCTTCCACCGCCGGTACCCGAGGTCGCTGTGGGCCACCACCCGGCCATGACGATCGAGGACGGGGACCTGCACCTCCGGGTCGGGGAGGTGGCTGTCGGTCAACCAGAACCGCACCAGGCTCTCGGGGCGGGACATGGCCGCAGCGGACAGGAGTGGTGCGCAGGCCCGGGCCCGGACGACGCCGCGTACGCGGCCGGCCCTGGCCAGCCGGCCCCGCAGGGACTCCGGCGTCGCGTGCCCGGCACGGAGCAGGGCGTCGCCCACCGCGACCAGCTCGGGCGGGGGCAGGACGGCCGCCAGGTCCAGGAAGGTCTGCGGCCCCGATGTCGCGCTGAGCCCGTCGACCTCGACGACGTCCGCCGGTTCCAGTGACCGGGCGTGCACCACCAGGTCGGACCGCTGGGGCAGCACTCGGCGCGGGGTGAGGGCGACGTGCGGCCGGGCGGGGAGGTCGAGGTGGGCGCCCAGCAGGTGAGCCGCCGTCCCGTGGCTGAACGCGGCGCCAGCCGGCAGGGCGGTGGCCAGCACCCGCAGCCGCTCACGCGGGTCGATCGCGTCGTCCAGGCGGACGACGAGGTCGTGGCTGATGCGCACGAACGGGCCGGTGCGCAGGTGGGCGCGGGTGAGCCCGGCCGCTCGGGCGTTGGCCAGGGTGTACGTGGGGGGCAGCGGGTCCATGCCGGGACCGTGGCCCGCGGCCAGCCCGGGTGGGGTGCTCCGGGGAGATCTGTGGACGCACGCCCGCGATGTGGACGGCGGCGGGCACGGCGTGGCCGGACGTGCTCTCCGCGCCAGCTCGTGTTGACCATCGTCAGGTGGTTGTGCGACACGCCGCCGACGGCAGCCACCTGACGATGATCAACAGGCGGGGGGGAGGAGGGGGGGGGAGGCCTACAGCCGGCCGGCGTCGATGATGCGGCTCAGGAACTGGCGCGTGCGGGCCTCCACGGGGTCGCCGAGCACCTGGTCCGGGGGACCGGACTCGAGCACCACGCCCTGGTCCAGGAAGCACACGGTGTCCGCGCCCTGCTTGGCGAAGCCCATCTCGTGGGTGGCCATCACGATGGTCATGCCCTGGGCGGCCACCTCGCGCACCAGCCGCAGCACCTCACCCACCAGCTCGGGGTCCAGCGCCGAGGTGATCTCGTCGAGCAGCAGCACCCGGGGCCGCACGGCCAGGGCCCGCGCGATGGCCACGCGCTGCTGCTGGCCACCGGAGAGCCGGTCGGGGTACTCGCCGGCCTTGTCGGCCAGCCCGATCCGCTTGAGCAGCCCCAGCGCCTCGTCCTTCGCGTCGGCGCGCGACCGGCCGTGCACGCGCACCGGGGCCAGGGTGACGTTGTCCAGCACGCTCAGGTGCGGGAAGAGGTTGTAGGCCTGGAACACCACGCCCAGCCGGCGGCGGACGGCATCGGCGTCCACCCGCGGGTCGGTGACGTCCTCGCCGTCGAGCAGCACCTGGCCGTCGTCGACCTGCTCGAGCAGCGAGGCGCAGCGCAGCAGCGTCGACTTGCCCGACCCGGAGCCGCCGATGAGCGTCACCACGCGGTGCTCGTCGACCGACAGGTCGACCCCGCGCAGGACGACGTTCTCCCCGAACGCCTTCACGACGCCCCGGACGTCGAGGACCCGACCACCAGGAACCGAGCTCACAGCGCGCTCCCGCTCTGCTGGCGTCGGCGCGCGCGGGCGCTGACGGCGTCGGCGATGCGGGCCGACGGGACGGCGAGCAGCACGAACAGCAACCCGGCGACGACGTAGGGGGTGAAGTTGAAGGTCTGCCCGACCTCGATCTGCGCGGCCCGCACGGCGTCGATCGCACCGAGCACCGAGATGAGGCCGACGTCCTTCTGCAGCGCGACGAAGTCGTTGAGCAGCGCCGGGGTCACGTTGCGCACGGCCTGGGGCAGCACGACGATCCGCATCATCTGCCGGTGGGTGAGCCCCAGCGAGCGGGCCGCGGCCCGCTGGGAGGGGTGCACCGACTCGATGCCGGCGCGGAAGACCTCGGCCACGTAGGCCGCGTAGGTCAGCACGATCGCCAGGGTGCCGAGCACGAAGGGCGAGGTCGGCACCCCCTGCAGGCGCAGCGCCGGCAGCCCGAAACCGACCAGGTACAGCGTGATGATCAGCGGCATGCCGCGGAACAGGTCGACGTAGCCGGTGGCCAACAGCCGCAGCGGGGCGAACGCCGGTCCGCGCAGGGTGCGCAGCACGGCCAGGCCCAGCCCGAGGACGACGACGCACAGGCCACCGATGAGGAGCACCTGCACGTTGAGCCACAGCCCGCGCAGGATGTCGGGGAAGGCGGCCCGGGCGTTGTCCAGGGAGAAGAACGTGGACTGCACCCGCGGCCAGCCCGGGGAGCGGGTGACCACGAGGTAGGCCACCACCGCGAAGGCGAGGGTGGACCCCAGCGCGACGAGGGTCGACCGGCGCGACCGGCGGGCCCGGAAGGCCCGCCGGTCGAGCTCGAGCGCGCTGGGTGCGGGCAGCGTCAGTTCAGGACCGGGGCGTCGGCCGCCTCGGACAGCCACTGCTCCTGCAGGTCGGCGAGGGTGCCGTCGGCCTCGAGGGCGTCGACGGCCTGGCTGACGCAGTCGGTGAGCGGGGAGTCCTTGGCCAGCAGCAGGCCGAACTGGTCACCGGCGTCGCCGGAGTCCTCGAGCTGGCCGACGATGACACCGTCGTCGAGCTCGGCGCCGGTGATGTAGAAGGCGGTCGGCAGGTCGACGACGATCGCGTCGACCTGGCCGTTCTGCAGCGCCAGCTTGGCGTCGTCGTTGGTGTTGAACACGACCGGGTCGCTGTCGGGGTCGATGACGTCGGTCAGCACGGTGAGGCTGGTCGTGGCGACCTGGGCGCCGATCCGCAGCCCCTGGAGGTCCTCGATCGAGGTGGCCCCGTCGGCGGCCGAGCCGGCGGTGGTGATCACGGCCTGGGTGGCGGTGTAGTACGGGGAGGAGAAGTCGACGGCCTGCCGGCGCTCGTCGTTGATCGTGAACTGGTTGATGTCGACGTCGAAGTCCTTGTCGCCGGGGGAGATGGCGGCGTTGAACTGCGCGACGGTCCACTCGACCTGGTCGCGGTCGTAGCCCAGCTGCTCGGCGACCGCGTAGGCCACCGCCGACTCGTAGCCCTCGCCGTTGGTGGGGTCGTCGTCGATGAACCACGGCTGGTAGGCCGGGGAGTCGGTGGCGACCGTGAACGTGCCGGGCGCGACGGTCTGCAGGTCCTCCGGGGTGCACGACCCACCGGACGAGCCCGAGGCACCCGCTTCGGAGGAGGACTCCTGGGGGGCGCAGGCGGTCACCGCGAGGGCGGCGGTGGCGAGCACGGCGAGGGCGAGGGGACGACGGCGCACGGGAGTCCTTGAGTTCTTGACCAGACGGGGACCCGGGAATCGTAAGGGCAGCCTGGTCACCCCCGGGTCACGATCACGAGGGACAATCGTCACCGTGACTGCCGCAGCCCCGCCGGTGACCGGTGACGAGCGCACGCTGACCCCCGCGCAGTACGAGGAGTGGGCCGCCGAGGTCCGCCGGCTGGCCGACGAGCGCGGCGCCGTGGTGCTCGCGCACAACTACCAGGTGCCCGAGATCCAGGACGTCGCCCACCACACCGGCGACTCCCTCTACCTGTCCCGGGTCGCGGCGCAGACCGACGCCCGCGAGATCGTCTTCTGCGGCGTCCACTTCATGGCCGAGACGGCGAAGATCCTGTCGCCGGAGAAGACGGTGCTGCTGCCCGATCTCGACGCCGGGTGCTCGCTGGCCGACTCGATCACCGCCGAGCAGCTGCGCGAGTGGAAGGCCGAGCACCCGGGCGCGGTGGTGGTCAGCTACGTCAACACCACCGCGGCGGTGAAGGCCGAGACCGACATCTGCTGCACGTCGTCCAACGCCGCCGACGTCATCCGGTCGATCCCCGCCGACCGCGAGGTCCTGTTCTGCCCCGACCAGTTCCTGGGCGCGCACGTCAAGCGGGCCACCGGCCGGGAGAACATCCGCATCTGGGCGGGCGAGTGCCACGTCCACGCGGGCATCTCGCCGTCCGACGTCCGGTCGCAGATCGCCGCGCACCCCGACGCCGAGATCCTGGTCCACCCCGAGTGCGGGTGCACCACCTCGGTGCTGGACCTGGTGAGCAACGGTGACCTGCCCGCCGACCGCACCCGGGTGCTCTCCACCGGGGGCATGGCCGAGGCCGCGGCCGCCACGAAGGCCGGTCAGGTGCTGGTGGCCACCGAGGTAGGAATCCTGCACCAGTTGCGGGCGCTGAACTCGGGCACCCAGTTCATCCCGATGAACGACCGGGCGGCCTGCCGCTACATGAAGATGATCACGCCGGCGAAGCTGCTGCGCACCCTGCAGACCGGCTCGGGCGCGATCGAGGTGCCGGCCGACGTCGCCGCCCGCGCCCGCAAGGCCGTCGAGGCCATGATCGCCATCGGCGAGCCCGGCCGCGGCGGCGAGTGACCGCTGCCCCCGCCGCGGGCGGTGCGGCTCCGGCTCCGTCGCGCCCGCCCGCCCCGCGCACCCGCCCGCCCCGCGCACCCGCCCGCCCGCCCGGGCATGGGAGCCCATGCACCCGGCGATGGGCCCCGAACGTGGGTGCATGGGCTCCCATGCTGGGCCGCAAGCGGGCCGCTGGGCCACAGGCGGGCAGCCGGGCAGCCGGGCAGCCGGGGCGGTCAGACCTGCAGGGCGGCCCAGAGCGCGGCCGTCGCCAGCACGACGGTCAGCGGCACCGTCGCCACGCCGACCAGGCTGAACCTCACCGCACTCGGTGACGGCTCGCCGGTCGCCGCGAACACCCGCCGCCAGAGCAGGTTGGCCAGCGACCCCACGTAGGTGAGGTTGGGGCCGACGTTGACCCCGATGAGCACCGCCAACAGCGTCGGGGTGCCCCCCACGGCGGCCGCGGCCGGCAGCAGTGCGAGGGTCGCGGGCAGGTTGTTGAGCAGGTTGGCCACCACCGCGGCGACGGCGGCCACCCCGAGCAGGGCGAGCAGCCCGTCGCCGGTCGGCAGCACCGCGCCCAGCAGGTCCTCCAGGCCGTTGACCTGCAGCCCCAGCACGACGACCGCCAGGCCGAGCACGAACAGCGCGAAGGGGAGGTTGGCCGCCACCAGCAGCTCGGCCGGCCGGGTGCGGCGGGTGACCAGCTGCCGGACGGCCAGCACGAGGACGCCGGCCAGTGCGGGCCAGGCGGGGGACACGTCGACCAGGGAGGCGACCCCGAACCCGGCCACGGTCGCGCCGACCACCGCCAGCGCGAGCACCGGGGTCGGGGGCACCTCGTGCACCGGTTCGCCCACCGGTACCCGCAGGTCCGCGCGGAACAGCCAGCGCAGCACCGCGTACTCGACCAGCACGGCCACCACCCACGGGGCGGCCATCAGCGCGGTGAAGTGCAGGAAGGTCAGGCCGGTGGCGGCGAAGGCGAGCAGGTTGGTCAGGTTGGAGACCGGCATCAGCAGCGAGGCCGAGTTGGACAGGTGCCCGGCGGCGTAGGCGTGCGGCCGGGCCGGCACCCGCATGCGCGCGGCCGTCGCGAGCACCACCGGGGTCAGCAGGACGACGGTGGCGTCCAGCGACAGCACGGCCGTGACGACGGCCGACAGCGCCACCACCCGCACCAGCAACCCCTGGGGGGACCGCCCGGCCCGGCGCGCGGTGACCGCGGCCGACCAGCCGAACAGTCCCTCGCGGTCCGCCAGGTCGCTGAGCAGCAGGATGACCACGAGGAAGCCGGCGGTGGGGGCGATCTCGCGCACGGTGTCCCACGCCTGGCCCCACCCGACGACGCCGACGGCGGCCAGCACCAGCGCCCCGGGGACGGCGACCACCGCGGCGGGCAGCCGGGGGGAGTCGACGACGGCGGCGACCAGCGCGGCGACCAGCCAGGCACCCGCCAGCGCCAGCGCCACGACGTCGACGGTCATGTGCGGGTGAAGAGGTACACCGCCACGGCGACGCCGAACACGACGATGAACACGCGCAGGGGCGTGCTGGGCACCCGGCCGGCGACCGTCGCGCCGAGGTAGCCGCCCAGCAGCGCGGCCGGTGCGCAGACCGCCACGAGCAGCCAGCTGACCGGGCCGAAGATGCCGAACACCACGACGGTGGTGCTGGCGGTGACCAGGGAGAGTGCGCTCTTGAGCGCGTTGGCCAGCTTGAGCCGGCCGAGGCCGAGCGCCAGGACGGCGGTGAGGATGACCCCCAGGGCGCCGCCGAAGTAGCCGCCGTACACGCAGGCCAGCAGCACCACGACGTAGAGCCAGAACGGGTCGCGGCGCTCGCCGTCGGTCTCGTTGGCCCGCAGGCGCCGGGCGATGAGGGGCTGGAGACCGATGAGCAGGCTGGCCAGCAGCACGAGCACCGGGACGATCGTGTCGAAGGCCGACGAGGGGGTGGTGAGCAGCAGGATGCTGCCCGCCGTCCCGCCGACGGCGGCGACCACGGCCATCGCGACCAGCCGGGTGCGCTGGCCGCGGTAGTAGGGCCGGAACCCCACCACGGAACCGAGGTAGCCGGGCCACTGGGCCACCGAGTTGGTGACGTTCGCCGCCACGGGCGGCAGCCCGAGCGCGACGAGGGTGGGGAAGAGGATGAGCGAGCCGCCGCCGGCGACGGAGTTGATCCCGCCGGCCAGCAGGGCCACCCCTGCGGCGACGAGGAGGTCGGGGGCGGACACGAGCGGCGAGCCTACGGTCCGGTGCCCGGCGGCAGCGCCGGAGAGCGTGCGGCACGCGGGGACGACCCGTCGGGCCGGGCTGTGCTGACCGGCACTTCCGCTGGTGGAGCGAGCAGCGAGCGCGGTTGGCAGGCGCAACGACCGGGCATGGTGGGCGCCATGCGCAAGTGGTGGCCGCTGGTCGCGGTCTGTGCCGGTACGTTCATGCTCCTGATCGACGTCACGATCGTGAACGTCGCCCTCCCCGACATCGCCTCCTCCCTGGGGACGTCGTTCGACCAGCTGCAGTGGGTCGTCGACGTCTACGCCCTGGGCCTGGCCGCGCTGGTGCTCGGCGCCGGGTCGCTGGCCGACCTCTACGGCCGGCGCCGGCTCTACCTCGGCGGTCTCACCCTCTTCGCGCTGAGCTCGCTGGCGTGCGGGCTGGCGCCGAACGCGGGGTTGCTCATCGTGGCCCGGGCGGTCCAGGGCATCGGCGCGGCGGCGATGTTCAGCACCACGATCGCGCTGCTGAACGCCATCTACCGCGGCCGCGACCGGGGCACCGCGTTCGGCATCTGGGGTGCGGTGGTCGGTGCCGCGGCGGCGGCCGGCCCGATCCTGGGTGGCGCGCTGACCGAGCTGTCGTGGCGGTGGATCTTCCTGGTCAACCTGCCCATCTCGCTGTTCGCGGTGCTGCTGACGATCAAGGTGGTCGAGGAGTCCAAGCAGTCGGGCGCACCGCACCCCGACGTCCCGGGCATCGCCGCGTTCACCCTCGGCGCCGGCGCGGTGGTCTACGGCCTGGTGGAGGCCGCCGCGAACGGGTGGTCCCCGGTCGGCTCGTGGGGCCCGATCGCGGCCGGGTTCGTCGTCCTCGCCGGCTGGGTGGTGCTCGAGCTGCACCGCGAGGCCCCGATGCTCGACCTGCGGCTGTTCCGCACCTCACGGTTCACCGGCATCATGCTGGGCTCCCTGCTGCTCAACCTCTCCGCGTTCGCCAACTCCCTGTACCTCTCGCTGTGGTTGCAGTCGATCCTGGGCCTGAGCCCGCTGCAGGCGGGCCTGGTGTTCATCCCGCTCTCGGCGGTCAGCTTCGTCACCGCCGCGATCGCGGGGCGGGCGTTCACCGACCGGTCGCCGCGCATCGTGCTGGCCGTCGGGTTGGCGCTCGTCGGTGCCGGGGTGCTGCTCATGGCCCGGGTCGACGCCGGTACGAGCTGGGGCGTGCTGGTGCCGGGCCTGGCCGTGCTGGGCCTGGGGGTCGGCATCTGCAACCCGGTGGTGACCTCGGCCGCGCTGGCCTCGGTGCCCCGCGAGCGCAGCGGGATGGCCTCGGGCGCGGTGAACACCGCACGCCAGCTCGGCTTCGCCGTAGGGGTCGCCGTCCTGGGCTCGGTCTTCGCCGTGGGCGCGACCCGGGTGCTCACCGACGGCGGCGTCGCGGACCCGGCGGGGACTGCGTCCGCGCTGTCCGGCGGGCAGGCCGAGCAGATCGTGGGGTCGGCGCCGGAGCAGTCCCGGGCCGGCCTGGCCGAGCTGCTGGGCGCCGCCTACGCCGACGGCCTGCGCGACGTGCTGCTCGTCGCCGGGGCCGCCGGGCTGCTGGGCGCCCTGCTGGTCGTGCTGCTGGTGCGCGGTCCGGTGCCGCAGCACGACGAACCGCAGCCAGGTGGCGCGGACGGCGGGGACCGGGACAGCGCCCACGAGGACGGCGGGGACCGGGACGGCACCGCGCACGGCCGGCACGAGGACGCCGCCGAGCACGCCGGCGGCCGGCACGAGGCGCCGCACGCCCCCGAGCACCTGCCCGAGGACGACGCCGAGCCCGTGCGCTGAGCGGCGAGCAACCACTCGGAGGGCCACACTCGGGCCGTGCCCGCACCGTTCCCCACCGACTGGTCCCGCGCGCTCGTGGTGGCCGCGCACCCCGACGACATCGAGTACGGGGTGGCCGCGGCCGTCGCCGTGTGGACCGCGGCCGGCAAGGAGGTGCACTACCTGCTCGCCACCCGCGGCGAGGCCGGCATCGCGGGGGTGCCGCCGGCCGAGGCCGGACCGCTGCGGGAGGAGGAGGAACGCCGGTCGGCCGCCGTCGTCGGCGTGACCGAGGTCGAGTTCCTTGACCACCGCGACGGCACGCTCGTCGAGGGTCCGGCGCTGCGCCGTGACCTGGCCGCCGCGATCCGCCGGCACCGGCCCGAGCTCGTGGTCACCCTGCACGGCGGCGACACGTGGACGACGCCCGAGGTCACCCCGGCGGCGTGGAACTCCGCCGACCACCGGGCGCTGTCGCGGTCGGTGCTCGACGCGGTGGCCGACGCCGGCAACGAGTGGATCTTCCCCGACCTGACCGAGGCGCCGTGGTCGGGCACGCAGTACGTGGCGGTGCAGACCATCGGTGAGCCGCCGCACACCGTCGACGTCACCGACGGGGTCGAGGCCGCCGTCGCGTCGCTGACCGAGCACCGGCGCTACCTCGAGGTGCTCGCCCCCGACGTCCCGGTCGCCGAGCAGGCGCGCAACCAGATCGACCAGGCGACGCTCACCGAGGACGGCGGCCGGCGCGTCGGCTTCCGCCTCTTCTGGGGCTGACGTGCCGACGACGCGACGTGCCCTGGTCATCGGTGCCTCCCGCACCCTCGGGCTGGGCCTGGTCGAGCAGTTCGCCGGGCGGGGGTGGCAGGTGACCGGCACCGTTCGGGGGGCCGGGCGCACTGAGCTGCACGAGCTGGCCGAGACCTCCGGCGGCCGCGTGGTGGTCGAGCAGGTGGACATGACGGTGCTAGCCGAGCTGGCCGCGCTGCGCGACCGGGTGGCCGGACCGCTGGACCTGCTGCTGGTCAACGCGGGGGTCACCGGGAACGACGTGCCGGTGGGCGAGGTCGACGCCGCCGAGTTCGCCCGGGTGCTGACCACCAACGCGTGGGGCCCCATGCAGGCCATCGAGGTGCTGGCGCCGCTGGTGGCCCCCACCGGGACGATCGCCGTCATGTCGTCGCGGCAGGGCAGCATCGGGCTGAACACCCGCGGCGGCCACGAGGTCTACCGGGCGTCGAAGTCGGCGCTCAACCAGCTGATGCGCAGCTACGCGACGCGCGCCGCCCCCGGCCACACCCTGCTCTGCCTGCACCCGGGGTGGGTGCAGACCGAGCTGGGCGGAGCCGGGGCGCCGCTGACCGTCGCGCACAGCGTCGCCGGGCTGGCCCGCACGATCGAGGCGCACACCGGGGAGCCCGGCCTGCAGTTCCGCGACCACCAGGACGACGTCGTCCCCTGGTGACCAGATTGGGCGGTAAGGTCTGCGGCACGACGGACGAGTCGGCTGGGCGGTCGCGTCGGCGGGGGAGACCCCGCCGCCGAGGAACGTCCGGGCTCCACAGGGCAGGGTGGTCGCCAACAGCGACCCGGGGTGACCCGCGGGACAGTGCCACAGAGAACAGACCGCCAGCGGTTCGCCGCTGGTAAGGGTGAAACGGTGGTGCAAGAGACCACCAGCGCACCGGGTGACCGGTGCGGCTCGGTAAACCCCACCCGGAGCAAGGTCAGGAAGGGCCCCTGGTTCGCCAGGGATCCGCGGAGGCGTTCGAGGGCTGCCCGCCCGAGTCTCCGGGTAGACCGCTCGAGCCTGCCGGCAACGACAGGCCTAGATGGATGACCGCCCATCGGGACCGCCGCGAGGCACCCGGGGACAGAACCCGGCGTACAGGCCGACTCGTCCGTCGTCCACCGCTTGCCCTGGACGTTCGCTGGGCGGTCCCCTTGCCGGTACTCAGGTGGTCTTCAGCGCCCAGCGCTGCGTCCACAGCAGCGCGGGTGCGATCCTCGCTGTGGGCCAGGTCGCCGTAGGTCTGGAGTGTCTCGGCGGCCGAGGCGCTGCGACCGGCGCCGACGCCGCCCACGCTGAGCGGCGGGACCCGCAAGGAGCTGTCGTGTCAGCTGCGGCCCGGGCTCGAGGTATCGGTCAACGGCTGTCTCTGGCGGGATCGCACCACAAGTCCACCCCGATTTCGTGACCCGGGCGACCGTGCACACCGGTTCTGTCGGTGGGAGGCTGTAGACCTCATTGCACGGCACTGCACGGCAACGAGCACCTTGGAGGAACCGATGTCCCCGGTCATCACGGTCAGCAGAGACGAGTTGGAGCGGCGCCGCCGCGAGCTGTTGGCTGGGCTGGGCTGCACTCTCGACGAGTTCGAGACGCTCGCTGCTACACGAACCCTCACTGGTCATGAGTTCGACGTTCGCGAAGAGCTGGACGAGATCGCCTTCCTGCTCGGTGAGTGAGCCGGCTTCCGAGCTCGAACAAGCATCTGCGCAGTTTGCAACGGAGGTTCAGTCGACGCTAGACGGCGTTCTCCCAGGTGGGCGGACGATGGTCTCGCGAAGCGTGGAGGGACAGCCAAGGTTCGTGGTGTCCGCCGAGGACAGGAAGGGGATCCCCCTTCTCGTCGGCGGGGTGGAGCTAGCGACCCTGCAGCTTTCGATCTATCTCTCGCTGGACCGCTCGGGGGTGCATCTCAAGACGGTCCGGTCGGACATCGTGATCAAGTCGGCGCTCGACAGGAATCCGCTCCTCCGCCTTGACTACCGGGCCGACATGAAGCGTGCACCGGCAGCGCATTGGCAGGTCACGGCGGAGCGGGGATCCTTCTCGCATCTGTTGACCAGGGCGAACGCAGTAGATGAGGACCGGGTAGGCAGTCCGCACAACCTCTCGTCGCTGCACATCCCGGTCGGCGGTGAACGATTCCGCCCGTGTCTCGAGGACGTCTTGCAATTCCTGGTTCAGGAGTGCGGTGTCGACCGTCGGGACGGCTGGCTCGCAGTCGTTCAGGAGGGTCGCGAGCGATGGCGTGAGCGCCAGGTTGCTGCCGTGGTTCGCGACGCTCAGGCGCAGGCTGCCGGCACGCTCAGATCGCTCGGATGGACTGTGACGGCCGGTCCCGATGTTGATGACGAGCGCTATGACAGGACCTTCACGTACTGGTGACGAGTCTCCCGTCGGCTACAGGGTGACCGGCGTGGGGTTGCTGCACGGGTATCTGACATCTGCTCTGTGGTGCCGGGCAGGGCCGTCTTGATGTTCAGTTCCGAGAGGGCCAGGATCCGCCGCTCTCCCTTTCTGGTCTACTGGTCATGACCGGTCGGACCAGGGAGGGCTCGTGCAGACCGTGCTCCGCGGCAGGCTCGTCTCCGGCGGCACCGTGGTCGAGGACGCCGTCCTGACCCTGGACGGCGACCGCATCGCCACGGTGACCACCGCCGCCGACCACCCCGACCCGCCGAGTCCCACCGACCACGTGCTCCTGCCGGGCCTGGTCGACGTGCACTGCCACGGCGGCGCGGGCGGCTCGTTCCCCGACAGCGACCTCGACGGCGTCCGGCGCGCGGCGGCGTTCCACCGCTCCCGCGGCACCACGACGCTGGTGGGCTCGCTCGTGTCCGCCCACCCACGCACGCTCCGGCAACGGCTGGCGATGCTGGCCCCGCTGGTCGGGGACGAGCTGGCCGGCGTCCACCTCGAAGGCCCCTACTTGTCGGCAGCCCGCTGCGGCGCGCAGGACCCGGCGGCCCTCCGCCCCGGCGACCCCGCCGAGCTGGCGCAGCTGCTGGCCACCGGCGCCGTCGTCTCGGTGACCCTCGCTCCGGAGACCGCGCACGCCGCCGAGCTGGTCGCCCTCTGCCGCGCGCACGGCGTGCTGCCCAGCGTCGGCCACACCGACGCCGACGCCGCCACCGCCCGCGCCCTGCTCGACGGCGCCGGCCCGATCAGCGCCACGCACCTGTTCAACGGCATGCCCCCGCTGCTGTCGCGCGCCCCCGGCCCGGTCGCCGCGTGCCTCGCCGCCGCGGCCCGCGGCGAGCTGGTCGTCGAGCTGGTCGCCGACGGCGTGCACCTCGACCCCGCGACGGTGGCGATGGTGTTCGACCTGGTGGATCCCGAGCAGGTCGCCCTCGTCTCCGACGCCATGGCCGCCGCCGGGCAGCCCGACGGCGCCTACCGGCTGGGCTCGCTCGACGTCACCGTGCGCGACGGCGTCGCCCGGCTCACCCACGACCCCGGCGCCATCGCCGGGGGCACCGCCACGCTGTCCGACGTCCTGCGCCGCACCGTGCGGGACGCCGGCGTCGACCTGGCCGCCGCGGTCACCGCGGCCACCGCCACCCCCGCCCGGCTGCTCGGCGTCGACGCCGAGGTCGGCCAGCTGACCCCGGGCCGGCGCGCCGACGTGCTGGTCACCGACCCCGACCTGGTGCCCCGAGCCGTCTACGCGGCCGGCGTCCGGGTGCACCGAGAGGAGAACTGACCGTGGAGGTCGTCGTCCTGCCCACCCCCGAGGACTGCGGACACGTGGTCGCCGACGTCGTCACCGCCGCCGTCGAGGCCGCGCCCGGGGGCGTGACCATCGGCCTGGCCACCGGGTCCTCGCCGCTGCTGGCCTACCGCACGCTCATCGCCCGGCACGAGGCCGGCCTGCGGTTCGACCACGTCACCGCTGTGCTGCTCGACGAGTACGTCGGTCTGCCGGCCGGGCACCCCGAGAGCTACCGGGAGGTCATCCGGCGCGAGCTCACCGACGCCGTCGGCATCGACCCCGCCCGCGTGCACGGCCCCGACGGCTCGGCGCCCGACCCGCTGCAGGCCGCCCGCGACTACGAGGCCCTGGTCACCAGCGTGCGGCCGGTCGCCGTCCAGGTGCTGGGCATCGGGGCCAACGGCCACGTCGGGTTCAACGAGCCCGGCTCGTCGCTGGCCAGCCGCACCCGGGTCAAGACGCTCACCGAGCAGACCCGGGCCGACAACGCCCGCTTCTTCGACGGCGACGTCGCCGCCGTCCCGCGGCACGTGCTCACCCAGGGCCTGGGCACCATCAGCGAGGCCGAGCACCTGGTGCTGGTCGCCACCGGCGCGGCCAAGGCCGCCGCGGTCGCCGGCGCCGCCGAGGGCCCGGTGACCACCTCGTGCCCGGGGTCGGTGCTGCAGCTGCACCCGCACGTCACCCTCGTCGTCGACGAGGCCGCCGCCTCGGGCCTGCAACGCGCCGCTTACGCCCGCTACGTGCTGACCCACAAGCTGGCCGAGCAGGGCTGGTGAGCGAGCCGGTCGTGCGCGGCCGGGGCACCCTGCACGCCCAGCTGCGCGCCCGGCTGGCCGAGCAGGCCGCCCGGCTGCCGGCCGGGGCGGCGCTGCCGGGGGAGCGGCAGCTGTGCGAGCTGCACGGGGTCAGCCGGGTGACCGTCCGCGAGGCGGTCGGCCAGCTCGTCGCCGACGGCGTGCTGGTGCGTGTGCCCGGGGCCGGCACCTTCGTCGCCGAGCGGCCGGCCCGCTCGCGGCTGCACCTGGCCTCCTTCGCCGAGGACATGCGCCGGCTGGGGCTGCGGCCTTCGACCGTCGTGCTGGAGGTCGCGCTGGCCGAGCCGCCGGCCACCACCCGCGAGGCCCTGGTGCTGGCACCGTGCGCGCAGGCCTGGCACGTGCGCCGGCTGCGGCTGGCCGACGGCGAACCCATGTCGGTCGACGACGGCTGGTACGCCGCCGACGTCGCCCCCGACCTCGGCGACCACGACCTCACCGGCTCGGTCTACACCCTGCTCGGCGACGTCTACGGCGCGGTGGTCGACCGGGCCGAGCAGTCGGTGCGGGCCACCGAGGCCGATCCGGGCACCGCGCAGCTGCTGGGCCTGGCACCCGGGCGGGCCGTGCTGGCCTTCGACCGGGTGGCCCGCAGCGGCGGCCGCCCGGTCGAGCACACCCGGTCGGTGTACCGGGGCGACCGCTACGAGGTGGCGATGAGCCTGGAGCTCGGCCGCGGCTGAGTCAGCGGGCCGGCACCGCCGTCCACCCGGCCAGCTCGGCGCCGCGGCCGGCCGACGTCATCGCCATCGCCGCAGCACCCAGGCACCCGGCCAGCGAGCCCAGCCGGGTCAGCGCCACCGGCGGTGGCTCCCGCCAGGTCAGCCCCGCGGCCAGGCCGGCCTGCACCGGCTCCAGCAGGTCCGCGGCCGCGGCGGCCAGCCCACCCCCCAGGACGACGACGGCCGGGTCCAGCAGCAGCGTCGCGGTCACCAGGGCGTCGGCCAGCGCGGCGGTCGCGTCGGCCCACACCTCGCGGGCCACCGGGTCGGTGTCCAGCCCGCCCACCACACCGGCGGCCGACCGGGCCCGGCCCGTGCGGGCCTCGTAGCGCCGAGCCACGCCCGCGCCGGAGGCGTAGACCTCCAGGCAGCCGCGCTGCCCGCACGGGCACATCTCGCCACCGGGGCGCACCGGGGCGTGGCCGATCTCCCCGGCCGCGCCGGTGCCCCCGGTCAGCGCCCGCCCGCCGCCGACCAGCGCCGCGGCGATGCCGGTGCCGATGGTCACCAGCAGGACGTCGTCGACCCCGCGCGCCGCGCCGAGCAGCTGCTCGGCCAGCCCCGCGGCCCGGACGTCGTGGCCGGTGGTCACCGGGACGGCCGAGCGCGCCTGCAGCGCCGCGCGCAGCGGCAGGTCCCGCCACCCCAGGTTCGAGGCGTAGCGCACCGTGCCGGTGGCCTCCTCGATGAGGCCGGGCGTGACCACACCGGCGCCGACGACGGCCAGCCCGTGCCCGGCGGCGACCGCGGCCAGCCGGTCGAGCTCGGCCGCCAACCCCGGCACCGGGTCGGCCGCGTGCGCGGTGGCCCGGTTCTCCTCGTGCACCACGGTGCCGTCGGCGGCGAGGACGAGGGCCTTGGTCGTGGTGCCGCCGACGTCCAGGCCCACGACCGCAGGGCTCGCGCTCACCCGGCCCGCCGCTCGCGCAGCGCCGCCACCACGGCCGACACCTGGGCGGGGTCGGTGATCGTGCGGGTGCCGTCGTCGTAGACCACCTCGGTGGCGCTGCGGTGGCCCGGCGAGCGCACAGTGCGCGCGGCCCGCAGGTGCACCGCGGGGACGCCGGTCGCGTCGACCAGGTCGGCCACGTGGTCGGCGCGCACCCCGCCGCCGGCCATCACCTCGATGCGCCCGGCGGCCTGCTCGACCAGCGCGCGCAGGCGCTCGGCCCCGGCCAGCGCCGTGGCGGCCCCGCCGGAGGTGAGCACGCGCGCGACCCCGGCCTCGACCAGCTCCTCGAGCGCGGCCGGCTGGTCGGCGAGGGTGTCGAAGGCGCGGTGGAAGGTCACCGGGGCGTCACCGGCGGCGGCCACCACGGCGTCCAGGGCCTTCCGGTCGACGCGGCCGCCCGGGTTCAGCGGACCCACGGTCACGCCGAGCACCGGCAGGATGCTGCGGGCGGCCGACACGTCGGCGCACACCACGGCGAGCTCGATCGGGGAGTGCACGAAGTCCCCGCCGCGCGGGCGCACCAGCACGGTCACCGCCAGCGCGGGGGCGCGGGCGCCGAGGGCGGCGAGCGTGCCGGCGCTGGGGGTCACCCCGCCCTCGGAGAGCGCGGCGCACAGCTCGACCCGGTCGGCGCCGGCGGACCCGGCGGCCAGCGCGCCCTCGACGTCCTCGACGCAGATCTCGACCGTGGTGGTCATGCGGCGGCCAGGGCGGCGCCGGGGCGCACCTCGCCGACCGGCACGCCGCCGCCGAGCACCGGGACGGTCTCGAGGTCGGCGACCGGCGAGGTGTCCAGGCCCAGGCCGCGCAGCACGGCCAGCGCGACGACGGTGGTCGCCCGCGGGCTGCCGTCGACCACCTTCATGGCCACGGCGCGGCCGTCGGCGGTGGCCACCCCGATGACGCCCTCGGCGCCGCCCTTGGCCACGACGCCGGGCAGGTCGGCCATCAGCCGGGTGTTGACGTGGCCGTGCCCGCCGACGAACTCCGGGTGGCTGCGCATGGCGGCGGCGACCTGCGCGGCCGGTCCCTCGGTGGCGGTCGCCAACCCCCGGAAGGCGGTGGCCAGGCCGCGCACCGTCGTCCCGAACAGGGCGGCACCGCAGCCGTCGACGGCGGTGTGACCGACGGGGGCGCCGGTCTCGCGGGCGACGACGTCGTGCACGCGGCGCTGGAGCGGGTGGTCGGGGTGCAGGTGGCTCCCGGCCGGCCAGCCGTTGACCGCGCAGGCCAGCAGCATGGCGGCGTGCTTGCCCGAGCAGTTCATGCGCACCCGCGAGGCGCCCTCGTCGGCGCGCAGCAGGCGCAGCCGGGTGGCCTCGTCCTCGGGTAAATCGGGCGGGCAGCGCAGCGCCGACTCGTCGAGCCCGGCCTGCGCGAGCACGGCCCGGACGACGTCGACGTGCCGGTCCTCGCCGGTGTGCGACCCGGCGGCGATCGCCAGCGCCGGGCCGGCGAGCGGGGCCCCGGCCTCGAGGCAGGCCAGCGCCTGCAGCGGCTTGGTGGTCGAGCGGGGGAGGACGACGGCGTCGGGGTCACCGAGCGCCAGGGCGACCGAGCCGTCGGCGCGCAGCGCGACCAGGCTGCCCAGGTGCCGGCTCTCGACCAGCCCGGAGCGGACGACGACGGCCAGCTCGGCCAGGGCGGGTGATTCAGGCACGGGGGGTCTCCACGGCGGGTGCGCCCGGCTGGGCCGGGGTGGTGGTGTCCACGGACGCGGCGGTGCGCGTCGTCCGGCGCCTGAGCCGGGACGCGAGCGCGGACAGCGACCCGTTGACCACCAGGTAGACGAGGGTGACGACCAGGAAGGTCTGGATGAGCAGCCGGTTGTAGGCGCTGAGCACCTGCGCGCGGTAGAGCAGCTCGGTGAAGGCGACGACGTAGCCCAGCGAGGTGTCCTTGAGCAGGCTCACCAGCTGCACCACCAGCGACGGGGTGACCGCGCGCAGGGCCTGGGGCAGCACGACCGCCCGCATCACCTGCAGGCGGCGCATGCCGAGGGAGTAGCCGGCCTCGGTCTGGCCGCGGGGCAGGCTCAGCACGCCGGCCCGCACGATCTCGGCGATCGCCGCGGAGTTGGCCACGGTGAGCGGGATGGCCAGCTTCCACAGCACCGGCAGGTTGATGCCGTAGGCGGGCAGCCCGAAGAGCATGAGGTAGATCAGCAGCAGCACCGGCAGGGTGCGGAACACCTCGATGAACCCGGTGCACAGCCAGCGCAACGGGGTGATCGGGCTCAACCGGCCCAGCGCCAGCAGGACGCCGAGCGCGCCCCCCAGGACGGCGACGACGGCGGCGGCCAGCAGCGTCCCGCGCAGGCCGACGAGCAGGTACTCCCAGATCGGCCAGGACAGGAACGGCGACCAGCGGTCGGCGTCCAGCTGCCCGCGGGAGGCGAACTGGCGCAGCATGAGCGCCAGTGCCCCGGCCAGCACGAGCACGCTGACCACCGAGGCGATGCGGATGCGCCGGCGGGTGCGCGGGCCGGGCTCGTCGTACAGGTAGGCGGTCTCGGGCGGCTTCATCGGCGGATCGCCACCTTCTTCTCGATGCGCCCGGCGCCGAGCCCGATGACCAGCGCGAGCGCCATGTAGACCAGGCCCGCCGCCCCGAAGATCGGGATGGGTTCGGCCTGGACCAGGTTGACCTTGTTCACGGCCGAGGTGAGCTCGACGACGCCGACCGTCGCGGTCAGCGCGGTGTTCATCAGCAGCGCGATGAGCACGTTGCCCAGCGGCTGCACGACCGCCCGGGCGGCCTGCGGGACGACGACCAGCCGCAGGGTCTGGGGGAGGGTGAAGCCCAGCGCGCGGGCGGCCTCGACCTGGCCCTTGGCCACGGTGTTGATCCCGCTGCGCAGGGCCTCGGCCACGTAGGCGGCCTCGTAGACGGTGAGCACGACGATCGCGGTGGTCACGAGCGGGGCGATGAGCCCGGCGTCGGGCAGGGCGAAGACGGCGAGCAGCAGCAGCGCCAGCAGGGGGACGTTGACCAGCACCTGCACGTACCCGAAGGCCGCCGCCCGGAGGACCGGGACCGGGCTGACCCGCGCCACCACCACGAGGGTGCCGAGCACGAGGGCGCCCACCGCGGAGGTGACGAGGACGAGCAGGGTGGTGCCCAGGCCCGCCAGGAGGGCGGGCCAGTTCTCGACGAGGGCGCTCAACGGGGCCTCCTGCCGGCGCTGCTGCGGATCAGGTCAGGAACCCGGGACGGAGCCGATGGTCGGCGGCTCGGGGGTGCTGCCGTCGCCGACGGTGCCCAGGGTGGCGTCGAAGATCGCGGCCCACGAGCCGTCGGCGTAGATCTGCTCCAGCCAGTCGTTCACGAACTGCTTGAAGTCCGGGTCGTTCGGGGGCAGGCCGATGCCGTAGGCCTCCTCGGTGAAGGGCTGCCCCACGACCTTGATGCCGGAGTTGGCCTGCGCGTCGGCGGCCAGCAGGGTGTAGTCCTGCACGTAGGCGTCACCGCGGCCCTGGGTGAGGGCCTGCACGCACTGCGGGTCGGTGGCGAAGCTGACCACCTCGGCGGTGGGCTGCTCCTCGGGCACCGCGGTCACGGCCGGGGTGTTGGCGCCCACGATGACGGTCTTGCCGCCCAGGTCGTCGATGCCGGAGATGTCGTCGGTGTCCGAGGGCACCGCCACGGCGAGGCCGGAGACGAAGTACGGGCCGGCGAACGAGATCTGCTGCGCCCGCTCCTCGGTGATCGTGTAGGTGTTGAAGACGACGTCGACGGTGCCGTTCTGCAGCAGCGCCTCGCGGGTCTCCGACGCCGGCGGGACGACCTCGATGTTGGGCTCGCCGATGATGTAGATGGCCAGCATCTTCGCCAGGTCGATGTCGAAGCCCTGGATGTCGTCGGGGTTGCTGGGGTCCTGCTGGCTCAGCAGCGGGGCGTCGAGCGCGGCGCCGACCCGCAGCACGCCGCGCTCCTTGATGGCGGCCATCGTCGAGTCCGACAGCAGGGCCGCGGCGTCGGCCACGGGGGCGTCGTCGTACACCGACTGCAGCGAGTCCTCGCCGCCGCCACCACCCGAGGGCGGGACGGCCGAGGAGTCGGAGTCCGAGCTGCCGCAGGCGCCCAACCCGAGGGAGGCGACCAGCGCGAGGGAGGCGGCGAGCGTGCTGCGTCGCCGGAGGGTGCGGCTCATTCCTTGCCTTTCGACGGACCCGCCGGAGCGGGGGAGGGCCGGGCCGCGGGCCGCGGGCCGGAGCTGGAGGGGCGCGCTCAGTGCGCGAGGACGGCGGACAGGAAGCTGCGGGTGCGGTCGCTGCCGCCGCCGGCGAAGAACTGCTCGGGCGGGGCCACCTCGACGACCGCCCCGGCGTCCATGAAGACGACGCGGTCGGCGGCCCGGCGGGCGAAGCCCATCTCGTGGGTGACCACCACCATCGTCATGCCCTCCTCGGCGAGCGAGGTCATGACGGCGAGCACCTCGGCGACCATCTCGGGGTCCAGGGCCGAGGTGGGCTCGTCGAAGAGCATCACCTTCGGCTGCATGGCCAGGGCCCGGGCGATGGCGGCGCGCTGCTGCTGGCCGCCGGAGAGCTGGGCGGGGAAGTGCCCGGCCTTGTCGGCGATCCCGACCCGCTCGAGCAGGGCCATGGCCTCGGTGCGGGCCTGCGCCTTGGCGACGCCGCGGACCATGACCGGGGCCAGGCAGACGTTGTCCAGCACCGTCTTGTGCGCGAACAGGTCGAAGGACTGGAAGACCATGCCGACGTCGGCGCGCAGCCGGGCCAGCGCCGCGCCCTCGGTGGGCACCGGGACGCCGTCGACGAGCACCTCGCCGCTGTCGACCGGCTCGAGCCGGTTGATCGTGCGGCAGAGCGTGGACTTGCCCGAGCCCGAGGGTCCGACGACCACGACGACCTCACCGGCAGCGACGTCCAGGTCGACGTCGCGCAGCACGTGCAGGGCACCGAAGTGCTTCTGCACGCCGCGCAGCCGGACCATCGGGGGCGCGGTGGGTGCGGGCACGGGTACTCCTCCTGGTGCGCTCGGTGTGACGGCGCGAACAGTAAGCACCCCAGGGTTGTCTACAGAAGAGGGTTTGATTAATCCAAAAAGGTTTTAACCCGGCCGTGACCGTGCTCTACTGCCCCGGTGTCCGCCACCACCCCCACCCGGCCCGGTTCCCCGGCCGCGCTGGTCGCGCTCGTCCGGTCGGGTCGGGCCTCCTCGCGTGCCGAGCTCGCCCGGTTGACCGGCGCCTCGCCGACCACCATCGCCGGCCGGGTCGAGGAGCTGCTCGGCTCCGGCGTCCTGACCGAGGTCGAGGGGCCCGTCGTGGGCACCGGCCGCCCACCGCGCCGGCTGACGGTACGGGCCGGGCTCGGGGTGGTCGGGGCCGTGGGACTGGGGGAGCAGCACGCCGACTGCGCCGTCCTGGACGCGACCGGCGCAGTCCTGGCCGAGCGCCCGGTGCCCGTGCGGGTCGCCGACGGACCCGACGCCGTCCTGGGGACCGTCGCCGCGGTGCTGGCCGAGCTGCGGGCCGACCAGGCCGGGGCCGGGCCGCTGCTCGGGCTCGGGCTGGGAGTGCCGGGCCCGGTGGCGTTCCCCGGCGGTGTGGTCACCTCGCCGGCCCGCATGCCCGGCTGGAACGGGGCCGACGTCGCCGCCCTGGCCCGGCCGCACCTGCCCGCCGGGGCGGTCGTCGTCGTCGACAACGACGCGAACCTCATGGCGCTGGGCGAGCACGCCACCGACCCCACGGCCCGCCACCTGGTGATGGTCAAGGCAGGCTCGGGCATCGGTTGCGGCATCGTGGTCGACGGCGCGCTGCAGCGCGGTGCCCGCGGCTTCGCCGGCGACATCAGCCACGTCACCGTGCCCGACGCCGAGCCGGTGCCCTGCTCGTGCGGGCGGGTCGGCTGCCTCGACGCGGTGGCCAGCGGGTCGGCGCTGGTGGCCCGCCTGCGGGAGGGGGGCGTGGCGGTGGCCGGGGTCGACGCCATGCTCGACCTTGCCCGCGACGCCCACCCCCGCACCACGGGCCTGCTGCGGGAGGCGGGCAGCCGCACCGGGACCGTGCTGGCCACCATCGTCAACCTGGTCAACCCCGACCGGCTGGTGCTCGGCGGCTGGCTCAGCCAGGCCGAGGCCTTCGTCGCCGGCGTGCGCTCGGCGGTCTACGCGCAGAGCCCGCCGCTGGTCACCGACGGCCTCGAGGTGCTGGTCAGCCGTGCCGGCCCGCGGGCCGGGCTCCTGGGCGCGGGCCACTCGGCGCTCGACGCCGTGCTGGCCGACCTGCCGCGGCTGACCGCCGTCTGCGGCGCATGACCGGTGGGGTCGCGGGGCAGACAGCCGCGGTGACCACCACACACGGCCGCGGCCGGACGACGACCCCCGTGGTCGTGCCCGGGCCGGACGGAGACCTGGCCGGCGAGCAGCTCACGGGACCCGTGCACGCCGTCCCGGCCGGGGCGGCCGACCTCGAGCTGACCACCTCGCTGTGCAACCACAGCGTGCGCGCCGAGGCCGGCGCGCCGTTCGACGCGGGCGACCCCGACGTCTGCCCCGACTGCGCGGGGCGTGCCCGCAGCTAGTCGTCCACCTGGCCCGCGTCGGGCCAGGCTCCCCGCGGTAGGTGCCGAAGGGTGTCAGCTGCGGGGGAGTCCGGCCGAGCAGTCGGTGACGATGGCGGCGAACGTGCGGGTGTCCACCTCGTCGTCCACGGTCACCCGCACGATGTCGGTCACCTGCTGCACCGAGGTGGCGCGGGCGGCGGCGACGCGGGCGGCGGCGACGAGGTGCAGCTGGCGGATACGTGCGGCCGGGTCGAGCTCGGCCGTGGCGGATCGGTTGTGGGCCATGCAGCCACGGTAGGCCGGGTGGCGCACGCCACGGCAGGGCCGCGGCAGGCCGATCCGCCGTCACATGTGACGAAACCGCACGGTCCGGGTCGGCGAACCACGCCGTGCCCCTCCGCGCCTGCTCGGCGCCGGGCGCGGGGCGTGCGACCCTGCCCGACGTGGGTGGGTGGGTGCTGGCAGCGGTCGTCGCACTGGCCGGCCTCGGCGTCGGCCGGGGTCTGAACGTGCTGGCCCAGCGCGTGGTCGCCCGCCGTCCCGACGCCGCCGACCTGCTGCCGGGCGCGCTGCTCACCCGGCCGGCCGCCGTCGCACCGCCGTGGGTGGAGCTGACCACGGCGGTTCTCCTCGCACTGCTCGCCGTCCGGTTCGGCGCCGTGCCGCTGCTGCCTGCCTGGCTGTGGCTCGCCGCGTGCGCCGTCGTGCTGGTGGTGATCGACCTGCAGCACCACCTGCTGCCCAACCGCGTGCTGCTGCCGGCCACCGTGGGCGGGCTGGTCCTGCTCGGCGCCGAGGCCCTCGGCACGGGGGAGTGGGGCGGGTTCGCGCGCGGCCTGCTGGCCGCCGGCGTGGTGTTCACCGCATTGCTGGCCCTGGCCTGGGTCAACCCGGCCGGTCTCGGCCTGGGCGACGTCAAGCTCGGGCTCCTGCTGGGCCTCTACCTCGGCCGGCTCGGCTGGGAGCCCGTGCTCGTCGGGGTGCTCCTGGGCTTCGTGCTGCAGGCCGTGCTCGCCCTGGCGCTGCTGGCGCTGCGCCGCGCCGGGCGCAGCACCCAGCTCGCCTTCGGCCCGGCGCTGCTCGCCGGCACCCTGCTGACCGGGGTCCTCGTCGCCGGCTGACTCGCCGCGAACGGAACGACCAGGGCCGAAACGGCAGGTCAGACGCACGTCACCCCCGAGGGGGAGATGTGCCGGTTCGGCTCCGGTAGCGGCTGCGGCCCTCCGATCACGGTCACGCAGCCGCACCAGGACCACCCTGGTCCGCCCCGGTGACGGCTTCCCGGAGGAGCACCACATGACCCACCTGTTCCAGACCCTCTTCGCCCTGTCGGTCACCGCGGGCGACCGGGTTGCCGCGCACGCCACGGAGCTCAAGGCGCGCGAGACCGGTGCTAGCGCCGTCGAGTACGCCCTGCTCGTGGGCGCCATCGCGATCGCGGTCGTCGGCGCCGTCGCCCTCTTCGGCCCGAAGCTCAACGAGCTGTTCACCAGCGTGAACCTCAACGGCAAGAGCTGAACGCAGACCTCTCCGGGTCCGGCCGGTGGGTGGTGCACGCACTGCCTGCCGGCCGGCCCGGCGGCTCGCGACCGCGCAGCCAGCCCTGGACGACAGCCCACGAAGCAGGAGGAGGAGACCCGTGCCCCGTCGCACCCGCTGCACCCGCCGCCCAGGTCGGCGCGGTGAGCGCGGCGCCGCCGCCGTCGAGTTCGCCCTCGTCGTGCCGCTCCTGCTCATCTTCCTGTTCAGCATCATCTCGGTGAGCCGCGCCTTCCAGGTGCAGTCCGCCCTGTCCGGGGCGGCCCGCGAAGCGGCCCGCGAGTTCGCGATCGGCAACGACGCGTCGACGGCGCGCCAACGCGCCCTCGACACCGCGTCTGCCTCGGCGGTCCCCCTCGCGAGCTCGAGCATCTCCATCTCGCCGACCTCGTGCCGGGGCGCGGCCTCGGGCAGCAACATCACGGTGACCATCCGGTACACCTTCCAGCCCTTCGGGTCCTTCGCCGGTGGCGTGGCCTTCCCGATCACCGGTCAGGCGGTGTTCCGGTGCGGCGCCTGACCGCGCGCCGCCTGTGGGTGCGCGGGCCCGCCGGCGAGCGCGGGGCCGTGGCCGTGGCCGTCGCCCTGCTCATCCCCCTGCTCTCCGCGGCCGCCGCCCTGGCCGTGGACACCACGGCGTCGTGGATGGCGCGCAACCAGGTCATCACCGGTGCCGACGCCGCTGCCCTCGCCGAGGCGATCGACTGCGCCGAGGGCGACTGCGGGTCGATGACCGAGATCCAGACGAAGATCTCCTACTACTTCATCGAGAACAACGCCGGGTCCAAGCTGGCGACGCTGCAGCCGGGCACCGGGTGGATCCAGTACGACACCGGCCAGCGCGCCACGCGCTCCCAGGGCACGTGGACGATCAGGCACCTCTTCGCCGCCGTCCTCGGGAGCCCGACGTCGACGTTGACCGTGGAGTCGATGGCGCGCTGGTCCGGTGCACCCTCGGCCACCGCGGACCTCCCGCTGGCCGTGTCGTGGTGCGCGTTCCGCAGCACGCTCACCCAAGGGGTGGGTCTTCCGTCGTCGTCGACCACCCTCAAGCTCGCCACCGACACCGCGGGGGCCTCCTGCACCGGGCCCGCGGGCGGACCGGTGCGCGGGACGACCGCGCTCACGGCGTCCAGCGGCGGGTGCACCACCGCGTCGGTCACCGGTCAGGTGCTGACCGTGCCGACCACCGCACCCGCGGCCTGCTCTGCGTCCTACCTCGCCGGCCTGGTCGGCCAGGACGTCTGGGTCCCGGTGTACGACCAGAGCTCGTCGACCGCGGTGCGCGTGTACGGCTACGCCGCCCTGCACGTGACCTCCGTCCGGGCCGGGTCGCCGGCGACGGTCACCGGCTACTGGGACTGGTCCGCGCACCAGATCAGCACCCCGGACGCCGTGCCCACCGCCCCGGACCTGGGGGCCCGCGCCGTCTTCCTGTGGGACCCCGACACCTGGCAGGGGCGTCGCTGCCCGTGCTGACCCCACCCGCCGTCCCCATCCCCACCCGTCGAAGGAGCACCGCCCCATGAACCGCCGTCTCGTGGCCGCCGTCGTGGCCGTCCTGGTCGCCGCCGGCGGCGTGTGGGTGGTGCTCGGGTACGCCCGTGGCGCCGACGCGCGCGCCCAGGCCGCCGAAACGCTGACCCCGGTGCTCGTGGTCACCGCGCAGGTGCCGGCCGGCACCCCCGCGGAGGATCTGTCCGCCTCGGTGACCACCGCGCAGGTGCCGGCCCGCCTCGTCGCCGACGGGGCGGTCACCGACCTGTCCGCGGTGAGCGGGCTGAGCACGACCGCCGAGCTGCTGCCCGGCGAGCTGCTGCAGACCGGCCGCTTCGGCGACCCGGACGCGACCCGCGCCGACGGCTCCCGTCCGGCGCCCGAGGGCACCGAGGAGATCAGCCTCACCCTCGAGCGGCAGCGCGCCGCCGGCGGCACGCTCGTGCCCGGCGACCTGGCCGGGGTGTTCGGCACCGCGTCGACAATCAACGACGGCCCCGACGTCGCCGTCGAGCTCGACGGCGTCCTCGTCACCCGCGTCTTCGCCCCCGCCGACCCGGACGGCGTCTGGACCGTGACGCTGGCGCTGAGCCCCACCGCGGCCGCGGCGGTCTCCGCCGCCCAGGCCGACGGCACCGTCTACCTGTCGCTGCAGGCGCCCGGCACCGCGACCGCGGAGCGCTTCTCCGGTGACGGCACCGCCCTCTCCGGCGGGTCGTCCGCCCCGTCCCCGTCCGACACCTCCGCCACCTCGGGAGCCACCTCGTGAGCACCGTCCTGACCGTCGGCGTCGGCGCCGACCTCGTCGCCCGCTTCGCCCACGCCTGCGACGGCGACGTCGTCTCACTCGGCGTCGAGGCGCTCGACGCCGACGGCGGCCTGTTCGCCCGCGTGGCCGAGGCCGGCTCCCCCGGCGTCACGGTGCTGGGGCCCGACGTGCCCGAGGAGCGGGCTCTCGCGCTGGCCACCCGCGCCGACGTGCTGGCCGCCCCCACCTGCATCGTGATGGCCACCAGCTCGACCGACCCGGACCTGTGGATGCGTGCCATGCACGCCGGGGTCCGTGACCTGCTGACCGCCGACGCCCACCAGGACCACGTCGACGGGGTGGTGGCCCGCGGAGCGGAGTGGGCCGAGGCCAGGCGCGAGGCGCTGCGGGAGACCAGCGGCGACCGGGGGCACCGGCTGGTGGTGGTCGGGTCGGCCAAGGGCGGTGTCGGCAAGACCACCGTGTCCACCAACCTGGCCGTCGGGCTGGCCCGCTCCGGGCAGGGTTCCACCGTCCTGGTGGACCTCGACGTGCAGTTCGGCGACGTGGCCAGCGCCCTTGCCCTGGCGCCCGAGTACACGCTGCCCGACACGGTGCACGGGGCAGCCTCGACGGACCCGCTCGTGCTCAAGAGCTTCCTGACCCGGCACGACAGCGGCCTGTACGTGGTCGCCGGCAGCGACTCGCCGGCGGCCGGTGACGCGGTCACCGCCGCCCAGGTGGCCCGGCTGCTGGACACCCTGGCCCAGGAGTTCCGCTTCGTCGTCGTCGACACCGCACCCGGTCTGTCCGACCACACGCTGACCGCTCTCGAACGGGCGACCGACCTGGTGCTCATGAGCAGCATGGACGTCCCCGGGGTCCGCGGGATGCGCAAGGAGCTGGACGTGCTGACCGAGCTCGACCTCGTCCCGCGCGGCCGGCACCTGCTGCTCAACGGGTCCGACAGCGCCGGGGGTCTGGCCCTCGCCGACATCGAGGACACCCTCGGCGCCCCGCTGGACCTGGTCCTGCCCCGCAGCACCGCCGTCCCGCTGTCGACCAACACCGGGGTGCCGTTGCTGGCCGGGGGCTCGCGGGACCAGGTGGCCCGCGGGCTGCAGGCCCTGGTCGACCGGTTCCTGCCCGAGCCGGCCCCCGCGCGCAAGGGTGTCCTGGGTCGCCTGCGGGTGGGTGCCCGGTGAAGCTCGTCGACCGGCTGGCCACCGCACGGGGGGAGGACGCCCTCGGCCCCGACCCGGTCCGCCTCGCCCGCACCGCCGACCACGGCGACGAGCCGGTCACGCTCGCCGCGCGGGTCTCCTCGGTGCCCGTCGAGGTCGACGTCGTCGGCCGGCACGCCCAACCGCAGGCGCCGGTCATCGTCGGGGACGGGCTCACCCAGCTGCGCGCCCGGGCCACCCAGGCGCTCTTCGACCGGCTGGGCACCAAGCTCTCCAGCTCCGAGGTGCCCGAGGAGCAGCTGCACCGGCTGGTCAACTCGGAGCTGCAGCGCGTGGTCGCCAACGACCCCACGCCGCTCTCGGACGCCGACCGCCGCCGGCTCATCACCGAGGTCACCGACGAGGTGCTCGGGTACGGCCCGCTGCAGCCGCACCTGGACAACCCCGACGTCACCGAGATCATGGTCAACGGCCCGGACTCCGTCTACGTCGAACGCCAGGGCCGCCTGGTGCGCACCGCCTCGACCTTCACCTCCGAGGAGCACCTGCGCCGCGTCATCGAGCGCATCGTGTCCCGGGTCGGACGACGCATCGACGAGTCCTCGCCGATGGTCGACGCACGGCTCGCCGACGGTTCGCGCGTCAACGCGATCATCCCGCCGCTGGCGTTCGGCGGGTCGTCGCTGACGATCCGCAAGTTCTCCCGCACCCCGCTGGGCATCGGTGACCTCATCTCCTACGGCACGTTGAGCCCGGAGATGGCCGAGCTGCTGCGGGCCTGCGTGGAGGCCCGGCTCAACGTCGTCGTGTCGGGCGGCACCGGCACCGGGAAGACGACGTTGCTCAACGTGCTGTCGTCCTTCATCCCCGAGTCCGAGCGCATCATCACCATCGAGGACGCCGTCGAGCTGCAGCTGCAGCAGGAGCACGTCGTCCGGCTCGAGTCCCGGCCGCGCAACATCGAGGGCAAGGGCGAGATCTCCATCCGCGACCTGGTGCGCAACTCCCTCCGCATGCGCCCCGACCGCATCGTGGTCGGGGAGGTCCGCGGCGGGGAGAGCCTGGACATGCTGCAGGCGATGAACACCGGGCACGACGGCTCGCTGTCGACCGTGCACGCGAACAACCCCCGCGACGCCATCGCCCGCCTGGAGACGCTGGTGCTCATGGCCGGCATGGACCTGCCCCTGCGGGCCATCCGCGAGCAGGTCACCTCGGCGGTGGACCTGGTCGTCCAGATCTCGCGTCTGCGCGACGGGACCCGGCGGATCACGCACGTGACAGAGGTGCAGGGCATGGAGGGCGAGACGGTCACGCTGCAGGACGCGTTCCTCTTCGACCACTCCGCCGGCGCCGACCTGAACGGGCGGCTGCTGGGCAAGGCCGTGCCCACCGGGGTGCGCCCCCGCTTCGTCGACCGCTTCGCCGAGCTGGGGGTCAGCGTGTCCCCCCGGGTGTTCGCCGCGCCCGCTGGCGGTGCGCGCCGACCCACCGCGAAGGTGCGGCCCTGATGGCCGGCCCGGTGTGGGCGGCGGCCGGCGCGGTGGCGCTGGGGCTGCTCGTCGTGGGTTGGCTGCTGGTCACCCGCCCGCCGCGGGTCGACGCCGCCCGGTTGCGCCCGACCGCCGCCGCGGCGTCCCGCCGCCGGGTCAGCACCGCCGACGAGACGGTCGCCCTCGCCCAGCGCGCGCTCGACCGCCTGGACCCCGCCGGACGCCTGGCCGGGGCCGTGGCGCTCGCGGGCGCGGGCATCGCGGCACCGGACCTCCTCGTGGTGGTCGCCGTGGGGTTGGTCATCGGCCTCCTGCTGGGCGGCCTGGTCGGCGGACCGGCGCTGGCGGTGCTGCTGGCCCTCCTCGCACCCGCCGCGGCGTGGGCGTGGCTGACGCTCAAGGTCCAGCGCCGCCGCCGGGCGTTCGCCGAGCAGCTCGACGACGCCCTCCAGCTGATGGCCAGCAGCCTGCGGGCCGGCCACAGCCTGCTGCGCGCCGTCGACGCCGTGTCCCGGGACACCCCGGCCCCCATGTGCGACGAGTTCGCCCGGGTGGTGAACGAGGTGCGGGTCGGCCGCGACGTGAACGACGCGCTCGCCGAGGTCGCCGACCGCACGGGCAGCGACGACTTCCGCTGGCTTGTGCAGGCCATCGGCGTGCACCGCGAGGTGGGCGGCAACCTGGCCGAGGTGCTCGACCGCGTGGGGGAGACCCTGCGCGACCGGGCCC
Source organism: Klenkia sesuvii (assembly GCF_037083825.1). Lineage (NCBI taxonomy): Bacteria > Bacillati > Actinomycetota > Actinomycetes > Geodermatophilales > Geodermatophilaceae > Klenkia > Klenkia sesuvii. The sequence continues at coordinate 151,430 of NZ_JBAPLU010000007.1, forward strand.
AGCTGTTCCGCCAGGCCCGGGCGCTGTCGGCGGAGGGGCGCACCTCCGGCGTCGTCCTGCTCGCGATGCCCTTCGGCGTCGCGTTGATCATGTCGGTGACGGCCCCCGGCTACCTGGCCCCGCTGGTGCAGACCGGCACCGGCCTGCTGCTGCTCGTCGTCGCCGCCGTGCTCATGACCACCGGCGCGCTCTGGCTGCGCTCCATCGTGAAGGTGAGGTTCTGATGCCACCGCTGCTCCTCGCCGCGTCGCTGGCCCTCGTGCTGCCGCTGGCCTTCGGGGTCTACGCCCTCACGTCCACCTCCCGCCGCCCCCTGGCCATCGCGCACCGCAACCTGACCCGCGGCCTGGGCGTGAGCACACCGGTCAGCGGGTCCCTGGAGTCGCGGGGCAACGGCTGGCTGGCGGTCCTGCGCACCCTCACCCCCGAGCGCGAGGCCCGGCGCACCCGCCGGCTGCTGCTGGCCGCCGGCCACCCGGCGGGCTGGACGATGGCCCGGGTGCTGACGGCCAAGCCGGCCCTGGTCCTGGTCGTCGGGCTGGTGTGGCTGCTCGTGCTCGAGGCCCGACCGGGCCCGCTGGTGCTGGTGCTGGGCGCGGCCGCGACGGTCGGCGCGTACTGGCTGCCCGACGCCGTCCTCGACGGCCGGGCCAAGGAGCGGCAGGCCGTGCTGACCCGTGAGCTGCCCGACGTGCTGGACGAGATGACCATCGCCGTGGAGGCCGGGTTGGGCTTCGAGGCGGCGATGGCCTGGGTGGCCAACAACGGCACCGGCGCGCTGGCCGAGGAGTTCCGCCGGACGCTGGCCGACGTGAACGTCGGCCGGCCGCGCCGGGAGGCGTACGAGGCCCTGGTCGCCCGTACCCGGATCGACGACCTGCGCCGGTTCGTCGCCGCGGTGAACCAGGCCGACAGCTACGGCATCGCGGTGTCGGACGTGCTGCGCGTGCAGGCGGCGGAGATGCGCACCAAGCGGCGCCAGCGGGCCGAGGAGCGGGCCATGAAGGTGCCCGTCAAGGTGTCGTTCCCGCTGATGGTGTGCATCCTCCCGGCTCTGCTGATCGTCGTCCTGGGCCCGGTCTTCCTCGGCCTGGGCGAGGTCCTGGGCTGAGGTGCCCCGGCCGGGGCCGCGTCCTAGGGTCGGCGGCATGACCTCCAGCCAGGACCCCACCGCCGAGGCCCGCGCCAACGTGACCCCCGAGAACGTGGACACGCGCGCCGAGCTGCTCCCCGAGGAGCAGGCGGCCGGCGGCAGCGACGACGCCGACGCCCAGGCGGAGGCCATCCTGGCCGAGTCCGAGGAGCGCACGCTGCACCCCGACGCCGACGAGGGCGGGCACCGCTCCTCCGACGAGACGGTCTGAGCGTGCGGCACCGGCACCCCGTCCAGCTGCGGTGGTCCGACCCCGACCGCTACGGCCACGTGAACCACGCCCGAGCGCTCTCCCTGCTGGAGGACGCCCGGCTGGTGATGACCGGCGAGGGCGACGAACCGCCGGTCATCCTGGCCCGGCTGGAGGTTGACTACCGGCGCCAGCTGTTCTACCGGGCCGGTGAGCACGTCGACGTCGACAGCTGGGTCACCCGCCTGGGCACGAGCTCGGTGACGGTGCGCCAGCAGTTGCGCCAGGACGACCAGGTGGCGATCGACCTGGTCGCCGTCCTGGTGCACGTCGAGGACGACGCCCCGCGCCCGCTCACCGAGGCCGAGCGGGCCCGCTGGACGACGTTCTGCGAGCCCGCCGACGGGTAGCACCACCCCATGCCCAAGACGACCAAGAGCGGGAAGCCGATCGAGGACGAGCTGCCCAGCACCCTGCAGCGCTCCGACGACAAGGCCAAGGACACCTACGCGCAGGCCCACGACAGCGCGGTGGACACCTACGACGGCGACGAGCAGGCCGCCAACCGGGTGGCCTGGTCGGCGGTGAAGCACACCCACGAGAAGGTGGGGGACCACTGGGAGCCCAAGGAGGAGAACGGCCCCTCCGACGAGCAGTCGGCCCGCGGCGACCGCGACACCGACCTGGGCACCGCCGGCGGCGTCGACGAGAACGCCACCAAGGAGCACCTGTACTCCCGCGCCCAGGAGCTCGACGTCGAGGGCCGCTCGACGATGACCAAGGACGAGCTGGTCGAGGCGCTGGAGAAGGCCAACGACAAGGCCACCCGGGACGCCCGCGACTGATCCGCGCCGTCCGGGCACCATGTCCGGGTGGACCGGGACCGACGACGGCAGCAGTACGAGCAGGCCACCCAGTGGCCGATGATCGGGCTGGCGGTGCTCTTCGTGGTGGCCTACGCCTGGCGCGTGCTGGGGGTCGGCCTGCCCGGCTGGGTCGAGACCACCCTGGGCCTGGTGACGGTGGCCGTGTGGCCGGTGTTCCTGGCCGACTACCTCGTGCGCCTCGTGCTGGCCGAACGCCGGTGGCGGTTCGTGCGCACCAACTGGGTGGACGGCGTCGCCGTGCTGCTGCCCCTGCTGCGCCCGCTGCGGATCATCAGCCTCGTCCGCGTGGCGCGGGTGATCGACCGGCGGCTGGCCACCGACCTGCACGGCCGCGTGGCCGGCTACGTGACGGTGTCGGCCTCGCTCGTGGTCTTCATGGCCGCGCTCGCCGTCCTGGACGCCGAACGGGGTGCGCCCGACGCGAACATCACCGACTTCGGCGACGCCGTGTGGTGGGCCATCACCACGATCTCCACCGTCGGGTACGGCGACCGCTACCCGGTCACCGGCGAGGGCCGGGTGGTCGCGGTGCTGCTCATGCTGGCCGGGATCGCCCTGCTTGGGGTGGTCACCGCCGCCGTGGCGTCGTGGTTCGTCGACCGCGTCAGCGACGCCCGGGACGGGGAGTCCGACGACCTGCGGGCCGAGGTGCGCGAGCTGGCCGCCGAGGTCCGTGCCCTGCGCGCCGAGCTCCCCGGTCGCGACCTCACCCCGGGACGGTGATCAAACCGGTCTGCCGGCCGTCGAGGTAGTCGACCCCCTCGGCGGTCAGCGCGACGCCCTGCTCGAGGGCCATCCGCACCACCTGCCCGTCCCACTCGGGCACCGGCACCCGCACGCACAGCTCCAGCGCCCAGGTGGTGTCGGCGTGCAGCCGGGCCGAGCCGGCGCCGGGGACGCCGTCCTGGGCGTCCCACATGCCGATGGCCGGCCCGGCCCCGTGCCCGTGCACGCCGACCGGGTGGGAGTAGACGTCGCCGTCGATGCCCTCCGCCGCTGCCCCGGCGCGGGCCGCGGCCAGCACCTCGTCACCGGTGCGGCCGGGCTGCATCGCCGCGGTCACGAGGTCCTGCATCCGGTTGCCCACCGCGTGCGCGGCGACCAGGCCCGCCGGTGCCGCCGTCTCGCCGTCGGCCAGCACGTAGGCGTTGCGCTGGGTGTCGGTGGTCAGGCCCAGCGTGCGCAACCCGACGTCGCAGTGCAGCAGGTCCCCGCGCTGCACGACGGCGTCCTCGGTCGGGCCCGGCAGCCCCCGCCGCTGGACGTCGACGGTCGGCTGGAACCACGGGTCCACCCCGAGGTCGTGGAAGCGCTGCCGGACCCACCACGCCACGTCGGCGGCCGTGGTCGTCCCCGGGGTGATCACCGACCGCGAGAAGGCCTCGTCGACCGTGCGGTGCACCAGGGCGTTCATCCCGTGCAGGGCGGCGATCTCCTCCGGCAACCGGGTCTCCAACCAGCGCACGGCCAGCGCCTCGGCCGGCACCACCCGGTCGGCCCACGGACCCAGGGCGGCCAGCAGCTGCTCGTGGTCGGTGTGGGAGAGGCCGTCGGCGTGCGCGAAGGTCGCCGAGACGTCGATGCCGATGCGGGTGGGCCGGGCCCGGTCGACCGTGCGGCGGACGGCGGCCCACTGGGCGGCCTCGGGGGTGTGCGCGGGGTCGTCGTCGGCGGGGTGCCAGACCGACGCGAAGTCACCGACCGGGTAGCGGGCCACCGCCGCGGGCGCGACCCCGGTCGCGGTGCGGTGCAGCAGCAGCACGGTGCGCCGGCGGGCCGACAGCCACGTGGCCGGCAGCAGCGAGGGCAGCACCGGGTCCTCGTGGTACTCCCGACCGACCACCACCCACAGGTCGATGCCGGCCTCGTCCATGAACCCGGGCAGCAGCTCGGCCACTCGCCGCGACAGCCAGCCGTCGCGCACCGCGGCCTGCTCGCGGAGGGGGAGGGGCACCTGCTGCAGGGTCGCGGTCACGCCCCGATGAGACCAGACGGCGCTCAGCCGGCGCTGCGGCCGTCCTCGAGGCGGGCGCCACCACCCAGCCGGGGGCGGGGCAGCTGCGGCACGGCCAGCTCGACCCGGTCCCGCCCGGCCTGCTTGGCGGTGTACATCGCCGCGTCGGCGCGGTCGATGAGCCGCCAGACCGCGTCGTGCGGGTCCTCGCCCGGCACGGGGGTGGTGATGGCCGACCCCACGGAGGCGGTGACCCGGTGCCGGTCGTGCTCGGCCCGGCGGACGGCGGCGCGCAGCCGTTCGCCCAGCTGCCGGGCGTCGTGGTGGTCGTGCACCAGGCCCAGCACCACCATCTCCTCGCCGCCGGTGCGGGCCAGCACGTCGGTGGGGCGGACCTCGCGGGACAGCGAAGCGGCGACGGCCAGCAGCACCGCGTCCCCGGTGGCGTGGCCGTGGGCGTCGTTGAGCTGCTTGAACCGGTCGAGGTCGAGCAGGAAGGCCGCGACCGACAGGCCCTCCCGCTGCGCCTGCGCCCACAGCCGGCCCGCCTGGGCGGTCATGGACCGGCGGTTGGCCAGGCCGGTGAGCGGGTCGGTGGACGACAGCCGCTCCGTGGCCACCAGCAGCCGCTGCACCCGGCGGCGCAGCACGTAGACCCCGAAGGAGGCGACGTCGAGGACCACGGACTGCACCAGCACCTGGACGGCGAGCGGCACCGGGTCCGCGAAGCTGCCGTGCAGGGCGACCCAGCAGGCCACCGGGACGGCGAGCATGTGCGCGCCCAGCAGCCACCCGTCGAGGAACCAGGCGGCCGCGAACGCGGCGAACAGCATCATCAGCGGCGGGGCGTAGAGCATCGGCTCGGTGATCGACAGGGCGACGACGACGTAGACCACGTCACCGAGCAGCACCAGACCGGCGACCGCGGCCCGCCCCACCCGGCCGGTGGCCAGGAGGACCACGGCCAGGGCGGCCAGCAGGGCCATCGCCCCGGCGTAGACGCCGGTCGGGGTGCCCGGCCGCAGCACGCCGTCGACCCGCAGGTTGAGCGCGCCGAGCGCCGAGCCGACCAGCAGGAGGACCGCGATGACGCGCGCCGCGACCCGACCACCCATCACCCCGGAGCCGTCGCCGGGCCCCACCTCGGGGCGGCGGCGGTCGGCGGGCACGACGAGAGTGTGCCCCACCGCTCACGGCGCGCACTGCGCCTTGCCCGCCGGGGTGCCAGGCTGGCGCGGTCCGGGTGCGCACGCGTGCACCCCGCTGAACCGGGAGGACGTCGACATGAGCCAGGGACCGTGGTTCTTCTGCCTGCGGCACCACACGGTGGAGGGCCCCGACGGCTGCGCCGAGCGGCACCGGCTCGGGCCGTTCGCGACGCGGGAGGAGGCCGCCGCGGCGCTGGAGAAGGTGGCCGAGCGCAACGAGCAGGCCGACGCCGAGGACCGGGCCTGGGAGCGCGGCGAGCGGAGCTGACCTGGCACGATCGACCGGCGGGCCGACTCCGGGCTTGCCGACTCGAGGAGCGGACGTGGGCGAGGGCAACACGGCAGCGGGCGGGGGTCGCCCGGTGGGCGAGCTCGTGGTGGGCATCGTGGGCGGGACCGGCCCCCAGGGCCGGGGCCTGGCGGTGCGGTGGGCGGCGTCCGGCCAGCGGGTGCTGCTGGGGTCCCGCGAGGCCGACCGGGCCGTCGAGGTGGCCGAGCAGGTGGCCGCCCGCGCCGCGCAGGCGTCGGGCGGGGCCGAGGTCTCGGTGCGGGGCGGGTCCAACGACGACGTCGCCGGGGCCGCCGACGTCGTGGTGGTCGCCGTCCCCTTCGCCGGGCACGCCGAGCTGCTGACCGGTCTGGCCCCGGCGCTGGCCGGCAAGGTCGTCGTCGACTGCGTCGTCCCGATGGGCTGGGACGAGCTCGGCGCCTACGTCCTCGACGTCCCCGAGGGCAGCGTCACCCAGCAGGCGGCGGCCCTGCTGCCCGACAGCCACGTCGTCGGTGCCTTCCACCACCTCTCGGCGGTGTCGCTGGAGGACCTCTCCCACCCGACGCTCGAGGGCGACGTGATGGTCGTCGGCGACGACCGCGCCTCGATGGACCTGGTGCAGGCCCTGGCGGGCCAGCTGCCCGGGCTGCGCGGGGTCTACGCCGGCCGGTTGCGCAACGCCCGGCAGGTCGAGGCGCTCACGATCAACCTGGTGTCGGTCAACCGCCGGTACAAGACGCACGCCGGCGTGCGGGTCACCGGCGTCTGAGGGTCGGTCGCGGGGCTCAGAGCCGGATGCACACGCCCAGGCTGAGCAGGGTGCCGGCCGGGCAGCCACCGCCAGCGGTCGGGGCGACCGGTGCGGTGTCCGCGGTGGGGGCGGCACTGCCGGTGGGAGCCGTCCCGGCGACCGACGCGGTGCCGGCCACGGGCGCGGTGGAGCCGGTGGCGGCCGGTTCCGCGGTGGGCGCGGGCGCGCCGACCGGGGCCGTCGCGGCCGTGGGGGCCGTGGCCGCGACCGGGGCCTGCGCGGCGGTGGGAGCAGTCGGGGCGGCCTCGGCGGTGGGGGCCACCTCGGCGGTGACGGCGGCCGGGGCGGTCCCCGGGTCGCCGGGGGCGGCGTTGGCCGCCACCCCGCCGACGACGGCGGCCAGGAACACGACGCCCGAGGCGACGCCGATGAGTGCGGTGCGGTCGAACTTCACGAGGGTTCCTCTCCGGTGGGGGCCTGCCCGAGGAACTTCGGCAATCCGGACGATCCTGTTCAGTCGAGCAGGGCACGGATCGCCGGGCCGGTCAGAAGCTGTGCTCCGGGCCGGGGAACACCCCGCTGCGCACCTCCGCCGCGTACTCCTGGGCCGCCCGCAGCAGCTCCCCGCGCAGGTCGGCGTACTTCTTCACGAACTTCGGCACCCGGCCCCCGTTGAGGCCGGCCATGTCCGGCCACACCAGCACCTGGGCGTCGCAGTCGGGCCCGGCGCCGATGCCCACGGTGGGGACGGCGAGCTCGGCGGTGACCCGGGCGGCCACGTCGGCGGGGACCATCTCCAGGACGACGGCGAACGCGCCGGCGTCGGCGACGGCACGGGCGTCGGCCAGCACCTGGTCGGCGCCCTCGCCCCGGCCCTGCACCCGGAAACCGCCCAGGGCGTGCTCGGACTGCGGGGTGAACCCGACGTGCCCCATCACGGGGATGCCGTTCTCGCTGAGCAGCTTGACCTGCGGGGCCACCCGGGCGCCGCCTTCGAGCTTGACCGCCTGCGCCCCGCCTTCCTTCATCATCCGCACGGCGGTGGTGAAGGCCTGCTCGGGCGAGGCCTCGTAGGAGCCGAACGGCAGGTCGGCCACGACCAGCGCCCGCGACGTCGACCGGGTGACCGCCTTGGTGAACACCAGCAGGTCCTCCACCGTCACCGGCACGGTCGAGGAGTGCCCCAGCACCACGTTGCCGGCCGAGTCGCCGACCAGCAGCACCGGGATGCCGGCCTCCTCGAAGACCCGCGCGGAGTAGGTGTCGTAGGCGGTGAGCATCGACCACTTGTCGCCGGCCGCCTTGGCCGCCTGCAGGTGGTGGGTGCGCACCCGGGCGGTGGGCGAGCCCCCGCCGTAGAGGACGGACTCCGAGGCGTCCGGTGAGGGGGCGGGGGACGGGGACGACGACGGCGTGGTCACGGGGCCCATCCTGCACCCGCCACCGGGACCGCGGCCCCTGGCCGACGAGACCTGCCAGTCTCGGCACCGGAACGCTGTCGTTCCTGCACCTGGCAGGACGCCCCGATGGGTCGCTCGGGCTGCTTGTATCCCTCCACCGCCCCGCTGCGGTCGCCCGCCCGATGTCCCGAGGTCACCATGCCCGTCGTCCGTACCCGTCGTCGCGTCCCCCGCGTCGTGCTGCCCGTGGTGCTCGCCGTCGTCCTGGTGACCGGGCTGGCCGGCTGCCGGTCCGGGCTCGACACCGCCGCCACGGCGCCGGCGACCACCTCGGCGGCGCCGACGAGCCCGGCCGTGCCGGCAGCGGTCATCAGCATCGACCCCCCGCTGGGCTCGGTCGACGTGGACCCGGTCACCCCGCTGCGGGTGCTGGCCGGCCACGGCACCCTCACCTCGGTGGCGGTCACCGACGCCGGCGGCACACCGCTGGCCGGCGCGCTCGACCCCGCGGCCGGCACCTGGACCGCCAGCGAGGACCTCGGCTACGGCGACACCTACGCCGTCGCGGTGACCGCCACGGGCGCCGACGGCCGCACCACCACCGCGCGGGGCACGGTCGGCACCGTCAGCCCGCGCACGCTGACCATGCCGACGGTCTACCCGACCGCCGACACCGCGGTGGTCGGTGTCGGCCAGCCCATCTCGGTGACCTTCGACGAGGACGTCACCGACCGGGCCGCGGTCGAGCGGCGGCTCTCGGTGGTGACCACCCCGCACGTCGACGGCTCGTGGTCGTGGCTGTCCGACCGCACGGTGCACTACCGGCCCGCGGAGTTCTGGCCCGCACGCACCCACGTCGCCGTCGACGTCGACACCTACGGCGTCGACGTGGGGGACGGCATCCACGGCCAGGCCAGCAAGCACGTCGAGTTCGACATCGGGCCCAAGAAGGTGGGCGTCGTGGACGCCGGCGAGCTGACGCTGCGGCTCTACGTCGACGACCAGCTGGTGCAGACCATGCCCACGTCGCTGGGGAAGGCCTCCAGCCCCACCCCGAGCGGTACCTACGTCGTCATGCAGCAGTCGCGCCGCTACACGATGGACTCCTCCACCTACGGGGTGCCGATCGACGACCCGGCCGGGTACCGCACCGAGGTCGAGTACGCCTCGCGGTTGAGCAACTCGGGCATCTTCGTGCACGCCGCCCCGTGGTCGGTGGGGCAGCAGGGGCGCCGCAACGTCTCGCACGGCTGCCTGAACGTGTCGACGGCGGACGCGGGCTGGTTCTACTCGAACTTCGGCCGGGGCGACGTGGTCCAGGTGACCGGCGCCGGGCCGCTGCTGGCCGAGACCGACGGCTACGGCGACTGGAACGTGAGCTGGGACCAGTGGGTGGCCGGCTCGGCGCTGGCCCCCGCTGCGCGATGACCGACCCCGGGAGGGCAGGCTCCGGGGTGTCGTAACGAGACGTTCACGAGCGGAGGACAGGATGCCGACCATGGACCGCCAGCAGGAGTTCGTCCTGCGCACCCTGGAAGAGCGCGACATCCGGTTCGTCCGGCTCTGGTTCACCGACGTGTCGGGCTACCTCAAGGCCGTGGCCGTGGCGCCGGCCGAGATCGAGGCCGCGTTCGCCGAGGGCATCGGCTTCGACGGCTCGGCCATCGAGGGCTTCGCCCGGGTCTACGAGTCCGACATGCTCGCCAAGCCCGACCCGGGCACCTTCCAGGTGATGCCCTCGGCCAAGGGCGGGGCCAGCGAGACCGCCCGCATGTTCTGCGACATCACCCTGCCCGACGGCAGCCCCGCCTGGGCCGACCCGCGGCACGTGCTGCGCCGGGCGCTGGGCAAGGCCGCCGACATGGGGTTCACCTTCTACACCCACCCCGAGATCGAGTTCTTCCTGCTCAAGGACCTCCCCGACGACGGCACACCGCCGACCCCGGCCGACACCGGTGGCTACTTCGACCTCTCCACGCACAACGTGGCGCACGACTTCCGCCGCGAGGCCGTCTTCGCCCTGGAGGCGATGGGCATCTCGGTGGAGTTCAGCCACCACGAGGTCGCCCCGGGCCAGCAGGAGATCGACCTGCGCTACGCCGACGCCCTGTCCATGGCCGACAACATCATGACCCTGCGGCACGTGGTGCGGGAGGTCGCGCTGGCCCAGGGCGTGCACGCCACCTTCATGCCCAAGCCGTTCACCGACCTGGCCGGCTCGGCCATGCACACCCACCTGTCGCTGTTCGAGGGTGACCGCAACGCCTTCCACGACCCCGCCGACCCCATGCGCCTGTCGACGACCGGCAAGCAGTTCATCGCCGGGCTGCTCAAGCACGCCCGCGAGGTCACCGCGGTCACCAACCAGACGGTGAACTCCTACCGCCGCCTGCTCGCCGGCACCGAGGCCCCCACCGCCGCCACCTGGGGCAAGGCCAACCGCTCGGCGCTGGTGCGGCTGCCCTCCTACAAACCCTCCAAGGCCAACTCGGCCCGGGTCGAGGTGCGCTCGCCCGACAGCGCGTGCAACCCCTACCTCACCTTCGCCGTGCTGCTGGCCGCCGGGCTCAAGGGCATCGAGGAGGGCTACGAGCTGCCGCCGGAGGCCGAGGACGACGTCTGGTCGCTCACCGACACCGAGCGCCGCGCGGCCGGCTACGAGGACCTCCCGGTGAGCCTGGGCGAGGCGCTGACGGCGATGGAGGGCAGCGAGCTGGTGGCCGAGACCCTCGGCGAGCACGTCTTCCAGTTCTTCCTGCGCAACAAGTGGGAGGAGTTCAACTCCTACCGGCGCAACGTCACCCCCTTCGAGCTCCAGCGCTACCTGCCGGGCCTGTAGCGGTTCCATAAGCTCACGTCCGTGACTCGTCTGCTCGTCGTCGTCCCGTCCGACACCGATCCGCCGGCGCGGCTGGGCGAGTGGCTCGCGGCCGCCGGTCTCGAGCTCGACGAGCGGCACCTCGACGCCGGTGACGAGGTGCCCGCCGACCTCGCCGGGCACGACGGGCTGCTGGTGCTGGGCGGGCCGCAGTCCTCCCTCGACGAGGGCGCGACCGAGCTGGCCCCGGTGCGCGACCTGCTGGCGCAGGCGGCCGCCGACGACGTGCCGACCCTGGCGATCTGCCTGGGCGCCCAGCTGCTGGCGCAGGCCACCGGCGGCAGCACCCGGGTGCGCCCCGACGGGCCCGAGGTCGGCGCCACCCTGGTGGCCCGGCGCGACGCCGCCGAGTCCGACCCGGTGTTCGCGGGTCTGCCGCTCTCCCCCGACGTCATCGCCTGGCACCACGACGAGGTGGCGGCGCTGCCCGCCGGCGCGGTGGTGCTGGCCGCCAACCCGGTCTGCGACGTCCAGGCCTACCGGCTCGGCGCGCACGTGTACGGCCTGCAGTTCCACATCGAGACCACCCCGGAGATCGCCGCGTCCTGGGCCGCGCACGACCCGGTGGGCGTGGCCGCCAGCGGTCTGGACCTGGCCGAGGTCAGCGACCGGGCGGCGGCGGCCCACCCCGACATCGAGGCGACCTGGGCGCCGTTCGCGGAGCGGTTCGCCGCCCTCGTGCGCTCGCACGCACAGGCGTGACCGGGCCGGTCGAGGTCCCGCGCCCGGCGGTCGTGCGGCTGGTCCGGTTCGGCTTCGAGGACGGCGACAAGGCCGCGCGGCTGCTCTCCTCGCCCGAGCTCGGGCTGTGGGACCTCGCGCGCAACGAGCCGGCCGACCCCGAAGCCGCACCGGTGGTGTCGGCGCTGGCCCGGGCCGGGGACCCCGACCTGGCCCTGCTCACCCTCGCCCGGCTGGTCGAGGCCCTCGACCGCGAGGACCCCGCCGGTGAGCTGGCCGCCCAGCTGCTGGCCCGGCTTCGGGGCTCCGCCGGGCTGCGCGCGCGGTTGCTGGCCGTCCTGGGCGCCAGCGCCGGGCTCGACGACCACCTGGTGGCCCACCCCGAGGACTGGACGGTGCTCGACACCGACGACGGCCCGGCCCGGCCCACCCCGTTGTCGCTGGAGCAGCAGATGCTGCGGGCGGTCGGCGCCGACCCCGACGACCCGCCGTGGGGGGTCGGCCTGGGCACGCCCGCGCCGGACTCCGACGTCTCCCGCGTGCGCGACCTGCGCCGGGCCTACCTGCGGGCGGTCCTGGCGGTCGCCGGACGCGACCTGGGGGACGGCCTCACCGCCGACGAGGTGGCCGGCGAGCTCGCCGACCTGGCCGGTGCCGTGCTGGTCGCCGGCCTGGCCATCGCCGTGGCCGACCAGCCGCCGGGCACGACGCCGTGCCGCATCGCGGTGATCGGCCTGGGCAAGTGCGGGGGCCGCGAGCTCAACTACGTCAGCGACGTCGACGTCGTGTTCGTGGCCGAGCCCCTCGGCGGCGCCGACGGCGACGACGACGCCGCGGCCACCGCCACCGCGGCCAAGGTCTGCTCGACGCTCATGCGGGTCTGCCACGAGGCGGCCTGGGAGGTCGACGCCGCTCTGCGGCCCGAGGGCAAGGCCGGCCAGCTGGTGCGCACCCTGGCCGGGCACGTCGCCTACTACGAGCAGTGGGCCAGCACCTGGGAGTTCCAGGCGCTGCTCAAGATGCGCGGCGTGGCCGGCGACCCCGGGCTCTGCCACGAGTACGTCGATGCGCTCTGGCCCCTGGTCTGGAAGGCCGGCGACCGGCCCGGGTTCGTCGGCGAGGTGCAGGCCATGCGCCGCCGGGTCGAGTCGCTCATCCCGCCGGCGCAGGCCGGTCGTGAGCTCAAGCTGGGCCGCGGCGGCCTGCGCGACGTCGAGTTCAGCGTGCAGCTGCTGCAGCTGGTGCACGGGCGGGTCGACGCCTCCCTGCGCACCGGCGGCACGCTGCCGGGGCTGCTGGCGCTGTCGTCGGGCGGCTACGTGGGGCGCGAGGACGCCGCCACCCTCACCGCCTCCTACCGCTTCCTGCGCACCGTCGAGCACCGCCTGCAGCTGCTGCGGCTGCGCCGCACCCACCTGCTGCCCACCGACGAGGTGCAGCTGCGCTGGCTGGCCCGGTCGATGGGCTACCGGCCCGACCACCGCGGGGACGCCGTCGCCGTGCTGCGCGCCGAGCTCGCGCTGCACACCCGCGAGGTGCGCCGCATCCACGAGAAGCTGTTCTACCGGCCCCTGCTCACGGCGGTGGCCCGGGTGCCCGGTGAGCAGCTCGCGCTGGGGTCGGAGGCGGCCGGGGTCTGGTTGCGCGCCCTGGGCTTCGCCGACCCGGAGGGGGCGCTGCGGCACCTGGCCGCCCTCACCGGTGGGTTGTCCCGTTCGGCGTCGATGCAGCGCTACCTGCTGCCCGTCGTCCTGCAGACCCTCGCCGACTGCGCCGACCCCGACGCCGGGTTGCTGGCCTACCGGCGGGTCTCGGAGGCCCTGGGCGGCAACCAGTGGTACCTGCGGCTGCTGCGCGACGAGGGGCAGGTGGCCGAGCGGCTGGCCCGGCTCCTGGGGTCGTCGCAGTACGTCGCGGGCCTGCTCACCCGCACCCCCGAGGCGCTGCGGCTGCTGGCCCGCGACGAGGAGCTGAGCCCGCGACCGGCTGCTGCGCTCACCTCGGCGTGGCAGCAGTCGGTCGCCCGGGCCGCGGACGCCGCCGAGGGCGTCACCGTGCTGCGCGGCCTGCGGCGCACCGAGCTGCTGCGCATCGCGTGCGCCGACCTGCTGGGGCTGCTCGACGTCGTCGCCGTCGGCGCGGCGCTGCGCGACGTCGCCGTCGCCACCCTGCAGGCCGGGTTGAGCGCGGCCCGGCGCAGCTGGGCCGCCGAGGCCCGGGTGCCGGTGGAGGAGGTCCCGGTCGACCTCGCGGTCATCGGCATGGGCCGGCTGGGCGGGCGCGAGATGGGCTACGGGTCCGACGCCGACGTCCTGTTCGTGCACCGGGCCCGGCCCGGGCACGACGAGTCCGGGGCCGCCGGGGCAGCCAACCAGATCGCGCACACCCTGCGCCGACTGCTCTCCGAGCCCGCACCCGACCCGGCGTTCGAGGTCGACGCCAACCTGCGCCCGGAGGGCCGGCAGGGGTCGCTGTCGCGCAGCCTGTCGGCCTTCGCGGAGTACTACGAACGGTGGGTCTCGGTCTGGGAGGTGCAGGCGCTGCTGCGGGCCGAGCCGGTCGCCGGGGACGCCGAGCTCGGTCGGGAGTTCTGCGCGCTCGTCGACCCCCTCCGGTGGCCGGCGGCCGGACTGGACGACGCGCAGGTGGCCGAGATCCGGCGGATCAAGGCCCGGGTCGAGAGCGAACGGCTGCCCCGGGGGGCCGACCCCGCCACCCACACGAAGCTCGGCCGGGGCGGGCTGGCCGACGTCGAGTGGACGGTGCAGTTGCTGCAGCTGCAGCACGCCCACGACCACCCGGCCCTGCAGGTCACGGCGACCACCGAGGCGCTGGACGGGCTCGTGGCCGCCGGCCTGCTCGACCCCGACGACGCCGCGGCCCTGCGCGAGGCGTGGGAACGGGCCAGCCGTGCACGCAACGCGGTCTTCCTGGTGCGCGGCCGGCCCGGTGACCAGCTGCCCCGGCCGGGTCTCGAACTGGCGGGGGTGGCCCGGGCGAGCGGTTACCCGGCCGAGGCGGACCCGGGCGAGTTCGTCGACGACTACCGCCGCGCCACCCGGCACGCCCGTTCGGTGGTCGAACGCGTCTTCTACGGCCGCGACGCCGACCGGGGTTGAGCGCCGGGCGGCCCGGGCAGGGACGACCGGTGCCCGACGACCGCGAGCCCGCCACCATCACCCCCTACCGCGACGGCCCCCTGGTCGTGCGCGGCGACTTCCGCCTCGTCGACGCCGACGGCGTGGAGTTCGACCCCGGCCGGGACGTCGTCGCGCTGTGCCGGTGCGGCAAGTCCGGCCTCAAGCCCTTCTGCGACGGGAGCCACAAGCGCGCGGGGTTCTCGGCGCCGAGCGCGCCGCGGTCGGCGCGGCCCAGCAGCCGGCTGGCCGCCCTCGAGGAGGAGGAGCGGCCGGCCGGCTGACGGGTCAGGCCGGGACGGGGGTGCGGGCGCGCAGCGCCGACCGCCCGGCGGTCCACTCCTGCAGGACGTGGGCCCCGGCGCGCGCCTCCAGCTCGAGCGCCACGGCCGCGCCGAACAGCACGGCGGGGTGCAGCGCGGGCTCGTCGGCCACGAGTGACCCGCACATGTCGACCGAGGCCACCTGCTCGTGCACGGCGTCGGCCTCCACGTGCTCGTCGTAGAAGAGCGTCGCGTCCTCGCCCTTGCCCAGGCGGCGCAGCCCCGAGGCGTAGCGGCGGCTGGGTGCGGTCGAGGTCATCTCGATCAGCGCGAGGTGACCGACGACCGCGCCGCGGTGCCGGCGGTGCAGACCCAGGAAGCTCATGGCGTTCAGCGTGGCCAGGACCTCGGCCGGCGCGGTGTCGACGTGCGCACCGTGGGTGTCGTCGAGGTCGAAGGCACGCATGAGGCGGGCGAACAGCGCCGAGTGCATGCGCACGGGGGAGCCGCCGCCGTACTCGTCGGCCTGGATCTCCACCAGCGCGGCCTTGGCCCGACCCGCGATGCGCGGGATGGCCCAGGTGTGCGGATCGGCCTCCTTCAGGTGGTAGACCGACCGGAGGGTGAGGAACTCGGCCCACTGGGTCTCGTCGGCGCGCTTGGCGAGGTGCTCGGAGAGCGAGGGGCCGTCGTCGGCGGCGACCATCGCGGCCAGCTGCCGGTCCACCGGCTCGCCGTCGACGGCCCAGGAGCGCACCCACGGGTCGGCCGCCTCGCGCAGGGCGGTCTCGAAGGCCTGCTCCAGGACGGCCCGCAGGCCCAGCAGCTGCGGGTCCCACTCCCAGCGGTCGTCGACCTCGGGGAACCCGCGGTAGTGCAGCTCGTAGCAGGTGTAGAGCGCCAGCTGGAGGTCGTCGTCGGCCAGCGGCACGGGGGTCGCGGCGGTCTGGTCGGCCAGCGCGAGGGTGCTGGGTCGCAAGGCGCCCGCGACGAGGTCGGTCAGGAGGGCGTCGGTCAGCGGGCCACGCGGTTCGGGGAGGGGCACCGTCGTCCCATGCCCGCGGGCGAGGGGTCCAGAACCTCAGGGGCCGGTGCGGACGGGTCCGGCGGGCAGATCCGGTTCAGCAGGCAGCTCGGGAGGGGGTTCAGGAGGCGAGGCGGAGGGCGCGGCGCTCCGACCGGGCCCACACGCCGAACCGCTCGTCCACCAGCGCCTCGGTCAGGCAGTCGCCCTGGAGCCGGCAACGACCCGCGCACCCGCAGCCCTCGACGTCGTCGAGCTCGGGGCGGTGGGCGTGGGCAGTGGTGCGGGTCATCGGTAGCTCCTCGTGTTCGTGCTGGCACTCGAAGTTACATCGAGGGGATTTGTCGATTCGTCGGCAAACGGTGACCAAGCCGTACCGACATGCGGTCAGCTCCCGCCACCAGCGTGGACGCGTCGCCGTGGCGCCGTCCACGCGTCGTCCCGGGCGTCGTCGGAGCGCCGCCCCACGGGGCCGCGGGACGACGACGGCCCCCGACCTCGGTGGAGGTCGGGGGCCGTCGGGTGCCGGTGGCTCAGATGTCGTAGTACATCGCGAACTCGTGCGGGTGCGGGCGCAGACGGATCGGGGTGATCTCGTTGTCGCGCTTGTACTCGATCCAGGTCTCGATCAGGTCGGGGGTGAACACGCCACCGTCGAGCAGGTAGTCGTGGTCGACCTCGAGCCGGTCGAGGACGGCGTCCAGCGACGCGGGCACCTTGTCGATGCCCAGGGCCTCCTCGGGGGGCAGCTCGTAGAGGTCCTTGTCGACCGGCGCCGGGGGCTCGATCTTGTTCTTGATGCCGTCGAGGCCGGCCATCATCATCGCGGAGAACGCGAGGTAGGGGTTGGCCGACGGGTCGGGCACGCGGAACTCGATGCGCTTGGCCTTCGGGTTGTCGCCCGAGATCGGGATGCGGCAGCAGGCCGAGCGGTTGCGCGCGGAGTACACGAGGTTGATCGGGGCCTCGAAGCCGGGCACCAGGCGGTGGTAGCTGTTCACCGTGGGGTTGGTGAAGGCCAGCAGCGACGGGGCGTGCTTGAGCAGACCACCGATGTAGTGGCGGGCCATGTCCGACAGACCGGCGTAGCCGGTCTCGGCGGCGAAGAGCGGCTGGCCGTCCTTCCACAGCGACTGGTGGCAGTGCATGCCCGACCCGTTGTCGCCGAACAGCGGCTTGGGCATGAAGGTGGCGGTCTTGCCGTGCGCCCAGGCGGTGTTCTTGATGATGTACTTGAACAGCATGAGGCTGTCGGCCGAGCGCAGCAGGGTGTCGAACTTGTAGTTGATCTCGGCCTGGCCGCCGGTGCCCACCTCGTGGTGGCCACGCTCGAGCTCCAGCCCCGCGTTGGCGAGGTTGCTCATCATGGCCGCGCGCAGGTCGCTGTAGTGGTCGTAGGGCTCGACCGGGAAGTAGCCGCCCTTCAGGCGGGTCTTGTAGCCCAGGTTCGGGCCGACGCCGTTCTCGCCGGTCAGCGAGCCGGAGTTCCAGGCACCCTCGACCGAGTCGATGTGGTAGTAGCCCTCGTTCACGCCGGTGTCGTGGCGGACCGAGTCGAAGATGTAGAACTCGGCCTCGGGGCCGAAGTAGGCGGTGTCGGCGATGCCGGAGCTGGCCAGGTAGGCCTCGGCCTTCTTCGCCACGTTGCGCGGGTCGCGCGAGTAGGCCTCGCGGGTGATCGGGTCGTGGATGAAGAAGTTGACGTTCAGCGTCTTGTAGGTGCGGAACGGGTCCACGAAGGCGCTGTTGGCGTCGGGCAGCAGGAGCATGTCCGACTCGTTGATGGCCTGGAAGCCGCGGATCGAGGACCCGTCGAAGCCGAGCCCGTCGGAGAAGGTGTCCTCGCCGAAGGTCTCCGCCGGGATGGTGAAGTGCTGCATGACGCCGGGGAGGTCGCAGAACCGGACGTCGACGAACTTGACGTCGTTGTCCTTGATGTACTTCGTGACCTCGTCGGGAGAGTTGAACATCGATCCTCCGGGAGTGGGCGGGCGGCCGACAGGCACGCTAGGAGCGGGCGGTTGCCCCCCGGTGTCCCGCATGTTTCCGTGCGGTAACACCGGCCCCGGCGTGTCGTCACTACCCTGACGGCATGGTCAGGGACGGGTCCTCACCCTCTCAGGGGCGCGCGCGGGGGGCGGCACTGGGGCTGCCGGCCGACGGGCCGGGGTCCATCGCGCCGTTCGGCACCCGGGCGGTCGCCTTCGTCGTGGACGCCGTGCTGTCCGCCGTCGTCGCGGCCGCCGTGGTGCAGGGCATCCCGCAGAACTGGAGCCTGCTCTCGTTCGGCCTCATCACCGTGGCGTCGCTGGTGCTGGTCGGCCGGACGCCCGGCCAGGCACTGCTCAAGCTGCAGCTGGCCCACCCGCGCCAGGGCGAGCGGGTGGCCCTGTGGCGGGCCGTGGTCCGCACCGGGCTGTTGATGCTGCTGGTGCCGGCCCTGGTGGTGGACGGCGACGGGCGCGGGCTGCACGACCGGCTGACCTCCACCGCCGTCATCCGGTCGGTCTGACCCCACGCGCGTGGTGACCCACCCGCCGCGGTGGGGCGGGTAGGTCGGCGGTCAGCGGCGCGCCGCAGCCACGGCCTCGGCCAGCCGCCGGACGCCGGAGTCGACGTCGCCCACCTGCACGGCGGAGTAGGCCAGCCGGAAGGAGTTCTCGCCGCCCTCCAGGAGGAAGTCGGTGCCCGGCACGATGGCCACGCCGCGGTCGGCGGCCTCGGCCACGATGCGGGCGACGTCGTGGCCCTCGTCCGCTGGCAGCGACACCCACAGGAAGTAGCCGCCCTCCGGCCGCCGGAACGACGCCTGCGGCAGGTGCTCCCGCAGGGCCCGGTCGAGCTCTGCGACCCGCTCGCCGAGGGCGCTCTTCACCCGCTCCAGCGCGGTCGGGAACCGGGACCCGGTGAGGTAGGCGTGCACGATGCCCTGCGCGACCATGTTCGGCGCGATGTAGGTCCCCGTGGCGCGGACGCGGACCCGGTCGATGATCGCCGGCGGCCCCACCAGGTACCCCACCCGGATGCCCGGGCAGATGGTCTTGGAGAACGAGCAGGCGTAGACCACGTGCTCGCTGCCCGCTCCGCCGTCGAGCTCGAGCATGCGGGGGAGAGGCTCGCCGCTGAAGCGCACGTCGACGTAGGGGTCGTCCTCGAACACGACGAAGTCGTGCTCCCGGGCCAGCTCCAGCAGCCGCTCGCGCTTGGCGCGGGACAGCGTGTAGCCCGCCGGGTTCTGGAAGGTGGGGATGACGTGCACCAGCGATGGCCGCACGCCGTCGGCCAGCAGCGCGGCGACCTCCTCGACGGCGATGCCGTCCTCCTCAAGCGTCACCAGCCGGACGTCGGCGCCGCGCTCGCGCAGCCCCAGCAGCGTGCGGTCGTAGGTGGGGCGCTCGGCCAGCACCGTGGTGCCGGGGGTCACCAGCTCGTCGAACAGGAACGCGTCGGCCTGCATCGAGCCGTTGGTCACCAGGACGTGCTCGACGGGGACGTCGTGCTTGGCGGCGATCCAGGCCCGCAGCGGCAGGTAGCCCACCGCCGTGCCGTAGCCGGTGAGCCCGGCCGGGTCGGCGGCGAACGCGTCGTGGGCAGCCTGCTGCAGACCCTCGACGTCGACGATGTCGACCGAGGGCGCCCCCCGGGCGAAGGACACCGGGCGCACGGCGGCGTCCTGCACGTCGGCGCTCACCGGCGGCGCATCTGACGCTGGCTGACCGTCATCTGGCGACCGCCCGGCATCGGCCCGCCGGGGATGGGCATGCGGGCGCCGCCGAGGGCGGCCATGCGCTTGCCGAGGCTGTTGACCTCGGCGCCGTCGAGGTTGCGCGGCAGCTTCATCACGTGCGAGGACAGCTTCTTCAGGGGCACCTGGCCCTCGGCGTCACCGACGGTGATGTCGTAGATCGGGGTGTCGCCGACCACCTTGGCGATGCGGCGCTTCTCCTGCGCGATGAGTGGCCGCACCCGCTGCGGTGCGCCCTCGGCGACCAGGATGATGCCGGGGCGGCCCAGCACGCGGTGCACGGCGTCCAGCTGCGGGGTGCCGGCCACGCCGGAGGACACCCGCCAGTCGCCCCGCATGCCCTCGAGCACCCAGGCCGCGGCGCCGGGCTGGCCCTCCACCTGGCGGTAGGCCGAACCCTGCGCGCGGCGGCTGAACACCACCAGCGCGGCCAGCAGGCCCAGCAGGACGGCGATGGGCAGGAACAGCAGGGGCGCGTTGAACAGGATCGCGACCAGCTCGACGACCGCGGCCACCACCACGAAGGCGATGAGCATGACCCAGGGCAGCTTCGGGTCGTTCTTCCGGGTGAGCGTGTAGGCCTGCTTGATCTGGCCCAGCGAGGTCGTGAACTTCTTCCAGCGACCGACCTTGGGCTTGCCGTCCTTGCCCAGCTTCGCCTTCTCGCCCTTGCCGGCGGCGGTGGCGCCCTTGCCGGTCTTCGTCGACGGGGGAGGGGACGCGTCTGCGGGCTTGCTGCGGGCCATGGCCTGAGGATACGGCCCCGCACCGACAGACCGTGCCGGTGCGGGACCGTCTCAGACGGCCGGCGTCAGCCCCCGTGCCGCGACGGCCTGCTGGTAGAGCCGGCCCGCGCGGTAGGAGCTGCGCACCAGCGGGCCGGCCAGCACGCCCGGGAAGCCGATCTCCTCGGCCTGCGCTGCGAAGTCGACGAACTCCTGCGGCTTGACCCAGCGGACGACGGGGTGGTGCCGGGGGCTGGGGCGCAGGTACTGGGTGATGGTCAGCAGGTCGCAACCGGCGTCGTGCAGGGCCTGCATGGTCTCGGTGACCTCGTGCGGCTCCTCGCCCATGCCCAGGATGAGGTTGGACTTGGTGACCAGGCCGGCCTCGCGGGCGGCGGTGATGACCGCCAGCGACCGCTCGAACCGGAAGCCCGGGCGGATGCGCTTGAAGATGCGCGGCACGGTCTCGACGTTGTGGGCGAGCACTTCGGGCCGGGAGGAGAAGACCTCGGCGAGCTGGTCGGGGTCGGCGTTGAAGTCGGGGATGAGCAGCTCGACGCCGCACCCGGGCACGGCCGCGTGGATCTGGCGGACGGTCTCGGCGTACAGCCAGGCGCCGCCGTCGGGCAGGTCGTCGCGGGCGACCCCGGTGACGGTGGCGTACTTCAGCGCCATGGTGGCGACGCTCTCGGCCACACGGCGGGGCTCGTCGCGGTCGAAGTCGGCGGGCTTGCCGGTGTCGATCTGGCAGAAGTCGCACCGGCGGGTGCACTGGTCGCCGCCGATGAGGAACGTGGCCTCGCGGTCCTCCCAGCACTCGTAGATGTTGGGGCAGCCCGCCTCCTCGCACACGGTGTGCAGGCCCTCGCGCTTGACCAGCGACCTGAGCTCGGTGTACTCGGGCCCGGTCTTGAGCCGCGTCTTGATCCAGTCGGGTTTGCGCTCGATCGGGGTCTGGGAGTTGCGGACCTCCAGGCGCAGCAGCTTGCGGCCGGCCGGCTCGATCGTGGCGCTCATGATCCCCAAGGTACGCGCCGAGGGGGCGCCCCGGCGGTCGGCCGGGACGCCCCCTCGGGGAGCGGTGCTGCTGGTCGCAGCGGGTGGCTACTGGTCGCCGTCGCGGCCGAGCGGGGGCTTGTCGAGCGTCTCCTCCGACGGCACGTGGTTGACCTGCGGGGCGGCGTCGGGCGACTCCGACTGCGTGTCGTGGTGCTTGCCGTCGCGCCAGCCGAGGTCGGTGCTCTTCGGGGTCGCGTCACCGGGGGCGTCCTCGGCGGTGGACACGGCCGCGCCGCCGTCGGTGGGCTCGACCGTGGGGTCGGCGGGGGTCTCGGCGGGGGTGTCGGAGCTGCTGGGCACGGGGTCCTCCCGGTAGGTGGGCACCGGCCCGTCGCCGGTGGGAGCGGGGGTCCACGGGTCGTCGGCCGCGGTGGCCCGGCGGACGACGGCGAACGCAGCA
Organism: Klenkia sesuvii; assembly: GCF_037083825.1. Classification (NCBI taxonomy): domain Bacteria; kingdom Bacillati; phylum Actinomycetota; class Actinomycetes; order Geodermatophilales; family Geodermatophilaceae; genus Klenkia; species Klenkia sesuvii. Next base: position 173,156 of record NZ_JBAPLU010000007.1, read on the forward strand.
CCGCCGACGCCCAGGGCCAGCAGCAGCCACGGCCACCGGCGAGGCTTCTTCTCCACGCCGACGCGCTGGGCCAGGTCGTGCGTGGTCGCCGCGGTCTGCTTGCGGGTGTCGCGGGCCGCCTTCTGCGCGGCCTTGGCCAGCTCCCGGCGCCGCTTCTCGGCCTTCTTCGACAGCTTGTCGGCCTTCTTGGTTACGGTCTTGCGGTTGCTCTCGGCGGCCGACCGCAGCTCGGCGACCCGGGCAGCAGCCAGGTCGCGGGCGGCCTCGGCGGCCGAGACCGCGTCGGACCGGCCGGCCTTCGCCTGCTTCTTCACGGCCTTGGCCTGCGCGGCGGCATCCTTCTGCAGCTGCGCGGAGCGCTTCGCGGCCTGCTTGCGCGCGGTGCGGGTGCGCTTGCCGCCCTCCTCGGCGGCCGCGGCCACGGTGCCACCGGCTGCGGCGGCGGCCGAGGCCAGCTCGGCACGACGGTGCTCGAGCTCACCGCGGGCGGTCTCCAGGCTCGCGACGACGGTCCCGCGGGCGTTGTGCAGCGCGGGGGCGGCGGCGTCGCGGACGGCCTCCAGGCGCGGGCCGACCGCTGCCTGCACCCGCGGCGCGACGTCCTTCTCCAGCGTCTTCTGCGCGCTCTTGGCCGCCTCGGCCAGGCGGGGGGCGGCGGTGTCGCGAGCCTCGACCAGCTTCGGACCGGCCGTGGCGACGGCGGTGGCCACCCCGGCAGCCGCGGCGTCGCGGGCTGCCTCCAGCCGGGGGACGACGTCCTTCTCGTAGACCTTCTGCGCGTTCTTCAGCTGCGGGGCCAGGGACTTCTGCGCGGCCTCCAGGCGCGGCTCGAGCGCGTCGCGGGCCGCCTCGAGCCGCGGCGACACCGCAGCGACCGCGGCCTCGAGGCGGGGGGCGACGTCCTTCTCGAGCGTCTTCTGCGCGGACTTCGCGGCTGCCTCGTAGCGCGGCCCGAGGTGCTCGGCAGTGGCCCGGCCCGCCTCGTTGACCGCCGAACCGAAGTGCGCGAGGCCCTCCTGCAGTTCTGCGCCGATGACCTGGGCATGGCTCTTCTTGCGGAACACGAACGCACCTCCGAGTTGATCGTCTCGGCGGCCATCCTGCCCGCAACGTGGGCTGCCCACACCCTGAACTCCCGAGGGTGTGACCTGCGGCGCGGTGCCGGACCTGCCAGCCTGGCCGCATGCAGCTGCGCGTGTTCACCGAGCCCCAGCAGGGCGCCACCTACGACGACCTGCTCGCCGTGGCCCGCCGGGCCGAGGAGACCGGGTTCGACGCCTTCTTCCGCTCCGACCACTACCTGGCCATGGGCGGGGACGGGCTGCCCGGCCCCACCGACGCATGGGTCACCCTCGCCGGCCTGGCGCGGGAGACCAGCACCATCCGGCTGGGCACCCTCATGACGGCCGGTACCTTCCGGCTGCCCGGGCCGCTGGCGATCTCGGTGGCCCAGGTGGACCAGATGAGCGGCGGCCGGGTCGAGCTCGGGCTGGGGTCGGGGTGGTTAGAGGCCGAGCACTCCGCGTACGGCATCCCGTTCCCGGCGCTGGGCGAGCGGTTCGACCGGTACGCCGAGCAGCTGGCCGTGGTCACCGGCCTCTGGTCGACGCCGGTCGGGGAGACCTTCTCCTTCGCCGGTCAGCACTACACGGTCACCGACTCCCCGGCGTTGCCCAAGCCGGTCCAGGCCGGGGGCATCCCGGTGCTCGTCGGAGGACGCGGTGCGCAGCGCACCCCGGCACTGGCGGCGCGGTACGCCAGCGAGTTCAACACCCCGTTCACCTCGGCCGCCGATGCGGCCGGGCTCTTCGACCGGGTGCGCACGGCCTGCTCGGACGTCGGGCGCGACCCGGCGACCATGACGCTCAGCTCCGCGCTGGTGCTCTGCGTCGGGGCCTCCGACGCCGAGCTGACCCGCCGGGCGGCGGCCATCGGCCGCGACCTGGACGAGCTGGTGGCGAACGGGGTCGCCGGGTCGCCGGCCCAGGCGGTGGACACCCTGGGCCGGTTCGCCGAGGCCGGGGCCACCCGGGTCTACCTGCAGGTGCTCGACCTGGCCGACCTGGACCACCTCGACCTCGTCGCCGCCGAGGTGGCCCCGCAGCTCGGGTAGCGGTCAGGGGGTCCAGCCGGGGTCGCGGCCCAGCCAGGCCACCAGTTGCTCGAGCGGGGTGGCGTCGGCCGGGGCGGGCACCTCGTCGCCGAACGGGAACTCGGCGGGGCGGACCCCCGGCGGGAGGATCCGTCGGGACGGCGCCGCCCCGGCGGCCACCACCTCGTCGGCCACCTCGACCCGACGGCCGAGGGCGACGCCGAGGTCCCAGGCGTGGGTGAGCACCTCGCCGGTGTAGGTGGCCAGCAGCGCGCGACCGGGCATCGGGCCGGCCGGGTGGGTCAGGGTGCGGTCGAGCAGGTCGGGGTCGGACCAGACGGCGAGGGCGTCGTCGGCGGCGTCGGTCAGCGCGGCGTCGACGTCGGGGACGTCGGTGGTGACGTGCGGCAGTTCGAACGGCGCGCCGCCGCGGCCGACGTGGGCCACCCGGCGGAGGACGGCCAGGAGGTGGCCGCGCAGCGTGGCCACGTCGAACTCCGCGCAGGGGGTGGGCCGGTGCAGGTCGTCGGCCGGCACGTGCTGGGCCACCGGGAGGGCGGCGTGGACGGCGGCGGTGAAGGCGGGGCGGGGGTCGGTGTCGGTCATGCACCCACCATCGCGGGTGAAGTGGCCACCCTCTGACCGCTTCTGCGAGCAGAATCCCCGACGTGCGCGCCGACCGCTTGATCGCCGTCCTGCTGCTCCTGCAGCGCCGGGGCACGGTGACCGCCGGTCAGGTGGCCTCCGAGCTGGAGATCTCCCCGCGCACCGCCCGCCGCGACCTCGAGGCGCTGGCCCTGGCCGGGGTGCCGGTCTACAGCACCGCAGGCAGGGGTGGCGGCTGGTCGCTGGTGGGCGGGGCCCGCACCGACCTGACCGGGCTGACCGAGGGCGAGGCGCGGGCGTTGTTCCTCGGCACCGCGGTGGGCGACACCCCGGCGGCCCGGGCGGGGCTGCGCAAGCTGCTGGCCGCACTGCCCGCGCAGTGGCGGGCCGACGCCGAGCGGGCCGCGGACGCCGTCCTGGTCGACGCCGCGTCGTGGGGCGCCGACCCGGCACCGGAGCCGCCGTCCCTGCCGGTGCTGCTGCGCGCGGTCGTCGACGGCGAGCAGGTCGAGCTCGACTACCGCAGCCGGGGGGCCGCGAGCACCCGGCCGGCGGACCCGCTCGGGCTGGTGAACAAGGACGGCCGCTGGTACCTGCTGGCCGGCACGGCTGCCGGGGAACGGACCTTCCGGCTCGACCGGGTCGTCGACGTGCGGCCCACCGGGGCCCCGGCCCGCCGTCCTGAGGGCTTCGACCTGCGCCGCGCCTGGGCCGGACGGCGCGGTGAGTTCGAGCAGCAGCGGGTGGTCGAGCGCACCCGGGCGGTGGTCGACCCCGCCGTCCTGCCGCGGTTGCGCGCCCTGCTCGCCCACCGGCTGGCCGAGGTGGGCGAGCCGGGGGACGACGGCCGGGTACCGGTCGTCGTGCTCGGCCCGGTGCCCGAGGTGGTGGCGCTGGAGCTGGCCGGGTTCGGTGCCCGCGTCGAGTTCGCCGACCCCGCGGCCCGCGCCCAGCTGGCCCGGCTGGCCGCGGAGCTGCATTCCCTCTACGGCTCGGCACCGGCTGCGGGGTAACCTCCCCGGCGTGACCGGTGGCCTGCTCCTTCCGAGGCCGTGCTGACCAGCTCCCCGCACGTCAGCACGGCGACCCCTCCTGCGTGAGGGGTTTTTTCATGCCCACCACCGGCAGCGACACCCAGGAGCCGAAGACGATGAGCGAGACCGTCCCCCCGCACCGGTACACCCCGGAGCTGGCGCAGCAGATCGAGCTGGCATGGCAGGACCGCTGGGAGGCCGAGGGCACGTTCCACACGCCCAACCCGACGGGTCCGCTGGGCGAGGGGTTCGACCGGGTGGCCGACCGGCCCAAGGCCTTCCTGATGGACATGTTCCCCTACCCCTCGGGCGCGGGGCTGCACGTCGGGCACCCCCTGGGCTACCTGGGCACCGACGTCACCAGCCGGTTCCTGCGCATGGACGGCCACAACGTGCTGCACCCGATGGGCTACGACGCCTTCGGCCTGCCCGCCGAGCAGTACGCCGTGCAGACCGGCCAGCACCCGCGGGTGACCACCGAGGCCAACATCGCGGCCATCTCCGCGCAGCTGCGCCGGCTGGGCGTCGACCACGACCGCCGCCGCACCTTCGCCACCATCGACCCGGGCTACTACAAGTGGACGCAGTGGATCTTCACGCAGATCTTCGGCGCCTGGTTCGACGACGTGGCCGGCAGGGCCCGCCCGATCGAGGAGCTGGTCACCGAGCTGGACGCCGGCACCCGGCAGCCCGCCCCCGGCACCCTGCCCGACGGGCGCACCTGGTCCGAGCTGGACGACGTGGCGCGGCGCCGGGTCGTCGACGCGCACCGGCTGGCCTACCTGAACCAGGCGCCGGTCAACTGGTGCCCCGGGCTGGGCACGGTGCTCTCCAACGAGGAGGTCACCGCCGACGGCCGCTCCGAGCGCGGCAACTTCCCGGTCTTCCGGCGTCCGCTGACCCAGTGGATGATGCGCATCACCGCCTACTCCGAGCGGCTGCTGGCCGACCTGGACCGGCTGGACTGGTCGGACTCGCTGAAGCAGATGCAGCGCAACTGGATCGGTCGCTCGACCGGTGCTCGCGTGCGCTTCGGCGACGTCGAGGTCTTCACCACCCGGCCCGACACCCTGTTCGGCGCCACCTACCTGGTGCTGGCCCCCGAGCACCCGCTGGTCGACTCGCTGACCGCCGAGGCCTGGCCCGAGGGCACCGACCCGCGCTGGACCGGCGGCGCCGCGACCCCCGCCGAGGCGATCGCGGCCTACCAGCTGCAGGCCTCGCGCCGCTCCGAGCTGGACCGGCAGGCCGAGGGCCGGGAGAAGACCGGCGTGTTCACCGGCTCGTACGCCACCAACCCGCTGACCGGCCGCGAGCTGCCGGTGTTCGTCGCCGACTACGTGCTGACCGGCTACGGCACCGGCGCGATCATGGCGGTGCCCGGCGAGGACACCCGCGACTTCGAGTTCGCCGAGGTGTTCGGCCTGCCCGTCGTCCGCACGGTGCAGCCGCCGGAGGGCTTCCAGGGCGGCGCGTACACCGGCACCGGCCCGATGATCAACAGCTCGAACGAGCACGTGCAGCTGGACGGGCTGGACAAGGCCGCGGCCATCGCGGCGGTCACCGACTGGCTGGTCGCGCACGGCCACGGCGAGGCCACCACCACGTACAAGCTGCGGGACTGGCTGTTCAGCCGGCAGCGCTATTGGGGCGAGCCGTTCCCGGTGGTGTACGCCGTCGACGGCCCGGACGCCGACCTGCCGGTCGCCGTCCCCGCCGAGCAGCTGCCGGTGCTGCTGCCCGACGTCGACGACTACTCGCCGAAGACCTTCGCCGACGACGACGCGACGTCCTCGCCGGAGCCCCCGCTGTCGCGGGCCACGGAGTGGACGACGGTGGAGCTGGACCTGGGTGACGGACCGCGCCGCTACCGCCGCGAGACCAACACGATGCCCAACTGGGCCGGGTCGTGCTGGTACTACCTGCGCTACCTGGACCCCTCCGACGACACCCGCTTCGTCGACCCCGAGCTGGAGTCCTACTGGATGGGCCCGCGCGGCGAGGGCGACGTCGGTGGTGTCGACCTGTACGTGGGCGGCGTCGAGCACGCGGTGCTGCACCTGCTGTACGCCCGGTTCTGGCACAAGGTGCTGTTCGACCTGGGCCACGTGTCGTCGGAGGAGCCGTTCCGCCGGCTGGTCAACCAGGGCTACATCTCGGCCTACGCCTACACCGACGCGCGCGGCTTCTACGTGCCCGCGGCCGACGTCGTGGAGAAGGACGGGGCGTTCTTCTTCGAGGGGCAGCCGGTCAACCGTGAGTACGGGAAGATCGGCAAGAGCCTGAAGAACATGGTGACCCCCGACGAGATGATCGGGGCCTACGGCGCCGACACCTTCCGGGTGTACGAGATGTCGACCGGTCCGCTGGAGCAGTCGCGCCCGTGGGAGACCAAGGCCGTCGTCGGGTCGCAGCGGCTGCTGCAGCGCATCTGGCGGGTCGTCGTCGACGAGTCGACCGGCGAGGTGCGGGCCGCCGACGTCGAGATCGGGACGGACACGCTCAAGGCGCTGCACCGGGCCGTCGACGGCGTGCGCGACGGCATGACCACGCTGCGGTTCAACATCGCCATCGCCCGGGCCACCGAGCTGACCAACCACCTGACCCAGGTGTACGGCCAGTCCGGCCCGGTGCCGCGCCAGGTGTGCGAGTGGCTGACCCTGCTGGTCGCGCCGCTGGCCCCGCACCTGGCCGAGGAGCTGTGGTCGCGACTGGGCCACGACGGGTCCTCGGCCTGGGCGCCCTTCCCGGTCGCCGACCCCGCCTACCTGGTCGACGACACGGTGCAGATCGCGGTGCAGGTCAACGGCAAGGTGCGGGCGCAGCTCGACGTCCCCGCCGACGCCGACGCCGCGGCCCTGGAGTCCACCGCGCTGGCCGACCCACGCATCGCGGAGCTGCTGGTCGGCAAGACGGTGCGCAAGGTGGTCGCCGTCCCCGGCCGCCTGGTCAACGTCGTCGCCAACTAGCCCCGGCGCCCGGCATGGATCAGCTGGGCTGATCCAACTCCGTCCTGGTTCACCGGCGCCGGTGAGCCAGGACGGACTCCGGTGAACCCAGCTGATCCACGCCGACGGGGCGGGTCAAATGGGGGAGATGCGGATCACCGCGCGGCGCTCGCGGCGGCGGAGCAGCCCCACCAGCCGGCCGGTGCCGTAGGTGACCCACCACTGCCACCCGTAGCGGCGGGCCAGCGGGCGCAGGGCGGTGGTCCACTCCTCGGGCGGGAGGAGGCGGGCCTGCGCCTCGACCGGCTCGCCCAGCAGGTTGCCCCGGACGTCGCACGGCGCGACGGTCACCCGGCTGGTGTGCCGCAGGCGCTTCACCTTGCCGGAGTCGGCCCGCGTCCAGACGACGAGGTCGAGGCCCCCGTCCTCCTCCCCGCTCCCACGCTCGCGTGGAGCCCCTGGACGAGGCCGGATGGGGGCGGCCCACACGGGGGTCGGGACGGCGACGCCCGAGCGCCGGAAGGTGGTGAGGCTGACGTAGCGGCTCTGCGGCAGGGCGGTCACTGCGCGCAGGCGGACAGCGCGTCGACGGCCGTCGCCCTGGCCGGGGTGGCGGCCACCGGCGTCAGCACCGCCCGCATCTCCGCCTCCACGGTGTCGATGACCTCGGCGACGGTGACGTCGCGGCCGAGTTCGGCCGACAGCGACGTCACGCCGGCGTCGACGATGCCGCACGGGATGATGCCGCCGAACCCCGCCGCGAGGTCGGGGTCGCAGTTGAGCGCGAAGCCGTGCATCGTCACCCCGCGGGCGACCCGGACACCGATGGCGGCGATCTTGCGGTCCGGTCCGCGGGAATCGGCGCGCACCCACGCGCCGCTGCGGCCCTCGACCTGCTCGGTGTGCACGCCGAAGTGCGCGCAGGCCGCGATGAGGGCGGTCTCCAGGCGGCGCACGTGGGCGACGACGTCGAGCTGGCCCGGCAGTCGCACGATGGGGTAGCCGACGAGCTGACCAGGGCCGTGCCAGGTGATCTTGCCGCCGCGGTCGACGTCGACCACCGGTGTGCCGTCCTGCGGGCGCTCGTGCGGCTCGGTGCGCTTGCCCGCGGTGTACGTCGGCGGGTGCTCGAGCAGCAGCATGGTCTCGGGGCCGGTGCCGTCGACGACGGCCGCGTGGAGTGCGCGCTGACGGTCCCAGGCCTCCTGGTAGTCGACCCGTCCCGCCCGCACCACCTGCAGCTCGCCCATGCCCCCGAGCGTAGGCCCTGTGCCACCCGGCCCGACCCCGGTCATGCCCGTCGTCCGAGGTGGGTGAGGACGGCGCGGGCGGTGCGGGCGCCGCTGGCCATGGCGCCCTGGATGGACGGGGTGTCGCGGTGGTCGCCGCACACGAAGAGACCCTCACCCAGGTCGACGGGGCGACGGTGCTGCAGCGGCGGCAGCGCCGCGGGTTGCGCGCCGGGCACCGTGACCGTGGTGAGGTGCTCGAGGTCGCCGGTGGTCACCCCGTGGGACCGGGCGACCTCGTCCCGCACCTGGTGCTCGGTCGTGGTGGCCAGCGTGGAGCTCGCCACCAGGGCCCGGGCGTCGGGGCTGTAGGCGGGTTGGGCGTCGCTGACCACCACGCTGTTGACCAGCCGCCCGCCCGGCTCGCCGAGCACGACCAGCGGCTCGCACCACGGCGAGGCGGGCAGCACGTGCAGGTGCGTGGTGACCTGCCGGGGGGCCGAGGCCTCGACCGTCGGCAGCAACCGTGCCGCGGTCCCCGGGTCGGTGGCGACCACCACGGCGTCGGCGCGGGTGGACCCGCTCGAGGTCACCACACCCGCGCCGGTCACCGCGGTGACCTCGGTGCCCAGGTGCCGGGCGTGCGCCGGCAGCCGGGCGGCCAGCTGCTCCCCGACGGACTGCATGCCCTGGGCGGGCAGGCCGATGCGGCCGCGCACGAAGCTGCGCCACACCAGGTCCAGGTAGCGGCTGGAGGTGGCCAGCTCGGACTCCAGGAGCACCCCGGAGAGGAAGGGGCGGAAGAAGCGCTCGACGGCCTCGTCGCCCACGTGTGCGCGGCGCAGGGCCTGCTCGGCGGAGTGCTCCGGGGCGGCCAGCAGCCGGTGCACCGGCAGGTACCCGGCCCGGACCGAGAACGCGCCGATGGCGGCCTCCTGCAGCAGCGAGCCGAGCGGCGCCCGCACCGTGTCGAGCACCGCGGAGGGGTGGCGGCGGGGGTCGACCACCCGGTGCGCCCGCCCGTCGACCCGCAGGACGGCACCGGTCCAGAACCAGCCGAGGTCCAACGCGTCGAGGTCGAGGTCGGCGGCGACCCGCGGGTAGCCCGTGTTGAGCACCTGGAAGCCGCGGTCGACCACGAAGCCGTCGACCCGCTCGGTGCGCAGCCGCCCGCCGGGGTGGTCGGCGGCCTCGACCAGGTGGACGTCACGGCCGGCCGTGGCCAGCCGGGTGGCCGCCGACAACCCGGCCAGCCCGGCCCCCACGACCACGACCTCGACCCGCGCCGGCAACGTCATGGGCAGAACCTATGCCGATCCACCGACAGCGACCCGGTGTGCGCCCGTGGGCCGGGTCCGACCTGTGGACAACCCGGGTGCGGGCCGTCGGCGGCCCTAGCGTCGGGGCCATGGCCCACCCCGCCCCTGCGCGTCGACGCTGCCCGGTCGTGCCCGGCTACGTGCTGGAGGAGCTGCTGGGACGCGGTGGCACCGGTGAGGTCTGGCGGGCCCGCCCGCGGGGGAGCGGGCCGCCGGTCGCGGTCAAGGTGCTGCTGCGCGGCGACCCCGAGCGGCAGGTGCGGGAAGCAGCGCTGCTGGCCGAGCTCGACCACCCGCACCTGGTCCGGCTGCTCGAGGTGGTGCGTCGCCGCACCCCCGACGGGGAGCAGGTGGCCCTGGTGCTGGACCTGCTCGCCGGCGGCAGCCTGGCGCGCCTGCTGGCCGCCCGCGGGCGGCTGCGACCGGGAGAGGTGGTCACGGCGGTCGCGCCGGTGGCGGCCGCGCTGGCCCACGTGCACCAGCGCGGCGTCGTCCACGGCGACGTCTCACCCGGCAACGTCGTGCTGACCGCCGAGGGGCGCCCCGTCCTCACCGACCTCGGGGTGGCGCGCCTCGTGGGCGAACCCGACCACGGCGAGGTCACCCCGCCCTACGTCGACCCCGTCGTGGCCCGCGGTGGTGCCGCGGGTCCGGCCTCCGACGTGTTCGGCGTCGCGGCGGCTGCGTTCCACGCCCTCACCGGCATCCCCCCGTGGAACGCCGCCGGCCCGGGCAACACCCTCGCCGTGGCCGCGGCCGGACAGGTGCCCGACCTCGGGCTGCTCGCACCCGAGGCACCCGCCGCCCTCGTCGCCGTGGTCGAGCGCGGGCTGTCCCCCCACCCCCACCTGCGCGGCACCGCGGCGGAGTTCGCGCTCGACCTGCGGCACGCCTGCCGGCCCGAGCGCATCGCCCTGCCCGCACCCGGTGTCGACGTCGCCGAGCTGCACCGCACCGACCACGTCGCCCGCACCGAGCTGACCCACCAGGTGCGCCGGGCGTCGCGCGCCCATGCCGCGCCGCCGAGCGGCGGGTGGCCCGCCCGGGCCGGCGCCGCCCTCCGGTCCGGGGTGGTCGACCGGGCGCAGCGGGCCCGGGGTGCGGTGGGGGTCGCCGGCCCGCTGCTCCGCCGGGCCGGAGCCGCCCTGGCCGTCGCCGTCGGGGTGCTGTCCGCGGTGTGGGTCGGGGTGCAGTGGGGTGCACACGACGCGGGCCCGGTGCCGGCGGCTCGCACGCAACCGGTCGGCGATGCGACCGGCAGCGGTTCGGGCGCCGTGCCGACCGACCAGCCGACCGGTCAGCCGACCGGCACCGCCCCGGCCACCGGGGGGACCCGCGCGCCCGGCAGCGCCACGCCGTCCGGCGCCACGCCGACCAGCGCTGCGCCGTCCGGCACCGAGGTGCCCTCGCCGGGGCCTGCGGCGGACACCCCGCAGGCGCCGGACGACGCCGCCGGCTGGGCGGTCGTGGTCGGGCAGCTCTACGGCCGCCGGGCGGCGGCGTTCGACGCGGGCCGGTCCGAGTGGTTGGCCGACGTCTACGCCCCGGGCTGCGCGCTGGCCGACGTGGACGCCGAGCGGATGGCCCAGCTCGCCGCGGCCGGGCAGCACCTCGAGGGGTTCGCACCGCAGGTGGTCTCCGTCGACGAGGTCGCACCGGTGGCCGGTGGGGTGCAGCTGCTGCTGACCGACCAGGTGCCCGGCTACGACGTCGTCGGTGCGGGCGGCCGGTACGCGGTGGCCGCCCGCGGTCCGCGCGCGGTGGTGATGACGGTGCAGGCCACGCCGTCGGGCTGGCGCATCGCCTCCGCCGCGTTCGGCCCGTGACCGGCGACGACGGTCAGCGCGCCCCGACCGCCCAGCGCAGCGCTGACTCCACGTCGCCGTGGGTGAAGCTGAAGCCTGACTCCAGCAGCACCCGGGGGAGGGCACGTTGCCCGGCCAGCACTCCGAGCTCGGCGAACTCGCCCAGCACCACCGACAGCGCGAAGCCGGGTACCGGCAGCACGGTGGGCCGGTGCAGCACCCGGCCCAGGGCCTCGGTGAACGCGGCGTTCGTGACCGGCTCGGGGCCGGTGAGGTCCACCGGGCCCGCGACGTCGGCGTCGAGCAGGAACCGGATGGCGTCGACCTCGTCGCGCAGGCTGATCCAGGGCCACCACTGCTTCCCCGAGCCCAGCTTGCCACCGAGCCCGAGGGCGAACAGCGGCCGGATCTTGGCCATCAGGCCACCCCGGGCCAGCACCAGCCCGGTGCGCAGGTGGGCCACGCGCACGCCCGCGGCCTCCGCGGGGGCGGTGGCCTGCTCCCACTGCACGCAGACGTCGGCGAGGAAGTCCTTGCCGGCCGGACTGGTCTCGTCGAGCACCCGGTCCCCGCCGTCGCCGTAGTAGCCGACCGCCGACGCCGAGAGCAGCACCCGTGGTCGACCGGGGTCCGCCGCGGCGGCCTGCGCGAGGGCGGCGCTGACGGTGGTGGTGCTGTCGACCCGACTGGCCAGCACCTCACGCTTGTACTGCTCGGTCCACCGCTTGTCGCCGATGCCGACGCCGGCCAGGTTGACCACGGCGTCGACGTCGGCCAGGACGCCGGGGTCGAGCTGGTGGTGGGCCGGGTCCCACCGGTGCTCGTCAGCCGTGCGCGGCGTCCGACGGACCAGCCGGCGGACGTCGTGGCCGTCGGCCCGCAGCGCCGACACGAGCTCGGTGCCTACCAGACCGGAGGAACCGGTCACCGCGATCTGCATGGTCGGGTCCGACCTCCTGGTGTGGGGGGGGTGTGCGGGCCGGTGGTGCCCGCATCCGGGGCCGCCGACACCTCGGGCCCCGGCGGTGCTCGCCGGGGCCCGAGGTGGGGGTGCTGCGCGGGGCTCAGCTGAGGCCGAGCTCCCCGTGGAACTGCCCGGCCTCGAGCCGCTCCTTCACCGTGACCAGGAACCGGGCGGCGTCGGCGCCGTCGACGATGCGGTGGTCGTAGGACAGCGCCAGGTAGACCATCGACCGCACGGCGACGACCTCGCCGAGCTCGGCGTCCTGCACGACGACCGGACGCTTGACGACCGAACCGGTGCCCAGGATGGCGACCTGGGGCTGGTTGATGATCGGCGTGTCGAAGAGGGCGCCGCGGCTGCCGGTGTTGGTCAGCGTGAAGGTGCCACCGCCGAGCTCGTCGGGGGTGACCTTGTTGGTGCGGGTGCGCTCGGCCAGGTCGGCGATCTTGCGGGCGATGCCGGCCAGGCTCAGGTCACCGCCGTCCCGGATGACCGGGACGAGCAGACCCCGCTCGGTGTCCACCGCGACGCCGAGGTTCTCGGCGTCGTGGTAGGTGACGGTCCCGGCCTCCATGTCGATCGAGGAGTTCACGGTGGGGTGCACCTTGAGGGCCTCGATCGAGGCCTTGGCGAAGAAGGGCAGGAACGACAGCTTGACGCCCTCGCGGGCGGCGAAGTCGTTCTTGACCTGGTTGCGCAGGGTGGCGATGCGCGTGACGTCGACCTCGACGACCGTGGTCAGCTGCGCGCTGACCTGCAGGGACTCCACCATGCGCTCGGCGATGACCCGGCGCAGCCGGGACAGCTTCTCGGTGCGGCCGCGCAGCGGGCTGGGCGCGGCCGCGGGTGCCCGACCCTGCGGCTCGGCCCCCTGCGGAGCCGACGCCTGCGGAGCCGAAGCCTGCGGAGCCGACTGGGGGGCCGCCGCGGGCGCGGCCTGCTCGGCCGCGGCGAGGACGTCCTGCTTGCGGATCCGCCCGCCCACCCCGGTACCCGAGATCGACGACAGGTCGACCCCGTGCTCGGCGGCCAGGCGGCGCACCAGCGGCGTCACGTAGGCGCCGCCGCCGTCACCGCTCGGCGTCGACGACCCGGCGGACGACCCGCCCGCGGACGACGCGGCGGGCGCCTGGGGAGCCACCTGCGGAGCCGGCTGCGACGTGGGCGAGCCGGCGGGCAGCGCACCGCTGGAGCCGTAGTCGCCGCCCGGGGTGGAGTTGTCGGTCTCGGCCTCGACCGGGGTCGGCTGGGCCTCCGCCTGCTTCGCCTCCGGCTCCTGCTGCTGCGGCTCCTGCTGCTGCGGCTCCTGCTGCTCCGGCTCCTGCGCGGCCGGGGCCTGCTCGGCCGGCGCGGACCCACCGCCCGTGCCGCCGCCGATGGCGGCCAGCTGCGCGCCGACGTCGACGGTCTCGTCCTCCCCGACCAGGATCTTCGTGAGCGTGCCCGCCGCGGGCGAGGGGATCTCGGTGTCGACCTTGTCCGTGGAGACCTCGAGCAGGGGCTCGTCGACCTCGACGGTGTCGCCCTCGGCCTTGAGCCAGCGGGTGACGGTGCCCTCGGTGACGCTCTCGCCCAGGGCCGGCATGGTCACCGGGGTGCCCTCACCCGAACCGCCGCCCGAGCCGCCGTCCTGACCGCCCGAAGTGGGGGCCTGCGCCTGCTCCTGCGGGGCCGGGTCGGGCTCGGCGGGGGCCTCGGCCTCGGCGGGCTGCTCGGCCTCGGCGGGCTGCTCGGCCTCGGCGGGCTCCTCGGCCGGGGCCGAGGAGCCACCGCCCTCACCCTCCCCGCCGATGATCGCCAGCTCGGCACCGACCTCGACGGTCTCGTCCTCGGCCACGACGATCGTGGTCAGCACGCCGGCGGCGGGCGAGGGGATCTCCGTGTCGACCTTGTCGGTGGAGACCTCGAGCAAGGGCTCGTCGACCTCGACGGTGTCGCCCTCGGCCTTGAGCCAGCGGGTGACGGTGCCCTCGGTGACGCTCTCGCCCAGGGCGGGCATGGTGACGGACGTCGGCATCGAGCGCAGTTCTCCTCAGGTCAGGGGTGGTGGGGGATCAGCTGTGCGAGTGCAGCGGCTTGCCGGCCAACGCGAGGTGCGCCTCGCCGACCGCCTCGCTCTGCGTGGGGTGCGGGTGGATGAGGGAGGCCACCTCGTCGGGCAGGGCCTCCCAGTTGTAGATGAGCTGGGCCTCGGCCACGAGCTCGCCGACCCGGCTGCCGACCATGTGCACGCCGACGACGGGGCCGTCCTTGGCGCGCACCAGCTTGACCGCACCGGAGGTCTTGAGGATCTGGCTCTTGCCGTTGCCGCCCAGGTCGTAGTTCACGACCTCGACCTCGCCGAACTTCTCCTTGGCCTGCGCCTCGGTGAGGCCGACCGAGGCCACCTCGGGCTCGGAGTAGGTGACCCGGGGGACACCGGCGTAGTCGATCGGGACGACGGGCAACCCGGCCAGCCGCTCGGCCACGAGGATGCCCTCGCCGAAGCCGACGTGGGCCAGCTGCAGGGTGGGCACCAGGTCACCGACGGCGGAGATGGTGGGCACGTTGGTCTGCATGTACTCGTCGACGAGCACGAAGCCGCGCTCCATGGCGACCCCGGCCTCCTCGTAGCCCAGGCCGGCGCTGACCGGCCCACGGCCCACAGCCACCAGCACGATCTCGGCGGAGTAGGACTTGCCGTTCTCCAGGTCGACGGTCACGCCGTCCTCACCCGGGGTCACCTTGGCGACCCGGCTGCCCAGCGAGAAGTCGATCTTGCGACGACGGTAGGCGCGCTCGAGCAGCTTGGACGAGGCCTCGTCCTCCAGCGGCACGAGGTGGGGCAGGCCCTCGATGATGGTGACGTCGGCGCCGAAGGACTTCCACACGCTGGCGAACTCGCAGCCGATGACGCCGCCGCCGAGGATGATCACGGAGCTGGGGACGCGCTCGAGCTCGAGGGCTTGGTCGCTGGTGATGACCGTGCTGCCGTTGATGTCGATGCCGGGCAGGCTGCGGGCGTAGGAACCGGTGGCCAGCAGCACGTGCTTGCCCTCGTAGGTGGTGTCGCCCACGGCCACGGCGGTCGGGGAGACGAGCGTGCCCTCACCCTCGACGTAGGTGATCTTGCGGCTCTTGATCAGGCCCTGCAGGCCCTTGTAGAGCTTGGCAGTGACCCCGCCCTTGTACTCGTTCACCCCGGCCATGTCGATGCCGGCCAGCGAGGTCTTGACGCCGAACTGCTCGCCCTCGCGGGCGGAGTCGGCCACCTCCGCGGCGTGCAGCAGGGCCTTGGTGGGGATGCAGCCCCGGTGCAGGCAGGTGCCGCCGACCTTGTCCTTCTCGATCAGCACGACCGACAGCCCGAGCTCGGCGCCGCGGAGCGCGGCGGCGTAGCCACCCGAGCCACCTCCCAGGATGACGAGGTCGGCGGTCTGGGCGGGTGCGCTCACAGGTTCTCCTCGGTGCGGCTCGGCCGGCGGCGGGCAGGTCGTGCTCGCCGCGGGCTGGTGCGGGGGCGGTGCGGGGGTGGTGCGGACCCCATCCTGCCACTTGCGGGGAACGCGCACCCGACCTGCTCCGTTGGCCCGGCGGGCGCCGAGTCCGGCGTCCGCGCGACGGGTCCCCACCCGCTCGCGCCGCGCGGGAGGAGTGCGACGTGGGTCTGTTCGACAAGCTGCGCGGACGGCGCGGCACCGGCGGGCAGGGCGCGCGTGGTGGCCGCCGCGCGACCCTGGACCGCCCCTCGGGTCGGGCCGACCTCGGGCACCTCGAGCAGTTCGTGGGGACCCGGCGCGGCGTCGAGGGCTACGTGGAGCCGCGCACCGCGGTGACCGAGTCCACCATCGTGCTGGTGGCCGCCGACGGCGAGTGGACCCGGCGGCGCATCGACGGCCCCGAGGTGGCCCGCCGGCTCTCCCGGGACCTGGCCATCCCGGTCTACGACGCCCAGGTCACCGGCTACCCCCAACGCATGCGCGACTGGACCCACCGGAGGAGGGAGCAGCAGGGCTGAGCCCGCGGGTTCAGCTCCGGGCCAGGTCCTCGATCGTCGCCAGCAGCGTGCGCACCGGGACCCCGGTGCCCCCCTTGGGGGTGCACCCCCACGCGCCGCCGGTGTTGTAGGCCGGCCCGGCGACGTCGACGTGCGCCCACGGCAGCCCGTCGGGGACGAACTCGGCGAGGAAGTGGCCGCCGACGAGCATGCCGCCGAGGCGGTCGGGGTTGGCGTTGACGAAGTCCGCGGTGGCGGAGTCCAGGCCGCGGCGCAGCTCGGGCGGCAACGGCATGGCCCACATGGGCTCGCCCACCCGGGTGCCGGCGGCCACGACGGCGTCGCGCAGCTCCGCGGTGCCCATCACGCCGGCGGTGCGCCCGCCGAGGGCGACCGTCTGGGCGCCGGTCAGGGTCGAGGTCTCGAGCAGGTAGTCGGGGGAGTCCTCGGCCGCCCGGGCGATGGCGTCGGCCAGCACGACCCGGCCCTCGGCGTCGGTGTTGGTGATCTCGGCCGTCTTGCCGTTGCGGAAGGTCACGACGTCGGCCGGTCGGTAGGCGCTGCCGGAGGGCAGGTTCTCGGCGATCGGCACGGTGGCGGTGACGTCGACGGGTAGCCCCAGCTCGGCGACCAGGCACACGGTGGCGATCACGGCGGCGGCGCCGGCCATGTCGCTCTTCATGTCCTCCATCTTCAGCGCGGGCTTGATGGACAGGCCGCCGCTGTCGAACGTGATCCCCTTGCCCACCAGGGCGACCGACCGGCGGGCGCGCCGGCCGCGGTAGGTCAGCCGCAGCAGCCGCGGGCCCCGGGTGGACCCGCCGCCCACGGCCAGGATGCCGCCGTACCCGCCGGCGGCCAGCTGCTCCTCGTCGAGGACCTCGACGGACAGGCCAGCCTCCTTGCCGGCGGCGGCGCCGCGCGCGGCCAGCTCGGCGGGGAAGAGGTCGTTGGGTGGGGTGTTGACCAGGTCACGGGCGAGGGCGACGGCGTCGGCGACCGCCCGCACGCGGGTCAACGCGGCCTTGGCGCCACCGGCGTCGGGCACGACCAGCTCGAACGACCGCGGCGGGGCCGGCCGGTCGGCGGGCAGGGTCGACTTGTAGGCGGTGAACTCGTAGGCACCCAGCAGGGCGCCCTCGCCGACGGCGTGCAACCGGTCGTCGTCGGGGGCGCCGCCGACCGCGGCGAGCAGGGAGACGACCGAGGCGCGGCCGGTCAGGGCCCGGCTGGCGGCGCCGGCGGCGCGGCGGACCGCGTCGGAGGGGTAGCTGCCGTCGGTCTGGGCTGGGCCCAGACCGACGACCGCGACGACCGGGAAGGGGCCCTGGCCGAACGTGGCCAACCGGGTGACCTCGTCCTCGGCGCCGCGTGCGCCCAGGTCGGCCAGGGCCGCCATGAGGCGACCGCCCAGCAACCGGTCGACGGCGTCGGCGCCGGGGGTGGCCAGCGGGCCGTCGGGACCCTTGCCGACCCCGACGACCACGGCGTCGGCGGTGAGCTTCTCGAGCGGGCGGTCGGTGGCGGTGATCGTCGGCGGCACCCGCCCACCCTAGAAGAACCGCCCGGACGGCGCCGTCCCCGCGGTGGGTGCCCGGCACTACGGTCGACAGGCGTGACGACGCGGACCTCACCCCTTCACGGGCGCCACCTGGCCGCCGGCGCCAAGCTGGCCGACTTCGGTGGGTGGTCGATGCCGCTGGAGTACGCCGGGGGCGGTGTCATCGCCGAGCACACCGCGGTGCGCGAGGGGGTCGGACTCTTCGATGTGTCGCACCTGGGCACGGGCACGGTGCGCGGTCCCGGGGCCGCCGCGCTGGTGAACCGCTGCCTGACCAACGACCTGGGCCGCATCGTCCCCGGGCAGGCGCAGTACACGTTGTGCTGCCGGCCCGACGACGAGGAGCACGCCGGCGGCGTCGTGGACGACCTCATCGTCTACCTGCACGCCGACGACGACGTCCTGCTGGTGCCCAACGCCGCCAACGCCGCCGAGGTCCTGGCCCGCCTGGCCGCGGTCGCCCCCGAGGGCGTCACGGTCACCGACCGGCACACCGAGGTCGCCGTCCTGGCCCTGCAGGGCCCCCGCTCGGCCGAGGTGCTGGCCGCGGTGGGCCTTCCTGGGGCGCTGGAGTACATGTCCTTCGCCGTGACCCAGGGCAGCGGGGACGTGACCGTCTGCCGCACCGGGTACACCGGCGAGCACGGCTACGAGCTGCTGGTCGAGGCCGAGCGGGCCGGGGAGCTGTGGGATGCGCTGCTGGCGGCGGGGGAGACGGAGCAGATCCGGCCCTGCGGCCTGGGTGCTCGCGACACCCTGCGCACCGAGATGGGCTACCCGCTGCACGGCCACGAGCTCTCGGTCGACATCAGCCCCGTGCAGGCGCGGGCCGGGTGGGCGGTCGGCTGGCGCAAGCCGGACTTCTGGGGGCGGCAGGCGTTGCTCGCCGAGCGCGAGGCCGGCCCGGCGCGGCAGCTGTGGGGGCTGCGCGCGCCGGGCCGGGGGATCCCGCGTCCGGGGATGCAGGTGCTGGACGGGTCCGGCGCCCGGGTCGGCGAGGTGACCAGCGGGACCTTCTCGCCGACCCTGCGCGCCGGGATCGCCCTGGCGCTGCTGGACACCGCCGCCGACCCCGCCCCCGGCCGGGAGCTGGTGGTCGACGTGCGGGGCCGGACCTCGCCGGTGGAGGTGGTCAAGCCGCCGTTCGTGCCCTCCCACGTGCGCTGACGGTCAGGCGCTGCGGGCGGACTCCTTGGTGGGGGTGGGCTCCTCGGGCAGCTCGTCGGCGACCGTCGCCTCGCGGGTCCCCATCGGCACCGGGTCGCCCTGCGTGGTGTCCTGCGCGGTCTGGTGCTCGGTCTCGGAGTTGATCTCCGCTCCGAGCAGCACGAGGAACACCGTCAGCTGCAGCCACAGCATCAGCACCACGACCCCGGCAACCGCCCCGTAGGTGGCCGAGTAGGAGCCGAAGTTGCTGACGTAGAAGCTGAAGCCGATCGACATCACGACCCAGGCGACGGTCACCACCACCGAGCCCAGGCTGACCCACCGGAACTGGGGCGCGTCGCGGTCGGGGGCCACCCGGTAGAGCACCGCGAGCGCACCGGCCATGAGCGCCAGCAGCAGGGTCCACCGAACGACCTGGGCCAGGACGGTGCCGAGGACCCCGAGGTTCAGCGCATCCAGCACCACCGGGGTGACCGCGACGAGGCTGACGGTGACCAGCACGAACACGATCGCGCCGAAGGTCAGCAGCAGGGCCAGCCCGCGCCGCTTGATGGCGTTGCGGGTCTCGACCTCGTCGTAGGCCAGGTTGACCGCGGTGATGAGGTTGTTCACCCCGCCCGACGCGGAGAACAGCGCGGCGAGGATCGAGACGACCAGGCCGACGGACAAGGCACCGCTGTTGGAGGTCGCGACCGACTCGAGCTGGGTGCTGATGATCGACAGCACCTCCTCGGGCACGGTGCCCCTCAGGCTCTCGACCTGGGACTGCACCGTCTCCGGAGAGGCGAACAACCCGTACAGCGAGATGGCGGCGATGATCGTGGGGAAGATCGCCAGGAAACCGAAGAACGCCACGCCGCCACCGATGATCGGCATGTTGTCGGCGCTGTTCTCCGCCCAGGCCCGCTTGAGGATCTGCTTCCAGCCGCGCGCGGGGATGTCGGTCGGACGCTCGGCGTCCACGCCGGGCAGCCGCTCGTGCTGGCCCTCCGCCTGGGGTGGGTCGGTCGCGGCGCGCCGCGGACCGCGGTCCGCGGCGCGCTCGGCCTCCTCCTGGGCCGCGGCCCGCCGGGCCGCCTTCTCCTCCACCCGTTGCCGGATGCGGTCCACCGCGCTGTCGGGGCGCTTGATGCCGTCCATCGTCAGACCTCTCAGTCCCCGGGCCAGGAGCCGGTGAGTTTGGTGAACGCCTGGGCGCCGAACCGGTCGACCCCGGCCTTGACGACCGCGAAGATCGCGCCCTGGATGGCGGCAGCGAGCAGCACGTGCCCGGTGGTGTACTCGCTCTGCATGGCGCCGGGGGCGTCGTCCTCGTCGGCGATCCGCTTCCAGACCACCTTGAAGACCCGGCCGGAGATGGCACCTGCGGCGATGCCCGCCAGGAGCCCGACCGGCCGGTAGGCGGCCTTCGCGCCGGCGCTCACCGTCGGGCCCGCCGTACGACCAGGGCCACGACGGCGGCCACGACGACCACACCGATGCCGATCACGACGGGTGGGTTCTCCCGGTAGGTCTCCACGGCGGTGTCCTTGGTCCGGGCCGCGGTCTCCTTGGCGCGGGAGCCGACGTCCAGGCGGTGGCTGAGCTCGTCGACGGTGGCCGCCAGCTGCTCCCTGGTGGCCTCGATGTCGGCCTTGATCTCGTCGGGCTCGGTCGGGCCGGACACGTCCGGCGCGCCGGGTCCGTGGGCGCCCTCGGGTCGGCTGGTCATCGCGTGGCACTCCCCTTCACGGCGGCGAGGTCGGTCTTGACGCTGTCGAGGGTCTCGGTGGGCAGCGGGGGCTTGGCGTCCTGCACGTCCTTCTTGCCCAGCAGCGCCAGCACGCCGGCCACGAGGAACAGGACGACGGCGATGATGATCGCGGCCAGGTAGCCCGGCAGCACGTTGGCCAGGCCCAGGATCGCCGCGGTGATGAGCGCGTTCAGGCCGAGCAGGGCGACCAGGCCGGCGCCGCCGAAGAGCCCGGCGCCCACGCCGAGCTTCTTGGCCTTGCCCTTGACCTCGGCCTGGGCCAGTCGGACCTCGTCGCGGACCAGGCGGGTGACCAGGTCGGGCAGCTCGCCGATCAGCTGGCCGGTCGAGGCGCGGGAGGGGTCGGGGTGGACGTCGGCGCGGTGCGCGCCGTCGGCCACGGGGGGCTGGCTCATCAGGTCTCCTGTGCGCGGGGGGGTGATCGACACAGGCCCCCATGCCCGGCGTCACCGGCCGCCAACCCTGGGCAGCGGACGAAGGCGGAACGACATCGGTTGAAGGCGTCCCTCGCTAGGGTGGCTGGTATGACCTCGCCTGCGAGCGGCTCGACGACGGGTTGGACATGGCGGCTGCACGGCCCCGACGGCACCGTGCTCGACCCGTCCGACCTCGACGTCGACGTCCCGGTGGAGGAGGCGCAGGGCGAGGCCGAGTCGTGGCTGGGTGAGCACTGGCGCACGCTGCTCGAGCGTGGCGCGGCCAGTGCCTCGCTGCTGCGCGGGGACACCGTCGTCTACGGCCCGATGGGGCTCTCGGCCTCCTGACGGCGTCCCCGCCGCCGCGTCAGCCCCGGCTGGTCTTGCCCGGGTCGCGCTCCACGACGTCGCCCAGCACCTCGTCGATGCGGGCCAGCACGTCCGCGCCCAGCTCGACCCCGGCCGCCGCCACGTTGTCGTGCACCTGCTCGGGCCGGGTGGCCCCGATGATCGCGGCGGCCACGTTGCCGTTCTGCAGCACCCAGGCCAACGCCAGCTGGGCCATGGACAGCCCGAGGTCCTCGGCGATCGGCCGCAGCTGCTGCACCCGGGTCAGGACGTCGTCGGTCAGGTAGCCCTTCATCGAGCCACCCGCACTGGGGTGACCGCCGCGGCTGTCGGCCGGCGGGGCCTGCCCGGGCTGGTACTTGCCGGTCAGCACGCCCTGGGCCAGCGGCGACCACACGATCTGCGAGACGCCCTCGGCCTCCGAGGTCGGCACGACCTCGGCCTCGATCACCCGCCACAGCATCGAGTACTGCGGCTGGTTGCTGATCAGCTGGATGCCCAGTTCACGCGCGAGCGCTGCACCGGCGGCGATCTCCTCGGCCCGCCACTCCGAGACCCCGACGTAGAGCACCTTCCCGGCGCGCACGAGGTCGGCGAAGGCGGTCATGGTCTCCTCCAGCGGCACCGTGGAGTCGTACCGGTGCGCCTGGTAGAGGTCGACGTAGTCGGTCTGCAGCCGCTGCAACGAGGCGTGGCAGCTCTCGATGACGTGCTTGCGGCCCAGCCCGCGGTCGTTCGCCCCGGGGCCGGTCGGCCAGTAGACCTTGGTGGCGATCTCCAGGGACTCGCGGCGCTGGCCGGCCAGCGCGCGGCCGAGCACGGACTCGGCCTTCGTGCCGGCGTAGACGTCGGCGGTGTCGAACGTGGTGATGCCGGCGTCGAGGGCGGCGCGCACGCAGGCGTGCGCGGCGTCCTCCTCGACCTGGCTGCCGTGGGTGAGCCAGTTGCCGTAGGCGAGTTCGGTGATGTTCAGGCCGGAGCGGCCCAGTCGACGTGTCTGCACGCCCTCGAACGTAGGCCGGACGCCGGGGGCCTACACCTCGGCGCCGACGGCCACCTGCGGCTTGGGGAACCGCCACCGGCGGACCATCGTGGCACGGCTGATGCCGTACCAGACCAGGCCCCTGGTGCGGGTGACGTTCGGGAACCGCTCGGCGACGACCTTCTTGATGCGTCGACCCAGCACGACCGAGTCGCCGATGATGACCAGGAAGAAGGCGAACCACAGGAAGACGGTGTAGCTCTGCACGGCCTGGTTGGGGATGAAGTAGCCGACCAGCACCAGGGCGGCGACGACGAGGAAGAGGCTGCCGGCGTTGCGGCGGGCGTCCACCACGTCGCGCACCAGGCGCTTCTCGGGGCCCCGGTCGCGGGCGGGCAGGGCGCTGTCGTCCCCACGGGCTGCGGCCTCGCGGGCGCTGCCCCGGTTGGCCGCCTGCTGCTCGCGCATGCGCTTGTAGGCCTCCTTGCGCGTGCGCGGCGGGGGCGGCGGCGGGCCCTGGCGGCGGCCCTGGGCCTCGCTGCGCTTGGGCGTGGGACGCCCCTTGCCGACCGTGCTCAGCTGCTGGGCGGTGAGGTCGACGGCCGGGTCCGGGGTGGTCTCGGCGGGACGGCGGCCTGGCAGACGGAGCTTCACAGCCGGCGAGTCTACGTGGCCGGGCACCGGTCCCGGAGCTGCGCCGAGACCTGCGCAACAGCCTGCGCGCGCCCGCGGCGCCGTACAGTGGGAAGCAGCCCCGCCACGGCGGTGTTGGTCCGCGCAGAACGCAGCAGAGCCCCGGTTGCGCCGGACCCTCGATGTGGGAGGACAGACCATGACCGTGCAGGACACCCAGGCCACCCCCGACGCCGCCACCGGCGTCATCCTCAGCGACCCGGCTGCGGCCAAGGTGAAGGCGCTGCTGGACCAGGAGGGGCGTGACGACCTGCGCCTGCGCATCGCCGTGCAGCCCGGTGGCTGCTCCGGCCTGCGCTACCAGCTCTTCTTCGACGAGCGCTTCCTCGACGGCGACCAGACCCACGAGTTCGGCGGCGTGGAGGTCATCGTGGACCGCATGAGCTCGCCCTACCTCGGTGGCGCCACGATCGACTTCGTCGACACCATCGAGAAGCAGGGGTTCACCATCGACAACCCCAACGCGGGCAGCTCCTGCGCCTGCGGTGACTCGTTCTCCTGACCCCGCACGACGGAGGCCCGGCACCCCTGGGGTGCCGGGCCTCCGTCGTCCCTACAGCGTGACGGGGTAGACGGTCTCGGGGACGTCGACGGCGATGCGCTCCTCGACGAAGATGCCGTGCCAGACCATGAAGACCAGCACCTCCCACAGCTGACGGGCGGTGCGCTTGCTGGGCGGGGCCCCCGCCGCAGCGGCCGCGCGCAGCCGCTCGAGCAGACCGAGGACGACGGTGCGGTCCAGCCACTGCTCGGTCTGGCTGGACGTGATGATGTCCCGCGCCCAGTCGTGCAGCGGGCCGGCGAGGAAGTCGGCCGTCGGCACGGGGAAGCCCAGCTTGCGGCGGTCCATGATGCGCGGCGGCACGATCTGGCGCATGGCCTGCCGCAGGGCGTACTTCGTCGTCCCCGCCTTCGCGTGCCCCCGACCGCGGGGCGTGCGCATCTCCAGCGGCAGGGTCGACGCCAGCGCGAACACCTCGGGGTCGAGGAAGGGCACGCGCAGCTCGAGGGAGTTGGCCATGGTCATCTTGTCCGCCTTGACCAGGATGTCCCCGCGCAGCCAGGTGAACAGGTCGACGTACTGCATCGCGGTCACGTCGTCGTAGCCGGCGTCACGGGCCTGGGCGTACAGCGCCTCGGTGACCTGTACGTGCGACAGGTCGCGGTCGCGGCCCGGCATGAGCGCGGCGAGCTCGTCGTCGCGCAGGTTGCGGGCGTTGCCGTAGTAGCGCTGCTCGAGCGGGGTGGCCGCCCGGCGCAGCAGGTCCTGGCCGCGGACGCCCTCGGGCAGCAGGCCGGCGATGCGGGTCAGCGCCCGGCGCCCGGGGGCCGGCAGGCCCTTCGCCCAGGCCAGGCTCAGCGGCTCGCGGTAGATCGTGTACCCGCCGAACAGCTCGTCGGCGCCCTCGCCGGAGAGCACCACCTTGACGTGCTTGCGGGCCTCCCGGGCCACGAAGTACAGCGGCACGAGCGCGGGGTCGGCGACCGGGTCGTCGAGGTACCAGACCACCTCGGGGATGGCCGCGGCGAAGTCGTCGGCGGTGATCTCCACCGGGACGTGGCGCACCCCGAGGACCGCCGCGGACTCGGCCGCGATGTCGACCTCGGACGTCGACTCGCGGGCGAACCCGACGGTGAAGGTGAGCAGGTCGGGGTTGTAGCGGTGGGCGAGCGCGGCGATGGCCGTGGAGTCGATGCCGCTGGACAGGAACGACCCGACCGTCACGTCGGCGCGCATGTGCTTGGCGACCGACTCCTCCAGCACCTCGGCGATGCGGTCGTAGAGCTGCTGCGCAGCCCCGGCGGGCACCGGCCGCGGGGTGAACCGGGGGTGGAACCACCGCTCGGTCGTCATCTCCCCGCCGGCGAGGGTGAACCGGGTGCCGCTCTCGACCTTCGCGATGCCGCGGTGCAGGGTGGCCGGCTCGGGCACGTACTGCAGGGTCAGGTAGTGCTGCAGCGATGCCGGGTCCACGCCACCGGCCGCCTCGGACCCGCCCAGCAGTTCCAGCAGCGCCTTCTTCTCGCTGCTGAGCACGAGCCCGCCATCGGCCAGCCGCGCGGTGAACAGCGGCTTGATGCCGAAGGGGTCGCGGGCGCCGAACGCCGTCCCGGTCTCGGTGTCCCAGATGACGAACGCGAACATGCCGCGCAGGCGGTGGACGACGTCGGGGCCCCAGTGGTGGAACCCGGCCACGATCGCCTCGGTGTCGCCCTCGGTGGCGAACTCGGCACCCAGCTCGCGCAGCTCGGCACGCAGCTCGACGTAGTTGTAGATCTCGCCGTTGAACAGGATCCGGTAGCGGTCACCGGCGTAGGCCAGCGGCTGCGGGCTGCCCCCGACGTCGATGATCGACAGCCGGTTGAACCCCAGCACCGTGTGCCCGTCGGACCACACCGCGGTGTCGTCGGGACCGCGGTGGTGCAGGCAGTGCAGGGCGTGCCGGACGCCGTCGACCCGGGCCTGGTCGACCCGCTCGGCATCGGTGGACAGGTAGGCGAGCAGGCCGCACATGGGGGAGGGGGTCTCCGCGGGGTGTCGGGGGCGGTGGGCGTCAGAGGGGCTGGCCGGCCAGCACCCGCCGGCTCACCCGCCGCTCGGCCCAGAAGGACAGGAAGGGGACGACGCCGGCCAGCAGCACCAGCACCGTGCCCTTGCCGGTGAACCTCGCCTTGAGGGCGAGGTCGAAGGCGGTGACGAGGTACACGATGAAGAGGAAGCCGTGGATCGGGGAGACGACCTTGGACACCTCGGGCACGTCGAAGCCGTAGCGGAGCGGGATGGCCACGAGCACCAGCACCAGCAGCATGACGCCCACGACGTAGGCCATGACCTGGTAGCGCTTGAGGGCCGCGGCGGTGCGCGGGGGGACGGTGGTGTCAGTTGCCATCTCGACCTCGCAGGGCCTTCTCGTTGAGCTCGGCCAGGTAGCGGTTGTAGGCAGCGAGCTCGGGGTCGCCGGTGGTGTCGATGCGCGGGCGCTGGTAGAGCACGACCTCGTGGCCCGGCTCGTCCTCGTCGGGGTCCCGGTTGAGCTCGACGCGGACCATCTTGGCGTAGAACCACAGGCCCATGAACCCGTAGAGGGGCCACTGCAGGGCGTAGCTCCAGTTGACCGCCCCGCCGCCGTTCTCGGCCTTGGACAGCTGCCAGTAACCGAGGAAGAAGGTGGCGACGAACAACGCGGCCACCAGCAGGTGCAGCAGCACCCAGCGCAGGGTCAACAACCGGGGGAGCACGCCTGCGACTGTAACCGCCGGGCCGGTCGGCACCGGTGGTCCACGGACCAGGTCACACCTCGGCAACACCTGGCCGGGCGGTCTGCAGCCAGGGGTCGCCGTCCAGGTGCGGTCGGCTACGCTCGCCTCGACTGTGGTCGTGGTGGGCAGCACCTGTCGACAGACCGGGAAGCCCCCACGACAGACACCGATCCGTACCGCGCGGCGCCCGCTGCGCGGAGGAACAAGGAGGCACCGAGCAGTGGCTCGACGGAGCAAGCTCGCGCGGGTCGCCGCGCTCGGCGTCCTGGCTGTGCTCAGCCTCTCCGGATGCGAACTCAACAACGAGTTCTGGCGGTTCGGCTGGCCCGAGGGTGTGACCGACGAGGCCGAGCAGATGCGCCACCTCTGGACCGGCTCGGTCATCGCCGCCCTGGTCGTCGGGGTCGCGGTGTGGGGGCTGATCTTCTGGTCGATGATCCGCCACCGCAAGCGCGGTGACGAGCTGCCGAAGCAGACGGCCTACAACCTGCCCCTGGAGATCGTCTACACGATCATCCCGTTCGTCATGATCGCGGTGCTGTTCTTCTACACCGTCGTCGTGCAGAACCGGGTGCAGGAGCGCAGCGACAACCCCGACGTCACGATCGCGGTCAACGCCTTCAAGTGGAACTGGCAGTTCGTCTACCCGGAGACCACCGACGCCAACGGCGGCACCCCGGTGAGCACGACCGGTTCGAGCACCGAGATCCCGATCCTGGTCGTCCCCGTCGACCAGACGATCCGTTTCGAGGTGGCCTCGGCCGACGTCATCCACTCGTTCTGGGTGCCCGAGTTCCTCTTCAAGCTCGACGTCATCCCCGGCAACGAGAACGGCCGCGACAACGTCTTCGAGGTCACCGTCCGCGAGCAGGGCGCCTTCGTGGGCCGCTGCGCCGAGCTGTGCGGCACCTACCACGCGAACATGAACTTCGAGGTCCGCGCGGTGTCCGGCGACGACTACGACGCCTACCTGGCTGCCCGCGAGGACGGCCTGTCCACCTACGACGCCCTCGAGAGCATCGGGCAGGACGGGTCGGCCACCACGACCCAGCCGTTCGACCAGCTCACCGAGTCCCAGCAGCTCGACGCCGCGGGCAACTGACGTGACCCACTTCCAGAACGCGCAGCGGGAGGACAGGCCGTGAAGGTCGAAGCACTCATCTTCAACGTGATCGCGGTGTTCGCGATCGTCCTCGCGGTCGTCTACGGGGTGTGGTCGCGCGAGCCCATCGGCACCACCGCCCTGGCGCTCTCCGCCGGTCTCCTCGGGCTCATCGGTGGGTTCTTCTGGTTCGTCTCGCGCCGCATCGACTCCCGGCCCGAGGACCTCAAGGACGCCGAGATCGCCGACGGCGCCGGTGAGCTGGGGTTCTTCTCCCCGGGGAGCTACTGGCCCTTCGGGCTCGCCCTCTCGGCCGCCCTCATGGGTCTGGCGTTGGCGTTCTTCTACCCCTGGCTGATCATCATGGCCGGCGCGGCTCTGCTGATCACCATCGGCGGCCTGCTGTTCGAGTACTACTCGGGGCAGAACGCGCACAGCTGACCCCATCGGTTGCAGGAAGGCCCCGTCCACCCCGGTGGACGGGGCCTTCCTGCGTTCCGGTCCCGGCGCCGCCTCGCCGCACTGGCCCAGCCCGATCCAGGCACGCCCAGCGTTGATCAGGGGGGTGCACGATGTCCTGTCCTCCTCCAGCAGATCTGGCCCAGGGGGCTGGACTTTCGTGCGGGAGGACGACGCCGCACATGGCACAGGAGAAGGCGGGGGCCGCCACCGGTGGGGCCCTGGCGCGGTCCGGGTGGGGCTGCGCCTTGCCCGATGGGCCGGTCCGCCGGGCGGCTGGTCCGCCGGGCGGCCCGTCGGCTGGTCCGCCGGGCGGCCGGTCCGCCAATCTGCCGTCTGCCGGGTCTCGCCTACTGATTCCACGACTGCCGCTCATGGCCCACCTCGGGGTAGGGGCCGCCGGGCCGGCCAAAGTAGAAGGCACTCTCGCCTCCTGAGTCCTGGACCCCGGATAGGCAGCCTGGCGCCTGGGACCCCCAGCTCCCAGCCAAGTGCTCGCCACCGCTGACCCCGGTGTCGACTGCATGGGCCAAGCCCAGGGCGCGTTCGCGATGTTCGCGGGGTATATCCGCTAGTGCCCCGGCACTGCCATGCCGGTCACGCCGCGGGGAATGTTGCCTGAGCTACGGCCGCACAAGCGGCGGTGTCGCCAGATTCCGGGGATAGGCATACGGGGTTCCTGAGCTGCAACGCCGACCGGAGCGTCAGGCGATTGCCTACAGCGCGGCGTGGGTGCCGAACTCTCGGGAGTGATAGATGAGCGGAGCACCGTCGGCGGTCTCGGCCAAGCGTACGAGGCCGAGCAGGACGACGTGGTGGCCGCCGTCGACGAACCGGTCGACGTCGTAGGCCAGCCAGCCGGGGCGGCCAAGATGCGGGGAAGCTCGTGATCGAGCGACTTGCCCGCTCGGGCTGCGGCCCTGGTCGACCTGCTGCGCTCCAATGCCCAGCGGGCAGACGCCGAGCGCCGCGTGCCCGAGGAGAACATCCAGGCTCTTGCCGACGCCGGGCTGTTCAAGATCTCGGTGCCCCGCCGGTTCGGCGGCCACGAGGCCGACTTCCGCACGTTCCTGGAGGTCAGCTCCACCCTTGGCCAGGGGTGTGGCTCCACTGCCTGGGCGGCCACGCTGATCAACGTCTGCGGCTGGCTGATCGGGCTGTACCCTGACCAGGCTCAGCGCGATGTCCTCGAGGCCGATCCCGACGCCCGCATCTGTGGTGTCGTGGCCCCCAGCTCGACCTCGGTGCACACCGAGGGTGGCCTGCGGGTCACCGGTTCGTGGGGCTTCGCCTCGGGCAGCCTGCACTCCCAGTGGGCGATGCTTGGAGTCCCGGTGGTCAACGCCGAGGGCCAACAGATCGACCAGGGTCTGGCGCTGATCCCGATGAGCGACCTGTCCATCAAGGACACCTGGTACGTCGCCGGGATGCGCGGCACCGGTAGCAACACCCTCATCGCCGAGGACGTATTCGTGCCTTCGCACCGCATCCTCTCGGTGCCCGCGGCCATCGGCGGGGACTACCCGACCGAGCACAAGGACGAGGCGTTGTACCGCTCGGCGTTCGTGCCGGTGCTGGCCCTGGTCCTGGTCGGCCCGCAGCTGGGCCTGGTGCAAGGCGCGATGGAGATGGTCCTGACGTCGCTTGCCAAGGGCCGGCCGATCAACTACTCCTTCTACGAGCGATCCGTGGAGTCCGGGTCGACCCAGATCAACATGGCTGAGGCGCAATCGCTGATCGACACCGCGCGGCTGCACATGCGGCGCGCCGCCACCGACATCGACGAGGCCAGCCAGTCCCCCGACTACCTGGACGTGAAGGTCCGGGCCCGGGTGAAGATGGATGTCGGGGTCGTCGCCCGCCGTTCGCGCGAGGCGATGGACCTGCTGCTGTCGGTGCAGGGCGCCGGCAGCTTCGCCGAGGCCAGCCTGCTGCAGCTCAAGTGGCGGGACTTGGAGACCGGCTCCCGGCACGCGGTGGTTAACCCCGCCCTCGCCAGCGAGGCCTACGGCCGGTCCCTGCTGGATGTGCCCGAGCAGGTCACCCCGCTCATCTGAGCTGGTCGAGCTGTCGTGGACCGGGTGCCTCTGCGGGGGTGTCCGGTCCACGTGCATCTGGGGGAACACCTGACGTACCTGCTTCCGGGCGGGCCTGAGAGCGGGCATGAGGCGCGAGCCGACCCGTGGCGGCTGCTCGCTCCCGGAAGCGGCATGAGCCGACCTGGGGAGGGCTCATGGCTTCGCCTCCTCGCAACCCCCGAGACGGGTGCTCGGCAAGCTCGGGTAGGTCTACGTTGCTGGCACGGAAGACGATGGCACGGAGAACGCCCCTGGCTGAGGACTACAGCCGGGACGACTGACCAGATCCCGTGACTCACGCCATCGCGAACGACTCCGAGGTGAGGACCTCCCAGGGGCTGGGTCCGGCGGGTCGGGCCGTGCCATCCAAGTAGCGGCCCTGGGCGTAGCCGCGGACGTCTCCCTGGGGCTGTCTCGCTCCGGGTTTGATGGAGGCATCGAACCCACGGGAGCATGACGATCATGGCAGCACCACGGAAGTACCCCGACGAGCTGCGGGAGAGGGCCATCCGGTTGGCCGTCGACGCCCGGCGTGA